>JBAWCJ010000098.1:0-7005 GCA_049590215.1 Candidatus Sulfotelmatobacter sp. | reverse complement strand
GCGGATCGTGACCTGGGAAGTGTGGAACTGCTTGGCCAGGTCCACCACCAGCACCCGGCCTTCCCGGCGCAGTATCTCAAGGATCGCTCTTTGCCGCTCTTCGGTAAGCATTTAGAAATCTTGCGCTCCCTCGCCTGCACTTGCCCCTGAAACGTGTTCGTGGGCACATCTCTTTTATCTTGCAGGGCTTTGCGTTGTCCATTGAAAAATGTCTCCCGGAAAATGCCCACCCAGAAGTTCGTCCAGATCGTCGGCCGGGCAATTCTGACCCAGCCAGTGCCCGCGGTTTCGGTCATGTGTATATTGAAACCTATTCGTGCTCCTGCTCGAAAACATCCCGCTCGCGCCGCTGACCACCATCAAGATCGGAGGCCCGGCAAAATATTTCGTTGAAGCCAGAACCATCGGTGAAGTGCAGGAGGCAGTTACCTTCGTGCGCTCCAGCGACCTGCCGCTGTTCGTTCTGGGCGGCGGCAGTAATCTGCTGGTCGCCGATGCCGGTTGGCCCGGCCTGCTGTTGAAAGTTTCCATTCAAGGCATCGACCAGCGTAGCGGCCACGATGAAGAAGGCAAAACTCTTTTCGACGCCGGCGCCGGCGAATCCTGGGACAAATTCGTTTCTCACGCCGTGATCGCGCGATGCGCCGGAGTCGAATGCCTGAGCGGAATTCCCGGCAGCGTCGGTGGCACGCCCGTGCAGAACGTCGGAGCCTACGGCCAGGAAGTCGCCGACACCATCGCCTCGGTTCAGGTCTTCGACTTAAAAGATAATCAGGTGCGCGAACTCTGCCCCGAAGCTTGCGAGTTCAGCTACCGCGCCAGCATCTTCAACACCACCGAGCGCGGACGCTTCATCGTTCTTCGCGTCGCCTACGCGCTCACTCCCGGCGGCAGCCCTCGCATCACTTATGCCGACCTCAAGCGCCACTTCGAAGGCCGCGAAACTCAGCCGGATCTGGCCGAGACGCGCGAGGCCGTGCGCCACATCCGCGCCCTCAAGGGCATGCTCATCACTCCGGGAGACGCTGACAGCCAAAGCGCCGGATCTTTCTTCAAGAACCCCGTCCTTTCCGCAGAACAGCATGAGGATCTGAAACTGCGGGCCGCCGCGCGAGGATTCACCGTGCCCAACTATCCAGCACTCGAAACTCGCAAGAAAGTTTCCGCCGCCTGGCTGGTCGAGCGCTCCGGCTTCGCCAAAGGATTCGGGTCTGGCCGCGTAGGTATCTCCAGCAAACACGCCTTAGCCATCGTCAATCGCGGCGGAGCCACAGCGGTCGACGTCCTCGCACTTAAAGATCAGATTCAGCACCACGTGGAAGAAATATGGGGTGTCCGACTGGAACCAGAACCGGTCATGGTGGGGTTCTAGTTCGGTTCACACCCTTGTAACCCATTTACGACTTGTCATTCCGACCGGAGCATCCCATTCCCGAAGGGAACGGGATGCGGAGTGGAGAGCCTGCCCTGAGCTAAGTCGAAGGGAACCTGCTGTTCCCTGCCCCCAAAAACAACGCTGACCTGCTTGTCCTTGCAAGCAGCATCTCCCAAACCGTTCTCCCCAAGAAATACCTGAACAAACCAGACATCCCGGCGGTCTTCATGATTGAGGTCAAGCGATTGGTTGCGGGAGAGGCAGTCCTGAACGAAGCCGCGACGGTACCGCGCAGTCAAGACGGCAGTCAGGACGAAATGCTCGAAGAACTCGTCCGGCAGCACTCGCGCCTGGTTTACCGCATAGCCTATGCCGCGCTCAGAAGCCATCACGATGCCGAGGACGCGACGCAGGAAACATTTCTTCGCGTGCTGCGCTACAGCCACAAGCTGGCAACGGTCGAAAACACCAAGACCTGGCTGGCGCGCATTGCCTGGCGAGTGGCGGTCGACCGCAGCCGGCAGCGCAGTCGCAAGGAGGAGATTGCACTAGATGATCCCGGGAGTTCGGCGGAAGAAGTGCGGTCTTCGGATACTCCCGCAGATCATGCGATGCAAAGCTCGCAGGAAAGTGCGCACCTGGAACGACTGATCGCGGCCTTGCCGAAGAAACTGCGCGAACCGCTGATCTTGTCGGCAATAGAAGAGATGTCGCTGTGTGAAGTTGCCGCGACGCTAGGGATCAACGAAGCCGCAGTGCGGTCCCGAGTCTTCCGCGCAAGAAAGATCTTGAAAGAAAAACTGGGAGAACGAGTTGAAGCGGGAACGAGTTGAAAGGGAGTGGGGGTTATCTCAAGAATCGCGGATCAGTAGTCGCTCGGGAAGGGCACGGCTTCAGCCGTGCCGCCATCTGGCAATCCAGGACGGGCTTTAGCCCCAGAGGAACAGCGATAAACAGGGAAACGACATGAAACACGAAAACCTAGATAACGGCGCGCTCGAACGCGAACTTGATGCCGCGCTTGCGAAATTCACGGCAGGTGAGCCCCGTGCTGGACTGGAAGATCGCATTCTGGCGAATCTGCGAGCACAGCAAGCGCAGGTAACGAAGCAGCCGTGGTGGCGGTGGCCGGCCTTAGCCGCGCTCACGGCGGCGATTGTGGTGACGGCGTTCCTGGCATGGAGACCGGAAAGGCCGGTTCAGAAGATTGCTTCAAGTCCATCCGCAACCACGCAGATCGGCGGGCACGCTGGAACACAAGCAAACGACGGAGCAAGCGACGCAACTCAACTTCGCGACGCCGGATCCCGAAGGCGGCTCAAACCCCGTCCAGTCAGCCACTCTGTGCGGGTAACCAGTCCGGTGCCGAAGCTCGATCAGTTTCCTTCGCCGCAACCGTTGAGCGAACAGGAGAGGATTCTGGCGAGATACATTGCAAACTATCCGGAGCAAGCAGCGCTGGTCGCACAAGCGAGGGCAGACTTGCGGCGCAAGGATGCGGCCGAAGAAATCGACGACCACTTTCCAGACAACTTTCCGAACAACTTTCCGAACAATGAAAAGGATTAACAGCAAATCGAGAACCAACCCACAAGGAGATTTCACCATGTTCAAGAAGACACTGGGAGCAGCGGCGTTGATTGTGGCGATGATGGCAGCGGGAGGAACAGCGAGAGCGGCACAGGAATCGAATACGCCGAAAGGAACGTCTGCGTCCGAGAAGGCGGTAAACCCCTATCGGATCGACTTCTCCGTCAATGAAGTGGAGGACGGCAAGAAAATAAACACCCGACAATATTGGATGAACCTGAATGCCGAAGAATCCAATGAGATCAAGATTGGCACGCGCGTTCCAGTCGACACCAACACCAAGCAGGGTGAGTATCAGTACATCGATGTGGGAACGAGTATCTGGTGCAGATTGGAGGAGCGACCCAATGGACCTTCGATCGCGGTGCGGGCGGAAATCAGCAACTTCGCCATGCCCGATCTAACGGCGGCGCAAACGCGGCCAATCATCCGTCAACTCTCCATCAAAGCCAGTACCCTCGCCCAACTAGGAAAGCCGATGGTGGTGGGCAGCGTCGACGATCCCAACTCCAAACGAACTTTCCAGCTCGAAGTCACTGTGACGAAACTAAAGTAGTTCCACCCATCAAACCAGGCGATCGGCGCCGCCCCGGATCGTGACCCCCGCTTCTCCATTGCGACCCCATTCAAATGGGGAAGGTGCAACGATCCGCCCGGCTGCGCCTCAACTTATTCATCGGCAAGTCTTGCCGCCTGCTTAAATATCTTCACAAACATTTTTCGCGTCAGCTTGCCGGTCTGCGTGTTCTGGTTCGAAGGATGGTAAGAGGCCAGTAACACCTGGCCGTCTGGTAACCGGTAACTGGCGCCATGTTTGAACACATAGCCTTGCTTGCTCGTAAGCAAGCCGCGTCGCTTCACGTAGTTAAGATAAGCGTCGAAGCCGATCTTGCCCAACGCGACCACTACCTTTACCTTCTCTAATCCTGCCATCTCGCGATCGAGAAAATGCGAGCAGTTGGCCAGTTCCTGCGGCGTGGGCTTGTTGTCAGGCGGCGCGCATCGGACCGCCGCAGTGATGTACAGGTCTTTCAGCGTGAGCCCATCGTTGCGATCGGTCGCGTTCGGCTGGCTGGCAAATCCAGTTTCATAGAGCACAGGGAACATGAACTTGCCGGAGGCGTCGCCGGTGAAGGGCCGACCCGTGCGGTTGGAGCCGTGGGCGCCAGGAGCCAGGCCCATGATCAGCACCCGCGCCTCGGGGTCGCCGAAGCCAGGCACGGGCTTGCCCCAATACTCATGGTCGCGATACGCGCGGCGCTTCTCGCGGGCTATCTGCTCGCGGTAGGCAACGAGGCGGGGGCAACGAGTGCAGGCGATGACTTCGCGGTTGAGGACGGTTAGCCAGTGAGGATTGTTTGTCTTCAAGTCTTTACTCTCGGCAGGGGCATCCTGTGAATTCCTCATCCGAAATAAATTCTTGAAAGCTGATTGCGACTCGCGTTCTTCGCGCAGGGATCAGGGTCTTTTCTCGATACCCCCTCCCCCCTGGGGTCTAGTAGAATCATCAGATTAGCAAGAAATTCCCGGCAAAATCCGGATGTCAAAGAGCTTAGATACTAAAATCTTTGAAACAAAGGAGTTAGTGACGCGACGATGCGGGTTCACCCGACCGTCACTGCCTCGACCATGATCGCGCGATTTTGTTGAGGGCACAAGGTCAGATGTCACATGGTGGTTGTGGAAATAGTTAGGAGCGGGCGACATTCCGAGTGGGTCGCACTGAGGGTGTGGAATTACTTCAAGGCTCTGCAGTGCCGACGGATCCATGCGAGGATTTGGGCAAACCGGAATTCGTGGCGCTCCATCGATCCGTTGATGAAGCCATAGCCAGCAGTCGCTTCGACTTCGAGGTAGAAGCCGTTGCGGCGGACGAAGACATCGGCAGCGGTGAACGCGATGCGCTTGTTACCATCGAGGAAGCCATGATTGTTGCCGAGGGATTCCATCAGCGCCGCAGCCTCTTCTTCGAGTGAGTTGGAGTAGCCGGTCTGCGGACGGAAGACGGCTGCCTCAATCGCCCCCTTGTCGCGAACGCCATGCAAGCCACCGAAAATGTCGATGAGTCGGTGCTGCATCTGGTAGATTTCGGCGACCGTCAGGTAATCCGACATTTACTTGGCGAGACGCTCGAGCAGTTCACGGTTGGCGGCCACCGACTGCTCGAAGGCATCCATCACCTCCCGGCGAACCAGG
Organism: Candidatus Sulfotelmatobacter sp.; assembly: GCA_049590215.1. Lineage (GTDB taxonomy): Bacteria > Acidobacteriota > Terriglobia > Terriglobales > Acidobacteriaceae > Sulfotelmatobacter. The sequence continues at coordinate 1,844 of JBAWCJ010000098.1, read as the reverse complement.
TGCTGCGACGGGACTACGTTTTTCAGGTAGAACTTCAGTGCTTCCTCCAGCACGTATCGCTGCGATTGGCCGTTGCGCTTGGCGGTAGCCACGAATTCTTTGTAGAGTTTGGCGTCGATCTCAGGAGTGAACTTCTTAGTCGTGGCTGGCATGGCAAGCACCCTCGACCTCTATCTTAGCGGATTAAAACGGTAAATCAAGACAAATCTTGATTTATCAATATCGTTAGGTAGTGGGGCGGCTGAAAAGCCACATTTTCTAGCGAAGGAAGCGAGAAAAGGGGCACCCTAGATTTCTACTCATCCCAGACATGGGCTACCCGACAGTGGTGGAAATGCCTTGCCAGGCCGACGGTCACTTTCAGCGGCTAGGGATCCTTCGACTGCGCATGACGTCCACTTCGTGGGCGTCATGCTTCGCTCAGGATGACAGGGCAGCTTGAGGGGGCTTGTGGCTTGAAGCTACGCCTCCTCGTTTGACGCTTCTCCCCTCCCGTCTTTACACTCAAAGTTAACGCCGTATGAATTCGGGCTGATTCCGTCTGGAGACGGAGCTTCGGAATCCCGCGGCGGGTGAAAGGCAAACGTGAGCCCGACAGAAACTACTGACGCGACAAATACGGAAACAAACAAGAAAGACATCAAGCGGGAGATCTCAGTCGAGATCCCGGCCGCCGAGGTAGCCCGCGAGACTGAGTTCCAGATTCAGCGCTATCAGAAGAGTGCGCGTCTGCCCGGGTTTCGGGCGGGGCATGTGCCGGCTTCCATCATCAAGCAACGTTTCGGTGATGGCCTGAAGAACGACGTGGCCGAGGCTTTGATCCCGAAATACTTCCGCCGGGAGGCTGAGAAACAAGGACTCATTCCGGTCTCGCAGCCTCGCGTGACCGACCTGCACATGCACGACGGCGAGCCCCTCACCTTCAAGGCTACGTTTGAAGTGCTGCCTGAGATTCAGGTTGAGGGCTACAAAGATCTGCGCGCCGACAAGCCGGAGATCGCCGTCACCGACGAGGAAGTCGAGCAGGCGCTCGCCAGCGTCCGCGAGCAACACGCGACCTACACCACTGTGGAAGGACGCGCGCTGGCCGAAGGTGATTTCGCTCAGGCCTCGATGGACGGAAAGCCCAAAGATGGTAAAGATGTCGCCGATGCCAAAGCGAATCCCGTGCACATGGACGATGTGCTGATCGAGATTGGCGGCAAAAACACGGTTCCCGAGTTTACCCAGCACCTGACCGGCGCTTCGTCGGGCGAGGAGCGCACCTTCGATGTGAGCTATCCCGAAGATGCGACTGATAAACGGCTCGCGGGCAAGACTTTTGTCTACACCGTGAAGGTAAATGGCATCAAGCAGAAGAGCCTGCCGGAGCTGAACGATGACTTCGCGAAAGAGTTGGGTGAGTTCACCAGCCTCGACCAGGTTCGCAAGCAGATCCGCGACAACATGGAAGCCGAAAAGCGCCACACGTCCGAGCATGCAGCGAAAGACAAGCTGGTGGCTGACCTGGTGAAACGCAATGATTTCGAGGTGCCGGAGTCGCTGGTCGACCGGCAAATCGATCTGCGCCTCGAGCGTGGCCTGCGGGCTCTGGCGGCGCAGGGCATGAAGATGGAAGATCTCAAGAAGATGGACTTGCCGCGGCTTCGGGCGGGGCAGCGGGAGCAGGCGGTGCACGATGTGAAGTCGTCTTTGCTGCTCGAGCGGATTGCCGATCTCGAGAAAATTGAAGTCAGCGACGAGGAAGTGAACCGGGAACTGGAAGCTCTGGCGAAACAGTCAAAACAAACGTCAGAAGCGGTGCGCGCTCGTTTGACAGAGGATGGGGGCCTCGATAGAATCCG
>JBAWCJ010000097.1:0-2532 GCA_049590215.1 Candidatus Sulfotelmatobacter sp. | reverse complement strand
GGTTTCTACTGACGCTCTACACCCGGGCCGTCAAGAAAATCGGAAACTGGGTGGGAGACTTGAGCGGCGCCACGGCCTTGGCCTGCGTGCTGGGCTTAAGTGGCATCCTGGTGCACAGCGCGTTCGACTTCAATCTTCAGATCCCTGCCAACGCCGCGTTGTTTTACGTGCTCTGCACCATCGCAGCCGCCGAACCCTTCGCGCGGCCCGCACGCAAGCGCCGCGTGGCGCGGAGCAAACCGCCTGAAGAAACTCTGGACTCACAGGAAGCCCTACCGCAGCCAGCTACAAATTTCTGACTTTGTTTTCTGACTTCGTTTTCTGACTTCCGCCCAAAAAGCGTCGAGCCGTCCGGCAGCGCCGGACGGCTCAAATATTTCCCAACTGAAATGTGTGTTGTTTACTTGGACTCGTCACCTACATCATTCATTAGGGCTCGCAGGACTGAGCGGCGCGCTGCTCCGCGTAAGCACCCAGATTGTAACCCCCACGATTGCCCCTCCACCGACGCCGACGGCAATGGGAGAGTCCAACCACCCGCCGCCAGCCGCAGGTGCGGCGCCGGCCGCCGGCCCCTTGTTGTTTTTCTTCTTGCTCTTGCCGTTTGTTTGGTCGGTCTGGTCGGATTGTTCGTCCAAAGTCTTGTCCTGCCCCTGCGCCAGGAGCATAACCTTACCATCAGCATCGGTGACGCTGAGGTCTCCCTTGCGGGCCGCGATTCGCACCGTGCCGTCAGTGTCGATCACGTTGAATTCGGTCCACGACGCAATTGAGGCCGGCGCTACCCGCACATCGCCCGCCGTCGTGGCCATACCTTTCGATGTGGAGACAGACACACCTCCGTGCTCCACTTTCAGGGAAGCGCCTCGAAATTCCACCAGAGAGTCACCTAGCACCGTGACGCTCGAACCAGGAGCATGGATATTAGCAGCCGAATCAGGACGGGTTTGTACCAGATCACCGGAAAAAATTGCGGAGGACTGAGGGACACGGCTGCCGTTTAGCCAGGCGCCATCCGTGTAAAGCATCGCCGCACCGGAATCGGCGGCCATCAGCGAACCAGGGAAAACCAGCAGTAGCACGCAACTCACCAACTTGCGGAAAGCAGCCATGCCCATCCCACACTCCGTTATTAACTAATTTGGTGTCTGTTAACGCATCGTACCCTCCAAGGTTCTTGCCAGTCAATGCCTTTTGTGCTTGGGATTGGAGCAGTCGGTGGAAAACTTTATCGCCGTTCTGCCGCATCAGGAGCCTTAATGCCAGCTGGTCGCCATGTTAGCGCCATTGATCGACGGTCTTCCACCAGACGAGTTTCAACCATTCATCCAGCAGCGTCTTCGCCCATTGGCGATGGGTCCACCACTTGACGCCGAACTGCGTTTCGTCACGCGCAGCCGCTACCGAGTACTCGTGCCCGGGGACTTCACGCCGGAAAATGGATAACGCGCGCCGGGTGTGGAAATCTGAGGTCACGATCAACACACTCTTGCCGCCTTCGCTGGCCAAACACTTCTCGGCATCCTTGGATTCATCTTTAGTCGACAATCCGTTGATCGGACAAATATTTATCGACGCTGCCTGGGGCAAAGCCTGGATGTAGCTCTGTGCCAATTGAATCTCTGTAAATTCGTAGACCTTCGCGTCCGCCGGAACATCCAACAGCATCCGCCGCCCATATCCCTGCGCTAGAAGTTCCAGGGCGCGTTGCGGGCGCCGGTCCGTTTCCCCCGCCAGCACCAGGATCACGTCAGAGTGGAGTGGCGCGTCCACCACAAGAAAATCGCCAGCTTTCGCGCCCAGCGTTATCAACAATCCTCCTGACAGTACTAAGACCAGCAACCAACCGCGACTCCTTCTGCCCTGTACTTTCATAGATTCCCGGCTCCGGAAGATGAACCTCGTCCCTCATTACTTCGCGAGTTGCACGGCAATGTCGCGGCGCGACTGCATGCTAGAATCGAAAATGAAAATTACTTCCTGAAAGAGATTACCAACCGCGAAGATGAAGAAACATTCTGCCGCAAAGCGGGCCGCCAGCAAGCCAGGTTACGACGAACTCAAGAACAAGATCCAGCAGCGCCAGGCGCGGATTGGCATCATCGGCCTCGGCTACGTCGGACTGCCGCTGGCCCTGCTGTTCAGCGAACAAAAGTTCTCCGTAACCGGTTTTGACATCGACCAGCGCAAGGTCGACACCCTAGCGCGGGGTGAATCCTACATCTACCGCATCACCGCAGAAGAAATCCGCAAAGCGAAGAAGCAGGGCTTTACGGCCACATCAGAATACGCCCGGATCGCTGAGATGGACGCCATCATCATCTGCGTGCCCACTCCTCTCAACCAATATCACGAACCCGATCTCAGCTTCATCACTGATACTACACACGCCATCGCGCCCCATCTGCAGGCCGGGCAATTGGTCGTTCTCGAGAGTACAACTTATCCCGGCACCACCGAAGAAGTGATGCTGCCGATTCTGGAGAAAGAAAACAAAAACGGGCTGAAGGCCGCCCGCGGAGCTTCGGGCGC
>JBAWCJ010000096.1:0-3223 GCA_049590215.1 Candidatus Sulfotelmatobacter sp. | reverse complement strand
AGCTTTCAATGCCTTGAAATCCTGAAAGTTTTTTCAGCTGATGCAAGCAAGGCTCGCGTAGTGTAGCTGTGATCGTCATCCATGGGAACGCCACGAACGTGCCTTTGCGTGGCCCGATCGAGGGAGGAAGCGCACGAACAGGCCGAGATCCGCGCCCAGCCTGCCATTAGAGACTTTCGTCTGCGGTTGACTTGTTCCGGCGGGACGCGGCATACTTCCTCGCTACACCCGTCGCTGGACCTGCCGTTGACCCGGTTGCACCGGTGGGCGTTTCTGCAATGCCGCGGCTGGCGTGGGTTTTGCCGCAATCTCCCAGGAGGATTCCAATGCCCCGAAGTTTTCGTCTGGCGCGAAACCTTTTTCTGCTTCTGCTGATGGTAACGGTCTTCATTCCGTTGGCTTCGGCCTCCGGTCCTTATGTGATCGGCTCAGCCAACACGGTGACCGCCGATCCTAATGTGACGCGTCCTTCGACCACGCCTTGCATAGTGCAGCTTTTCAGCGGCGCGCAGTTCTACGACTTCAACCTGGAGAACTTCAGCTACGCTCCGCCCGCCGACTGTCCCGGCCCCTGGGCCAAGGTGGTGCTCGAAGCCGACATCAGCCTGAACGCAGGCATTCAATACGACCGCACCGCCAATTTCTGGCTCGGCCCGGTGAACATTTATTTCGGCACCACAGCCGAGCCCTCGAACATTGGTCCGTCGTGGCATATCGAGAACGACCTCACTGATTACAGTTCGATCTTCTATGCCGCGCAGACTGGTCAGGCGAACATCGGAAACACTTTGTGTTGCGGGCTCACTTCGACGATCTATGCTTCGGCAGAGTTGGAATTCTATCCGTTGGCTAAGGGCGAGAAAGCGCCCGTAACGGCCGACCAGGTGTTCGCGCTGTCGGGCGGCGCTTCGGGCGGCACGGTCGCGCTCAGTTCAACTTCCAGCACGCTCTCCGGCACTTTCACCCTGCCCACGAACGTGGAGAAGGCGTATTTGGATGTCTATTCCCAAAGCCAGTCGAATGATGAGTTCTGGTACACCTGCGTGGCCAACGACGTCGCTGCGGAACTGGAGAACTGCGGCAATACCGGCTTCCGCGAGACCGAGATCACCATTGACGGGAAACCGGCAGGCGTGGCGCCGGTCTCTCCCTGGATTTTCACGGGTGGAATCGATCCTTATTTATGGTTCCCCATTCCCGGTGTGCAGACGCTGAACTTCAAGCCTTATCGCGTGGACCTCACGCCTTTCGCCGCAGTGCTGAGTAACGGCGACCCTCATACGGTTTCGCTCAGCGTTTATAACGCCGACGATTATTTCTCGGATACGGCGTCGCTGCTGCTCTATCTTGATTCCGGCAGCACGCAGGTTACGGGCGCCGTCATTGAAGATACGCTGACCGCGGCACCGTCTCCCGTGGTCATCGAGAACCTGAATGTGCAGCCAACCTTTACCAAGGGCACGGTCAACCTGAAATCGAACCGCAGCTTTACCATCGCGGGATACGTCAACACTTCGCACGGCAAGGTGACGACCAAGGTTGAACAGAATGTGAACTTCTTCAACAACCAGTATTACGACATCACAGCTACGACATATCTGGAAAACATTTCGCTGGGTTCGTCGGTCTGGTCGACGACCACAACCTCAGGCGGAGGCGAGACCACCGTCACTAGCCAGTCGTTCAGTTTCCCGCTAGTCCTGGACCTCAACCAATTTGTGGCTTCGAGTGGAGACACGGACCTGACCACGAAGGCGACTCAGACCTATGAGTCGTCCGTGAACACGTGGAAGAACAATTGGCCGACCTATTCCAGTTTCGAGTCGAACACCGGACGCCATGTCGACACGGTCGACTACAACACCTTCCTCAATTCGGATCAATCTGCCGAGCAGCAATATTTTTCATGGGGTTCGAACAGCGCGCCCTATTTTTGTACGATCTCCGCGAAAGCCAACTTGCTGACGGCCTTCAGCCCGGGGTGCGCGAAGTAGAGCGTTCGGAAAAGTGCCGAAAAACAAAGGGAGCGGCGACGCCGCTCCCTGATTTATTTGAAGTCCAGCTGTGATTCAGCGTGTCTACTTTATTGCGGCGGCCGGGTGATCGCTCCTTGCGAGGCCGACGAAACCAGTGCCGCATACTTGGCGAATACTCCGGTTGGATAGCGTGGCTGCGGCGGCTTCCATTCTTTCATGCGCTGGCGTAGAACTTCGTCGCTGATTTCAACTTCTAATATCCGTTTGCTGATGTCGAAGTGAATCATGTCCCCGTCGCGTACCGCGGCGATGGGGCCGCCCAGCGCGGCTTCCGGTGAGACGTGGCCGGCCATCAGCCCGTGGGTTGCGCCGCTGAACCGGCCGTCGGTCAATAGGGCGACCGACGATCCTAAGCCTTCGCCCACGATGGCTCCGGTCACGCTCAGCATTTCGCGCATACCTGGTCCGCCCTTGGGGCCTTCGTAGCGGATGACGACTACGTCGCCGGCCTTAATTTTCTTTGAAGTGACGGCGGTCATGGCGTCTTCTTCGCAATCGAAAACCCGCGCGGGACCGCGCTGTTCCAGCCGCTCATGCCCGCTGATTTTGGCCACGCAACCTTCGGGCGCTAGATTTCCCTTCAGAATGACGAGCCCTCCGGTTTTTTTCAGCGGACGATCGAGCGGCGCGATGACGGGCTGACCGGGAGTTTCTTTTGCGTCGTTGGCTTCCTCGGCGAACGTCCTGCCAGTCACGGTTAGCGTGGAGCCGTCGGCGCACTTGGCGTCCAGAAGGCGTTTTGCGATGACGGGGATGCCGCCAGCTTTGTCGACATCGGCGGCAACGTATTTTCCCGAAGGCTTGAGATCGGCGAGCAGCGGAGTGCGCTCGCTGATTCGTTGAAAGTCGTCAATCTCGAGCGGAACGCCAGCTTCGCGTGAGATCGCCAGTAGATGCAGCACGGCGTTGGTCGAGCCGCCGGTCGCGGCTACAGACGCGATCGCGTTTTCAAAAGCTGCGCGGGTGAGAATGCGGCGTGGCAAAATGCCGGTTTTCAGAAGATTCAGTACGACTTCGCCACAGCGGAATGCCACTTCGTCCTTGCGCGAGTCCATCGCGGGGACGCTGTTGAAGCCCATGGGAGACAGCCCGATCATCTCCATCACGGTCGACATGGTGTTCGCCGTGTATTGGCCGCCGCAGGCTCCGGCGCCGGGGCAGGCCACGTTTTCGAGATCGTGTAATTC
>JBAWCJ010000095.1:0-13232 GCA_049590215.1 Candidatus Sulfotelmatobacter sp. | reverse complement strand
GCCACCGCAAAGCCCAGAGCTGCGTAACACAGATGCATGAACCTCATAGATACAAACCCCCAAACTTCTATTCGGCCATCACCTCAGGGGAGGATCAGCATCACTATCGGCAAAGTAGCAGTGGAAGAGAGGCCGGACAAGGCCCGTCCGTGCCATCTGAGTGGCACGGAAGTAATAGGACAGGAAACCGCGAGTTACATTACGCGGGAGTGGTGGTTTGATAAGGAAGCGAGCCAAACGCGCGATTATTGCGTCGCGGCGTTACTCAGTAAAAGCGGCGCGACGCGTCGCGCGACTCGCCCGGATCCCCTCGGCAAAGCTCGGGGCAGGCTCTTCGCTGCGCAAAAAGCGCTTGCTCAGGATGACAAACTCGTTCTTCGCTGGCTTAATGAGCGTCACCACTTTCAGCTTCTCCGCTTTGACCTGGGGGCGGAACTACGACGGTCGAGAGATTGCTTTCCGCGGTCAGCTTTCGGAAAGCGGCCAGATCATGTTGCTGCAAGTCATCCCAGCGGCTGAGCAGCTCTCCGCTTTGCCGCTTCAGCTTTTCGAACTCAAGCTGCTCGGCTTCGGTGGGGGCTGAATCGGCGGTGCCAACATCGATGGCAAGGAACGCCAGCTTGCCATCAATTTGTGGCGGGTAGGCCAGCGAATCTTCGTTGGCGCTGATGGTGAGGTTGACCAGTTGATCGCGCACTGCAACCAGTCTCTTATCGAGATCGTCGGCGGAAGAGACGATTGGTTTCGTGCTGGCGTTCTCCGGCAATCGCCGCTTGAGGCCGATCACTTGGGAGCGGACATCCTGAATCTGATTGACTGTGTCGTAGACGCGGTTCAGTTCCTGCTGAATCCGCATCTGCAGGGCGAATTGCTGCGCCAGATCGGCCGGGCTGACCTTCACGCGCGGATCGAGCTTCACCTCGAGCGGCGCAACCTGACTCTCGCCGCCGCCTACCGTCAGCCGCACCTGATATTGGCCGGGCACAGCCACGGGTCCGAGCGCTCCGGAATCATAGGCCCAGAGGTAGTATCCGGGAACGTGATGCGCTTCCTCGTAGCGCAAATCCCATACGAAGCGATTCAAGCCCGCCTCTGGCTTGATCTCCTTTTCCGGTTTCTTGTCGTCGGGATCGGGGGGTTCCTCCTGCCGTTCGAGTTCGGTGCTGGAATATTTGCGGATCACTTTGCCCGAGGCATCGAGGATTTCGAGCTTGGTTTCTGCGCCCGGCTTCGGCGCGTCCTTCAGGTAGTAATAGATCACAGCTCCTGTAGGCGGATTTTGCCCCGTCCCTTTCAGGACATCGTGTTCGGCAGGTTTGCCGGCCTGAATACGGTACGCGGGTGCGGGAGTGTAGAGATGGACATCCTGCTTGGCCACGTCGTCATTGAATTGGCGCAACGGACTTACGTCGTCGAGAATCCAGAACGCGCGACCGTGGGTAGCAATCACGAGATCGTTGTCTTTGATCACCAGGTCGTGCACCGGGGTGGTTGGCAGATTCAGCTTGAGCGGGCGCCAATCGGCGCCGTCGTTGAAGGAGACGTAAACGCCGTTCTCGGTTCCTGCATAGAGCAGTCCGCGCTTCTTGGGATCTTCGCGGACGGCGCGTACGAAGCTGCCTTCCGGAATGCCGTTGTTCAGCTTCGTCCAGCTCTGGCCGTAGTCGGTGGTTTTGTAGATGTAGGGGCGAAGATCGTCGTTCTGATGGCGATCGACGGCGACGTAGGCCGTGCCGGCGTCGAAGGGCGAAGCTTCGATCTGGCTGATGCGGCTCCACTCGGGGAGATCTTTGGGCGTGATATTGGTCCAGTTCTTGCCTTCGTCTCGCGTGATCTGGATGAGGCCGTCATCGGTGCCAACCCAGAGCAAGCCTTTCGTGAGCGGCGACTCAGCCAAGGCAAAGATCGTGTCGTAATACTCGGTGCCGGAATCGTCGAGAGTGATATCGCCGCCGGAAACGTGCTGCTTGCTTTTGTCGTTGCGGGTGAGATCGGGACTGATCGCCGTCCAGTGAACACCGCCGTCTGTGGTTTTGAAAAGACGCTCGCCGCCGTGATAGAGCGTGTTGGGATCGTAATGGGAAATCAGTACGGGTGCGGTCCACTGGAAGCGGTGCTCCAGATTCACGGCGCCGTAGGCGTCGGAAAGCTCAGGCTGCTCGGTGATCGATTTCACCTGGCCGATGTGCTTGTCGAAGCGGGTGATGTTTCCCTGGTAATCGGCGGCGTAGACGATATTCGGGTCGGGGGGATAAGGCGCGATGTAGCCGGCCTCGCCTCCACCTACGTCATACCAGTCGGTGCGATCGATGCTGCCGTCGTCGCTGCGGCTGGCGATGGCTACCGTGCCGCTGTCCTGCTGCGCGCCGTAGACGCGGTAGGGTACTTCGTTGTCGGTGATGACGTGGTAGAACTGCGCCGTGGGCTGATTGTCTTCGCGGGTCCAGTTCTTGCCGCCGTCAAGGGTTACGGTGACTCCGCCGTCGTTCGATGCGATCATGCGGCTTGTATCTTTGGGATCGATCCAGAGGCCGTGGTTGTCGCCGTGCGGAATTTTGATCTTGTTGAAGAGGTGACCGCCGTCGGTGGATTTGTAGGCGTCCACATCCATGATGTAGATCGTGTTTTCGTCCTTGGGGTCGGCGATGATGTGCATGTAGTACCAGGGCCGCTGCCAGAGGCTGTGACTGGGATTGACGATCTCCCAAGTCTCGCCGCCGTCGTCGGAGCGGTAGAGACCACCATCCGGGTTGTGCGCTTCGATGAGAGCGTAGACGCGCTCGGAGTTGGCGCCGACGGCGATGCCGATGCGGCCGTAGGGGCCTTTCGGCAGACCGTGCTCTTCGAGGCGCTTCCAGGTCGTGCCTCCATCGTTTGAACGGTAGAGTCCGCTGCCCGGGCCGCCGTCGGCCAGGCTCCATGAAGTGCGGCGCGCCTGCCAGAGCGCGGCAAATAAGATGTTGGGATTGTGAGGATCGAAGGCTACGTCGATGCCTCCGGTGTTCTCGTCTTTGTAGAGAACTTTATCCCAGCTCTTGCCGCCGTCCGTGGTGCGGAAAATGCCGCGCTCGGCGTTCGGTCCATAGGGATGGCCGAGAGCGGCTACGAAAACGATATCCGGATTATTGGGATTGATGATGACTTTGCCGATGGCGCGGGTGTCGTGCAGGCCGACGTTCTTCCAGGTCTTGCCCGCGTCGAGAGACTTGTAGACTCCGTCCCCCTGGGTGATGTTGCCGCGGATGCAGGCTTCGCCGGTGCCGACATATAGGGTGTTGTGATCGGAGTTGGCCGCGGCGAGACTGCCGATGGAACTGCTTCCTTCTTTATCGAAAACGGAAGACCAGGTCATGGCGCCGTCGGTCGACTTCCAGACGCCGCCGCCGGTCGCGCCGAAATAATAGGTGGTGGGATCGCCGGGAATTCCGGCCGCGGTGAGGGAGCGTCCGCCGCGGAAGGGACCGATCATGCGATACTTCATGCCTTTGAAGGGCTTGTCCTCGGGCCTCGTTGATTCGTCGTCGGCGGAATTCTGGTCAGAGGACGGGGCAGGCGCGGCTTGGGCTTTGACGGGCTTCGATCTACTGTCGGCCTTGGTCTGGGCAAACGCTGTGCTCTGAGAGGCTAGCGCGATTACAGCGAGTGCGAATGCAGCGAGAAAGGACGGCAGGTGCCAAGATAGTGAAGACTCACCAGATTTGTTGCGAAGAAGCGCGCTTCGACCTGCCATATTCCATGCCCCCAATTGAAAGAAATGAAAATGAAAAGAAATGGTTCTGCTATGGTAATGCGGTGTGAGCTAAATGGGAAGCGCTTGGCCGCCACACGCCTGCCCTTGATGCTATTTCTTCACGAGAATTTGACGAGCGGCCTGGAGTTCTTTGCGTTTCGCGGCGTCCACTTTCGGATACACGAGACCGAGTTCGTCCAAGGTTTCGACAATGGCTGCTGAAACTGCCAGGTGCGTGAACCATTTATTGTCTGCTGGTATGACGTACCACGGGGCGTGCTTCGTCGCAGTATTGCGGATCATGTCCTCGTAGGCATTCTGATAGTCGTCCCAATATTTACGCTCGTGAATGTCTGCCGCGGAGAACTTCCAATTCTTCTCCGGCTCCTCCAGCCGCGCCAGAAAGCGGCGCTTCTGTTCTTTCTTCGATAGGTGCAGAAAGAACTTGCGGATCACCGTGCCGTTACGCGCCATGTGGCGTTCAAAGCTGCGAATATCTTCGAAGCGTTCCTCCCAGATATTCTTCGTTACTAGGGTTGGTGGAAGCATCTCATCCTCAAGCGCTTTCGGATGCACTCGCACGACCAGCACTTCTTCGTAATAAGAGCGGTTGAAGATGCCGATGTGGCCGCGCTCTGGCAGGTGTCGCGTGGTGCGCCAGAGGAAATCATGTTGCAGTTCGGTCTCCGACGGGACCTTGAACGAGTAGACTTGGCAGCCTTCCGGGTTCACTCCAGACATGACGTGCTTGATTGTGCCGTCTTTACCGGCCGCATCCATGGCCTGGAAGATCAGCAGAACGGCCCAACGATCCTGGGCGTAAAGCCGGGACTGCAAATCCTCGAGGCGCGCGGTGTCTTTCTGCAATTGTTCCTCGGCTTGATCAATCGAATGCAAGTGCTTTGTGTCTGCGGGATCGAAGTCTTTCAGGCAGAATTTCTTGCCGTCGTCGATGCGGTAGGATCTGGCTAGTTTGGCGGTTTTCATTGGAGGTCGCTGGCAAGGCTTCGTTCCTAAGTCTACGAGCGGTTCGGCGTCTTCGGCAACGTCGATTTACTGGAGGCGGTCAGTGAGTGTAATCAGGATCTAACGCCAATTGGGATTATTGCCTAAGGATCGCCCGCATCGTGAACCGCCACGGGCGAAGGTGTCTTCCTCAGCTGTTCAAGCTCTACCTGAACTTGCGCCCACTCGTTGGGCTTGCGCTTGGTCGCGTAAGGCGCGTCCGGATGTCCGAAGAATTCCAACAGTTCGGTCCGAAGCTCCGACGAAACGCCACTAAAGTTTCGCTTTGCGAGTGCGTCGAGAAGTTCTGCTTGCGTGTCATCGTAGAGCCGATATTTGCCGGGGCCCGTTACTCCGCCTGTGTCAAAATTGTCGTTGGGCAGGTCCAGGTGGCCGGTGGTCTCCTGGTCAAGGAGATCCCGGTAACGTTGCAGAGTCATATCGAAGCTGGCTTCGAACATGCGTTCCGCCTGAGGGGTCGGAGTCCGGAGTTGCAGCACTCTAAGGGGACCTATCTTGGGGAGAATCCTCACCAGGAAGGCGAGGAATCTTTCACCAAAAGAGGGCGGCTCATATGCCTTTCCCCAGTTCTTTTGGTAGCTGGCGCGCGACAGATTATAAAGAAACTTCCTTTTGGTGATTCCGGGCTGATCCCTCATGATCTGGTCTTTCTTCAGGCTCCAGGCGATGCGGGTCGCTTTGGGGAGAAGCTGGCTGACGTCATAACGGTAAGAGCCGAGCACCTTGTCTTCGTCCGAGAGAACGCTCTTCAGATCCAAACCGTAAGTTTCCTGAAACGCTTGTTCCAGCAGAGGAACTGAAACCCCAAAGCCGATGAAGTCATGGTAACTAGCCGGAGCATAACGTCCCTGCGCGACTTCCAGAACGTCGAATCCAAATTCGGTTTTTACATGAGCCAAGGGATTTTCTTCATATGTGATCACGTCGCCATACTTCCTTTTCAGCTTCGGATACAAGAGGGGCACCGAGAGATTCACGGCTATGAGGTGACCTTCGTTGTCCGCGGCGTAGTGAGAGAGAGCCCCGAGCGCAAATGCGTAGCCGTCGAGATCTTTGGAGTCGCGAAGCAGAGCCAGGACAAAGTCTCCGCTCCGCACATAGTGTGTCAAGTCGCTGAAGAAATGACTTCCGTGCGGATAATAGCCCATGTCCTGGATGATGGCGCCCCCATAGGCATATCCGTGTGCTTCTTTGAGTTCGTCCGCCGTAGCGTTGGGAAAACGCTTCAGCAGCAGCGGGCGTATGTTGGTGTTCCATGCGCTGTCGATGATGGCCTCATGAGCTAGCACGGCGTAGGCCGTGCTCTGGGTTGGCCAACCACAAGACACGAAGAACGTCAGCACAAGCGCGCATACTCTGGCGAGCTGTGTTCTGTCACCACCGAGCCCCATGGTCCGCCTCTGGTGTCACTGAGATTTCCATTCCTCGATCCCGGCTAGGTAGCACGCATCTCTTTTTCGGCTGGTTCCCGTCGCAGATTTGGATGCCTACTGAGGGTTGGCTGCAGTGACGAAGTTCGTCCACTGGCTATTCGCGACCGTATCCCCATAGTCGTACCAGACCAGCAGCGAAGGCGCTTTGCAACTTCCCGCCGCATCGGACAGCATGGTCTGCAGCTGGCTGAAGTTGGGATAGACGCAGATTGACTGCGACGCGCAGGCGGCAGGGACAAAGTCTTCCCAGCTAAAAGCCTGAAGATTCATGAAAGTGGATTTGCTGTAGCTGCGCGCAATCGTATCGAGCCAACTCGCGGCCGAAGCCTCCGTACCCGCGGCCTCGCCGGTCCCGACAGGATAGTAGTCGGCGCCTATCACGTTGAGATCGGCCTCGATGGGATCGAGAAAGCTCGCAAGCTGGCTCTCGTTGGCGTTGTTGACGCTGTCCCAGGTTTCGGCGCCATAAATGATGTGGTTGGGGTCGGCTGCGCGGATGGTGCTATGGAGGGTTGCAAGATCGCTTTCTATGGCGGACTCGGAGATGTTCTTGCCTTTGTAATTCTGAATCTCACCCTGCGAAGCCATGTTCACCAACTCATCATCAATGTAGTAGCCGGCGGTGGCCGGGAAGGTCGCGAACCACTTTACAAGGGCTGTGGTAAAGGCTGCATTCGTGCAGCCACTGCAGAAGCTGGAGGTTAATTCCGTGTCGTTGGCGATTAGAGAGTAGCTGGCGGTGCTCGTCCCTTGATAGAGACCAAAGTCTAAGGGAATGTACCAGATGATTTTGAGGCCCGAGGAGCTGGCCTGATTGGCCCAGGCTGCGATTTGGGACTGCGTTCCCCATAAGTTGGAGTCGTTGAACACATACCTGAATTTGGCTGCGGCAATGGTTTTGAGTTCGGATTCAGAGCTGACACCAGAAAGGCCATCGCAATTTCCGGCGCTGTTGTCTGGATTGCAATCTACCCAGATTCCCTGCGGGATGGTGGTGATGACGGTGGACGCGGGCACCACCTCACATTTCGGAGTGCGGACGGTCACGTATAGAAGTCTGCGGCCATCGATAACCTTTTCGGCAAAACCGGGTGAGCCGGCTCCCAGCTTGATGGTGTATTCCCCGTTTTCGCGGACTTGGACTGGAACAGTTTCGATCCAGAGAGCATCGCCGCGGCGGTCCCAATCGTCGTAAATGGAAAAGGTGAGGAACTGGAATCCGCTCAACGGCGTTCGGCCGTCGCAGCGGAGGGTGGATCTAAAATCGATGTAAGGATCGGTGGCGGCCAAAGCCGGAAGCGCCAGGCAGCAGCACAAAAGGAGAAGCACGGGGACATACCGAAGATGTTTCATGAACTCTTCTTTATAACCGGAGAATCGCATACCTGCAATCGATTGCCCGTGGCAGGTTCGGAGATCAGGATTAGTGATGCACTCGTACCCTGAACCTGTTGCTGTGAATTTGATTTTGTGGCAACGCCCTGCAGGCTACGAGCTCTCGTTCCACACATACAAGAAGTTGGCGTCGCTGGCGGTAGCGACGTTGCGGCCGCCTTTATGAACGGCGCGGTTTAGCGCGGACCGCACATTTTCTTTGCTTTCCTCTAATTCCGCCAAAGGCACTTTGAGCGCAACTCCCGAGGGCAGTTGATCGAGATCAGAGAGAATCTCGGTGATAATCTGCTTGTGCTTTCCATTGCGACCCTGGGGCACATCTGCCTGCGACATTGTCCTGAAGTTCATTGGAACTTTCTGGGCCATGGGAGGATCTCCTTGCTGGAAGATATCGTTAAACTAACGTGACACAATCGTAATATAACGATGCGGCATCGTGCAAGTAAAAACTTCGAACCGTTAAACATCGGCCCGGCAAGGCGATTGCGGCGTCCCGCTGCCCAAAAGTCAACGGGATTTGAGCGCGCTGTACACGCTAACGCGAGCGCAAAGATTGCCGAAAAGATATAACCCGTACTGCATCGGGACTGCTACGGTTGGGGATGACAGGCGGGGGGTTAATCAAATGCGAGCGGTGAAAAAACATTTCGAGCAGATTCCGGTCGAGACGGTTAAGAAGATTGCTAAAGAATTCCGCGTACTAGATGTGATCACGCCCCCTCAAGAACGCTGGCGGCTGGTGGCGGAGCAGGTGCAACAGGAGCAGGATCCAAAGAAACTAACCGAACTGGTCGAGCAACTTCTCGAAGAGTTCGATGGAAAAGACTTCCGCAAGAGATCTGGTTCGGTTGGGAGGGAACGTGTCTAACGCGGTCTCGACGCAGTTGTCATCCAGTCATCCTTCCGTTGTTGGATTTCGCTCTGCGGTCGGGATGGCTGGCAAGACCTATTTTCCGTATGTGCTCGACGTGCTTGCGCAGGGCGGACCTCAACTCCTCCATTATCCTGTGGAGTTCCCGCTCGTCGGTAACCGCGAGCGCGTTCTTCACTAGATTTCTGATTTGGTCTTCGCTGGACACTCTACCCTCGACCCTCGATACTCGCCACGCAACAAGAAACGCCCCTCCAGTTTTATCAGGAGTCGACATGCATGCGGGATAGGGTGCAGGCCGTAGGCTTCCTAGACGGAACGCTGTAGAGATTCATCCTGAATTCGAGGGTGAGCGAATCGCGGCCGACTTACGCTTCGACTGGCTTCTCTTTTTCTTTAGCCACGGGCTCTTTGGCCACGGGCAGGTTCGCTTGCTGCCAGGCCTCGAAGCCTCCCACCAGGTTGAATACGTTGTTGAAACCGGCGCGCTGCAGCAAGCTGCAGGCGATCATGCTGCGATAGCCGCCTTTGCAGTGCACGGCGACGGGAAGGTTGCGATCGATCTCGGGCGGCGCGACTTTGAAGTTATCGAGCGGCCACCAGGTTGCGCCTTCGATGTGGCCGGCTTCCCACTCCGGCTCTCGGCGGACGTCGAGCACTTGCAAGCTGGATTCTTGCAATTGGCCGCTTAGAGCTTCCACGCCAATCTGCGGAAGTGAGGACAGGGGGAATCCCGCCGCGCTCCACGCTTCAATGCCTCCATTGAGGTAGCCTCGAGCATCTTCGAGGCCGATGCGCGCCAATCGCATTCGTGCTTCTGAGACTGCTTCCTGCGATTCCGCGATTAATACGGGATGCGCGGCCAAACCCAGCACGGCTCCCGCCCAGGAAGCGAACTGCCCTGACAAGGCAATATTTACGGATCCGGGGACGTGGGCGGCCGCGAACTGCTCGCCCGGACGAACGTCCAACGCGATTGCGCCTTCGGCAAGCAGAGCTTTCAGTTCGGCGGGCTCGACTGGAGACAACGCGGGCAGATCGGAAAGAGCCGAAGCTCCGGTGCGATTGATTTCCGCGTCCTGCTGAAAGTATTCGGGACGAGCTGGCAGATTGCTGGTTAGTTGCATGACAAACTCTTCCCTGCTCTTGATCTGCAAGGCGTAGTTCGTGAGGCGCTCGGTGCCGAGGGTGGAAACGCGTTCGGCCCGCATGTTGCGTCCACAGAGGGAGCCGGCACCGTGCGCCGGGTAGACGAGAACATTGTCGGACAGCTTCAGGATCTTTTGGTGCAGGCTGTCATAAAGCATTCCTGCGAGTTGCGGGGCGGTAAAACGTTTGGAAAGATCGGGACGGCCGACGTCTCCGAGGAACAGCGTGTCGCCGGTCAGGACCGCCCATGGTGCTGGAGACTCCTCTTCGTCGGCGATCACGAGGCAAACGCTCTCAGGCGTATGCCCTGGGGTTTCAAGCGCCGTGATGCGCATCTGTCCAACCTGTAGCTGGAAGCCGTCTTTTACCGCTATGTGAGGGAAGGTTGCCTCGGCTTGCGCGCCGATATAAATGCGCGCGCCGGTTCTCGAGGCCAGCTCTCGGTGTCCAGAAACGAAGTCGGCATGCAGGTGGGTTTCGAAGATGTGGCGAATGGAGAGCTGATTTTCTTCTGCGGCCTTCAGGTAAATCTCCACATCGCGCTGCGGGTCGACGACAACGGCCTCGCCTTCGGACGCCAGCAAATAGGAAGCGTGCGCCAGACAGCCTAGATAGAACTGCTCGAAGTACATTCGCTCTCCCCCGCCGCTGATGTTCAACTTAATTCTATCCCTCAGATTCTATCTCTCAAGCCAGAGCGATTGATCGTGTGCGTCGGAATTTCGTTGTGGATTCTTTCGAAACGGCGCGCTGCACCCGGAACTGGCGCACTACGACCTTCATTGGCTTGATGATGACTGGGCGGTGCAGGACGGTTTCGAGCAAATGGCGCTCGGCAGCGATGGTTTGGGCGGAAACGCTCAGGGGAGAATAGCCTTCGGCGGCGATGACGACGGCTTCGTTGCCGTTGGCTCTGATCTGACTAGCTCTGATCTGGCCATTTTCAATTTGAATGCGGCGGATGTGGCCGTCGTGGGCGGCGTCCAAAGCGTTGGCTAGACGCAAGACGGCGGCCAGCTGGATTGTGGCTTTCTGTTCGTCGGGGAGAAGATCGCGCAGGTCTTTGTGCTTTCTGGTTGGTAAAGATCCGCGATGGAAGCGGGCGACGATGGCGGCGCGTTGCAGGTCGGCGGGCTTCCAGCCTAACGGAGTGCCGTGAGCGCGAATCATGTCGAAGGAAGTTTTGTGATGTCCCTTGTCGCCTTTGGACTTGCCGACATCGTGAAGGAGAGCTGCGGCTAGAAGGCTGGAGCGGGCTGAGATGGCATCGGCGGACGGCTGCCATCCTGAGGCTAGGAGGCCGTCGTAGAGTTGAAGAGCCAGGCTGGCCACGCGCTCGGAATGGGCAAAGTCGGGATCGAGGCCATGCGCCCAGAGCTTCATGCGGCGCGTGGCTAGCGCTTGTATCTGTTTGCCTTGAGGCAGCGCGGCGCGCCAGACCTGCCAGAGCGAAGCTGGACCTATCATCTTTCCTCGATAGACCTCAATGCGCTTCGCTCGCTCGGACAGAATTCGTTCATGCCAGCGCTCGCGGGAATCTTGATCTGGGAAAACATGGCAAGAGGTCGCTGTGGCCCAGAGCACGTCGAGGTCGTGGACCTCGCCCAGCACGTCCTGCATTTCTTTGAGGTCGCTGCTCCAGGCTTTGTGCTCCGCGGGCAGGAAGTTCTCGACGATGTAGCGAAAGCGCTTGATGCCGATGCGGAGGCTGTGAAACGAAGCTTGGGATCGGTTGCGCATGGCGCGGTTGTGGAGGTTGCGGGCTTCGGTCCAGCGCTCCAAGGCCAGATGCTTGAACAGGGCGCTGCCCAGGCGGACGTGGGCGGCATGGGACGGGAGGGAACGCGTCCACTGACGCCATTGTTTGCGGTCGAACTCTTCTAGAGCGGCATGGGCTTCGAGCTTTTGTTCTTGTTCGCGTGCGGCGAGGATTTTGAGTAAGGCTTGGGCTGCGGGATCACTGCCCTTTTGCCATTCTGCGCCTGGAATCGACTCCAGATTCTGTTCAGATGCGAGGATAGCGGGCGAGAGCCTGCCCTGAGCCAGCCGAAGAGGCGCCCGCTCTACGCGGGATTGAACTGGGCCAAGCTTTTCGATCCATTCCATCATGATCTGGATGTCGCGCAGGGCTCCGAGGCGTTGAAACAGGCGCTTGCCTGCCTTCCTCATGGCCTTCCAGTTGGGATCGGGATCGAGTGCGTATAATCCGTCAGCCAAAGAACGGCAGCGGCGCAAGGAGACGCGCAGATCGTGAACGGGATCCGGGCTGAAATCTGCGGCGACGTGGTCGCACTCTTCTAAGACGCGCAGCATCCAGTAGCGCAGGCCGGTGGTTTTCTTGGCGCGCGCGGTGTGAGTAGTTGAGGAAAGCAATAAGGTTCCGGTAAGCAATTGGTGCGGATTTGAGCTCTTGCCAATTCTGACCGTTACCTCCGTAACGTGCAACCCCTTACCTGTTGGATTAGCCTTTTATTGCCTACTAGTTGCCTAAAGCCAGAACTGCGGGTTGAGGGGTGTTTTATTAGCGACGCAACCACATTCCACGCAAACCGTGCGGCCTCCGCGCGCGCTTTTGTTCATAGCCTGAACATTCTGATTAAGTATGCGCGTATGTATGGTCCGGACCACAAGCGCACTGAAGCCCAGTTCGAGACGGCGTGGAATGAATTGCAGCACGGCCTGCCCGCCGCGGGAGAAGGCGGCTTTTTGCTGGGAGTTTCCGACGGCAAGTTGCTGCTGGATGGAGTTCCGCTGGAAGCGGGACAGACTGAGCGCAGCTTTGGACAGCTTTTGAGCACGGCCGGTCTGGCCAGCCTGCACTTCTCGAAAGACGTGACTATTGAAGACTTCGCGCGGCTGGTGCGGGCCTTTACGCTGGCGGGCTCCAAAGCTCAGGATGTGGCCAAGCAGATCAAAGAAGCTCTGAGCAGTGCGGGCAAGCAGAGCACGATCAAGATTAATGAAGTGAAATTCGTTGCGGCTGACCCGCTGACGGGTGACATCAGCGTGGCGGCGCAGATCGCGGCCCAGACCCTGGGTCCAGAATTCAAGCAATGGCTGAACGATCCACAGAAGCTGCTGCAATTGATCGCAGCGGCGGAGGGCGCCAATTCTGGTGGCACGGGCCAGCCCGGTGGCGTTGTGGTTCCGTTTGGAAGCGTTCCGAACGCTCCTGCTGACGCCGGCAAAGCGCAGGGAACCGGAACGGGGACGGCGCCGGCTTGGGAAGGTGGAGTAGTCCCGCTGCAGGAAGCGGAAGTAATTCAAGCGATCCGGCTGCTGACGCGATTCGGCGAGGTGCAGGGCGATCCGACGGCTAATCCGGAAATTCTGCATAA
Source organism: Candidatus Sulfotelmatobacter sp. (assembly GCA_049590215.1). GTDB lineage: Bacteria > Acidobacteriota > Terriglobia > Terriglobales > Acidobacteriaceae > Sulfotelmatobacter. The sequence goes on along the minus strand of JBAWCJ010000095.1, from coordinate 290 downwards.
AGAGCTGACCGAAGTCGACCCCAACACACGACTGAACCTGCAACAGTTGCTGGGAACCCTGGCGGCCAAAGCAACTACTGCACAGGAAGAGGACACGCCACTGCTGATGAAGGCCGCCGAGCACATGGCGATCCGCTTCGCGCTGGAGCGCTATTCGAAAGGCGAAGTCAAGGTCAACGCCGTGCATCAGATGATGGAGCACATGAGCCGGCAGATGGACTCGCTGCGCCAGATTCTGAAGCTGCAAGAAGAGAAGATGAACAAGGCGGGCATCCTGGTCGAGTCGCACG
>JBAWCJ010000094.1:0-7049 GCA_049590215.1 Candidatus Sulfotelmatobacter sp. | reverse complement strand
CAGCATCCCGACGTCAACAAGATCGCATTCACCGGCAGCGCCGCTGTCGGCAAAATTATCGTGAAACAGGCCGCCGACACGGTGAAGCGCGTCACCCTCGAGCTTGGAGGCAAGTCGCCCAACATCTTCTTCGCCGACGCCGATTTCGAAGCCGCCATCGACGGCGCGCTTTTCGGAGTCTTCATCAATCAAGGCGAAGTCTGCTCCGCTGGAAGCCGCATCCTGGTGCAGAAGTCGATCTACAAGAACTTCGTCGAAGCCATGGCGGAAAAAGCCAAGAAGATCAAGCTCGGCCCTCCGCTCGATCGCGAGACCAAGATGGGTCCGCTGGTCAGCAAAGAACAATATGACCGCGTCAACTCCTACATCGAGATCGGCAAGAAAGAGGCCACGCTCACTTCCGGCGGCGGACGCCCCGAGAAAATCGGCAAAGGCTATTACGTCCAGCCCACGATTTTCTCCGACGTCAGCAACTCTGCCCGCATCGCCCGCGAAGAAATCTTCGGTCCGGTCGCGGCCGTGATTCCGTTCGACGATGAAAAAGACGCACTGAAAATCGCCAATGATTCTCCTTACGGCTTGGCCGCCGCGGTCTGGACCCGCGATATTTTCAAGGCGATGCGGGCCGTGAAAGCCCTGCGCGCCGGCATCGTCTGGGTGAATCACATGCAGCCCACGTACGTCGAGGCCCCATGGGGCGGCTACAAACAATCCGGCTTCGGCCGCGAACTTGGTCCCTGGGGCATCGAAGAATATCTCGAAACCAAGCAGGTCTACATCAATCTGAACGAGCAGCCAATTGGCTGGTATTAAGCAATGAAGAGGCGATCTCAAGAGCCCTGTCATCCTGAGCGAGGATTGATCTTCGCGCCCATGCGCGAAGATCAACCGCAGTCGAAGGACCCCTGCATTTCGTGCAGCGTCTCCACCGCTTCAGGGAGTTCTCCCGAGAAATCAATATGAGTACAATCCGCATCAACACATCAATCCCCGGCCCGAAGTCGAAAGCGCTCTCCGCCCGCCGCGCTAAAGCCGTGCCCCGCGGCCTTTCTCACGGCACACCCATTTACGTAGCGAAGGCAGAAGATGCATGGCTGGAGGATGTCGACGGCAACCGTTACATCGACTTTGCCGGAGGCATCGGCTGTGCCAATGCAGGTCATCGCCAGCAACCCGTGGTCGAGGCCATCCGCGCCCAGCTCGATAAATACCTTCACACCTGCGTTCAGGTCACGCCTTACGAAGGCTACATCCGCCTCGCCGAGCGCATGAACGAAGTGACGCCGGGAAAGTTTCCGAAGAAAACTCTTTTTGTCAACAGCGGAGCCGAAGCGGTCGAGAACGCAGTGAAGGTCGCCCGCGCCTACACCAAGCGTCCCGCAATTATCGCCTTTGAAGACGCCTTCCACGGCCGCACCATGATGACTCTCGCTCTCACCAGCAAGACGCATCCCTACAAAGCCGGATTCGCGCCGTTCCCGGGCGAGGTTTACCGCATCCCGTTCGCCTACTGTTATCGCTGCTCATACAACTTGAAATACCCGTCGTGCGATCTCTACTGCGCGCGCCATCTCGAAGACACTTTCAAACGCGTCGTCGCCAATGAAGAAGTAGCGGCAGTCATTGCCGAGCCGGTTCTTGGCGAAGGCGGATTCGTCGCGCCGCCGTCGGACTACTTCAAAGTTCTCATCGATCTCTGCCACAGGCACGGCGTGCTTTTGATCGCTGATGAAGTGCAATCCGGCTTCGGGCGCACCGGCGCGCTTTTCGCCAGCGAGCGTTACGGCATCGAGCCAGACATTCTAGTCACCGCGAAATCTTTGGGCGGCGGCTTGCCGCTTGCGGCGATCACCGGCCGCGCCGAGATCATGGACGCACCCGGTCCCGGCGGACTGGGCGGAACCTTCGCGGGCAATCCGCTCTCCTGTGCCGCCGCGCTGGCCACGCTCGATTTATTCGAAAACACAAACTTGTTAACCCGCGCCAGCGAACTCGGAGACCGCTTCCAGCGCCGTGCCCACGAATGGCAGCGCCGCTGGTCGATCGTCGGCGACGTGCGCGGTCTCGGCGGAATGCAGGCCATCGAACTCGTGAAGTCGCAGGAAACGAAAACTCCAGCCTCGGATGAGACCAAGCAGATCATGCAATATTGCTACGAGCACGGCCTGATCACCATCACCGCGGGTTCCTATTCGAATGTGATCCGCGTTCTCGTCCCGCTCATAGCGGCGAACGAGCAGATGGACGAGGGTCTCGACGTGCTGGAATCTGCGCTGGCGGCAGTATGCGACAAAAAAGGCGCAATATTAAGTCTGTCATCCTGAGCGAGGATTGCCACTTCGCGCCAAGGCGCGAAGAGGCAACCGCAGTCGAAGGACCCCTACAACCTATGTATCATTAAACTGCTGCAGGGAATTCTCAAGATGAACCGCGCTTTCGCAATGGTAAAGGTGAACTCATGACGACCGTAGCCGCACCACCCGCAATCCGGCTCACCAATTTCATCAACGGCCGCTGGACCGATTCCTCCGCCTCGGAATGGCGTGACGTAGTCAATCCCGCGACCGGCGAGACATTGGCCCAAGTGCCTCTAGCCGATGCCCAGGAAGTCAATCAGGCAGTCGAAGCGGCCGCCACGGCTTTTCCCGAATGGCGACGCACTCCGCCGGAAGACCGCATCCAGCCACTCTTCCGACTGAAGATGTTGCTCGAAGATCACATCGACGACATCGCCCGCATCATCACACAGGAAAACGGCAAGACCTTAGCCGAAGCCAAGGCGGAAATGCGGCGCGGCATCGAGAATGTCGAAGTTGCCTGCGGCATCCCGATGATGATGCAGGGTTACAACCTCGAAGACGTTGCCCGCGGCATCGACGAAATGATGATCCGTCAGCCGCTCGGCGTTGTGGCCGCCATTACACCTTTCAACTTTCCGGGCATGATTCCGTTCTGGTATTTGCCGTATGCCATCGCTACCGGCAACACGTTCATTCTTAAACCTTCGGAGCGCGTGCCGCTCACCATGCGCTACGTTTACGAGCTGATGGAAAAGATTGGACTGCCCAAAGGTGTAGTCAATCTGATCAATGGCGGGAAGGCCGCGGTTGATGCGCTGCTTGATCATCCAAAGATTCGCGCCATCAGCTTTGTTGGTTCGACTCCGGTCGCGAAATACGTTTACTCGCGCGCCGCCGCCAACGGCAAACGCGCCCAGTGCCAGGGTGGGGCCAAAAATCACGTCGTCGTTCTTCCTGACGCGGACATGCCGATGGCCACGCAAATCATAAGCGATAGCGCTTTCGGATGCGCGGGCCAGCGTTGCCTCGCGGTCTCGGTTGCCGTCACCATCGGTGAAGCGCAGAAAACTTTCCGCGATTCGATTGCCGACGCAGCTTCGAAACTAAAAGTCGGCAACGGCCTCGATGAAGGCGTGCAGATGGGACCAGTAATTACGCCGCAGAGCAAAGAGCGCGTCGAATCGTTCATCGCACTCGGCGAAAAGCAGGGAGCGAAGGTTCTGCTCGATGGCCGCCACTCGAAGATCCCGAAATACGAATCCGGCAACTTCGTGAAGCCCACGATTCTCGACGAGGTTCCGGCGACCAGCGACCTTGCTGACACGGAGATTTTTGGTCCCGTCTTGAGTCTTGTCCACGCCAACAACATGGACGATGCTCTCGCGTTTCTCGAACGCAGCGCTTACGGGAATCAGGCGTCGCTGTTCACGTCGAGCGGATCGGCCGCGCGTCGCTTCCGCTATGAAGCGCCCGCGGGAAACATCGGCATCAACATCGGAGTCGCCGCGCCCATGGCCTACTTTCCCTTCAGTGGATGGAAGAACAGCTTCTTCGGTGATCTTCACGGTCAGGGCCGTGACGCTATCGAGTTTTATACCGACAAGAAAGTTGTAGTAGAGCGCTGGGCCAAAGAGCACAGCCGCAAGTTTTAGGGAGTTCTGACAATGACCACTACTATCGCGAATCCCGCAACGCAGAAAATGAGCGGCAAGGAAATCGTCGACCTTGCACGCAAGCACACACTCTATGAGTGGTCTGCCCAGTCGAAGGTCGATCCCATTCCGGTCGCTCATGCCAAGGGAATTTATTCCTACACGCCGGAAGGCAAGCGCTTCATTGATTTCAACAGCCAGCTCATGTCCGTCAACATCGGACACAGCGACGAGCGCGTCATTCAGGCCATCAGCGAGCAGGCCGCCACGCTTGCCTATGCGAATCCTTTCATGGCAACGGAAGTCCGTGCGCGGCTGGGCGCCAAGCTCGCTGAGATTACTCCCGGCGACATCGATACGTTCTTCTTCACCAATGGCGGCGCTGAGGCGAACGAAAACGCTATCAAGATTGCGCGCTTCTTCACGGGACGCCACAAAATTATCGCGCGCTATCGTTCTTATCACGGCGCGACCGCTGGAGCCATGAGCCTTACCGGCGATCCCCGCAGATGGGCCGCGGAGCCGGGCATTCCGGGCGTGGTGCACGTGCTTGACCCTTATCACGGGATCGAGCGGGGATGGGAGTCGGCGGAGTCTTCGCTCGCCATGATTGAAGAGACCATTCAACTCGAAGGCCCGCAGACCATCGCTGCGTTCATTCTTGAGCCGGTCACTGGAACCAATGGAGTACTCGTTCCGCCTGATGGATATCTTGAAGGGCTGCGGAGGATCTGCGACAGACATGGCATATTGATGATCGCCGATGAAGTGATGGCTGGCTTTGGACGAACCGGCGAGTGGTTCGCGGTCGATCACTGGAAGGTGGTTCCTGATCTGCTTTGCATGGCGAAAGGTTTGACTTCCAGCTATCTGCCGCTCGGAGCGGTGGGGATGCGTCATCACATCGCGCAGCATTTTCAGGACAAGGTTTTCTTCGGCGGACTCACCTACAACAGTCATCCCATGGGATGCGCAGCGGCGCTGGCCACGATTCGCGTGTATGAAGAGGATGGGCTGATCGAGAACGCGAAGAAAATGGGCGTCGTGCTGAAAGAATTGGGAGCGGAGTTGCAGGCGAAGCATCCGTCGGTGGGCGCGGTGCGCTCGATCGGGTTGTTCGGGATCGTCGAACTGGTGCGAAGCCGCAAGACGCGGCAGCCTCTGGCTCCGTTCAACGGCACGTCGGAGGAGATGGCTGCGCTCGGTCGCTTCTTCCGCGAGCAAGGGCTGTACACATTTGTTCGCTGGAACACTTTCTTCACCAATCCTCCGCTGTGCATCAACGAGCAGCAGATGCGCGATGCGTTTGCCATCATCGATCGCGGGCTCGCGATCACTGACAAAGCTGTCACGGACTAGCGTTCGGTAAAGCGTCGGCGCTCTGTTGATGGCTGAGGGTGGGGTCTGTCTCCCACAAGTACTGTGGCGCTGCCCGGCGACAGCAGATTCCTCTCCAGCCTTCGGTGAGCTCGGAATGACAAACTTTTTTGTGGGGCTCGCCGCCTGGGCGTTAGGTGCGCCAGATGCGTTGCTGGGTGTCGAGGGAGGAGAACATTACCGGCTCGTGGTGAACTGTGGTGGCGTGCTGATTGATGGCGGTGGCGGCTTGGGTGCGGAGGTTGCCATCGCGGGCATCGAAGTCGAGGGTGCTGACATGATGCGCGCAGCGGGTGCAGGTGAACTTCATGCCGCCCTTGATGCGTCCGATGGTGTAGTGTCGCTTCACAATTCGAGTGTAGTCGTTTGGCAGAAAAACGGCGCGCACGTCAGTGGGGCGGCGAAGGTAATGAGGTGGCGATGATGAGGAATTCTTAACTTGCGGACGCGTCTGAGATCGTCCTCATACCGGCAACGGAGTTGTAAAAGTGCGCCTCGCTCCGCTCGGCTCCCGTCCCCGCACATCCCCATACAAACTGCGAGGAAGTATAATCGTTCGCAATCCGATGTCTCGCGGGGGAAACATGGAAGGCTGGAAGAAGGTGGTGGTGGCGAGTTCGATTGGCGCGGCTACGGTTTTGTTCTTGAAGAAGAAATATCCAGCCGGCGTGCTGGCTACGGGCGTGGGGCTGGCGGTGGTGGCGTCGGAGTTTCCGGAGAAGTTTGACAAGATACGCCGGGCGCTGCCGGATTATTTTGACCGGGGCATGCAGGTGATGGAAATGGCGGCGCGCGCCGGCAAGCGGATTACCGATGCGGCGGGACAGAGCGCTTACAACGCGTGGGATGAGATTCGCGGATGAGAAAGCGGGCTTCGGGCTTCGGCTTCAACGTTAAGGTTTCCAGCGTTTTCGCCGAAGACTAAAGCCGAAGCCCTTACTCAATGCCCAGTTGCTTTCTGGCGTCGGGGCTTAGGCGTTCGGGAGTCCAGGGCGGGGTCCAGACAACGTTGACTGCGGCGTTGCGGATGCCAGGCAACTGCTCGAGGCGCGACTTTACTTGCGCGCTGATGTTGACGTGTTCGGGGCAGCCTTGGGCGGTCAGGGTCATGTCGATGACGACGTCCTGTTTGGCTTGCTCGGGTTCGGCGGGGACCGGCGTGAAGTTCACTTTGTAGATAAGGCCGAGGTCGACGATGTTTACGGGAATCTCGGGGTCGTAGCAGCTTCTTAGAGCGCTTAGGACATCTTCTTCGGTGACAGCGGGCATAGGGATTTCCTCCTCGAGATCTTTCTGGCCACCGCGGTTGCGTCAGGTTCCGCGGCTGCGTTTGTCAATTCCTCCGACTCCTCCAGTGTACTGCTTTGAAATCATTCGTGTTTGGCAGACGATCTGGTAAAGTTTGCGCATGATGAACGAAGAGGCGAAAAAGTGGATTCAGATTGCCTTGGCGCTGGCTGTGGTGGTGGCGGGAGTGCGCGCCGGTTACATCCTTTATGAGCGGCATGAGGACTATGTTGCGGCGCAGAAGGTGGAGCAAGCGAAGAAAGCCGGCTACTCGAATGCGGACTACTATGTGGTGCCGAAGAAGCTGTATCCGTTCGATGTGAAGTCAGCGCAGCAGTTGACGCTGCAGCCGGTTTGGGTGAAGGAAGGATATCGCTACACCTATTACCGCTACGTTCCGGTGGTGAAGAGCGTCGATTTTGCCCATGATGTG
>JBAWCJ010000093.1:0-3103 GCA_049590215.1 Candidatus Sulfotelmatobacter sp. | reverse complement strand
TTGAAGGCAGGGGTTTCCATAGTAGCGCCAGCGTCCCGCCGGCTGTGGCAAGCGTACACAACTCACGGCCAATAAAAAAGGCTCCCGCAGGCGCCTGGAAATTATTCAGCTTTCTGTTCCGTCGGCTTGGTGACAGCGACCGTCTCGCCGGCATCGCCCACTTTGAAGCGTGCGAAACGCCGGACGCTGATGTTCTCGCCCAGCTTGCCGATTTTCGCCGCGATGAGCTGCGCAATCGACACGGTCTGGTCCTTGATGAAAGGCTGCTCCAGCAGGCAGACCTCCTCGTAGAACTTTTCCATTTTGCCGGCAACCATCTTCTCGGCAATATTCTGCGGCTTGCCGGAGGCGACGGCCTGCGCGATGTAGATTTCTTTCTCGCGATCGAAGTCCGCCTTGGTCACATCTTCCTTGCGGACGAACTTGGGGTCGCTGGCCGCGATGTGCATGGCGATATCGTGCACCAGTTCCTTGAAGTCGTCGGTGCGCGCCACGAAGTCGCTCTCGCAGTTGACCTCGACCAGCACGCCAATCTTGCCGCCGGCATGGATGTAGCTGGTCACTGCGCCCTCGCTGGTCACGCGCGTGGCTTTCTTGGCCGCAACCGAAACGCCCTTCTTGCGCAGAATGACGACCGCCTGCTCCATATCACCCTTGGCTTCGGTCAGGGCCTGTTTGCAATCCATCATCGGAGCTCCGGTCTTCTCCCGGAGGTCTTTCACTTGCGCTGCAGAAATATTTGCCGTAGTAGTGCTCATTGATTGAGATTCCTTATGAATTCTGGGTTCGTGCCCACGTTTCAAGGTTTCAGAGGTTCAAGATTTCAAAAACCACGATCCCCGCATCTGCGTAAACTTTGAAACTCTGAGACCTTGAAACTTTGAAACCTGCCTCCACAAACTTTGACCCGCGCCGGGAATTTTCTATGCATGACCCGCGCGGGTCTGATGTCCCTCAAAAAGGGATAAACTCCCGGGTTTTCGTCGTTACTGAGAACTGACAACTGAGAACTGAGAACTGATTTTCAAACCGTCTGGCTCTCCACCTTGATGGGAACGTCGCCATCCTCGTTCGCGACCGGCTTCTTATGCGTCCCCGGACCCAGCACTTCTTCCATGCTGATGTTTTCGCCAATGTCCGCCAGATCAGAGGCTGCCGCGGCTTCCTGGGCGCGTATCTCGAGCGCGGCCGCCGCATCTTCCGCTTGCTGCAACTCCCGCGCCTGTGCCTGTTCGGTCGCGGCCGTCATGTCGGCAACCTGCTTGTCGGTCATCAACTGTGCGCCCTCGGCGATCGACTCCGAGATCTTCGAAGTGAAGAGCCGGATCGCGCGCAGCGCGTCGTCATTGCCCGGAATCACATAATCCACTTCGCTCGGATCGCAATTCGTGTCGACCACCGCGACCACTGGAATGCCCAGCTTGCGGGCTTCTCGAACTGCGATTTGTTCCTTGTTCGAGTCAATCACGAACACCGCGTCCGGTAACCGGCTCATATTCTTGATGCCCGCCAGGTTGGCCTGCAGGTGTTTGCGCTCGCGTTCCAGCTTGATCACTTCTTTTTTCGGTAGCAGCTCGTAGCGGCCATCGGTGGCCATCTCGTCGAGTTCCTTCAGCCGCTTCACCGACTTCTGCACCGTAACCCAGTTGGTGAGCAACCCGCCCAACCACCGCTGGTTGATGTAGAAGCCGCCGCACTTCGTCGCCTCTTCGGCAATCGCATCCTGCGCCTGGCGTTTGGTGCCCACGAACAGCACGATCTTGCCGTCGGCCGCCAGTTCCTGCACGAACTTCGACGCTTCCTTGAACATCTTCAGCGTCTTCTGCAGGTCGATGATGTAGATCCCGTTGCGCTCTCCGAAGATGTATTCCTTCATCTTAGGATTCCAGCGCTTCGTCTGATGCCCGAAGTGAACACCCGCTTCGAGCAACTCCTTCATGGTGATAGTAGCCAATGAACCTCCTTAGTCAGTCTGCATCCTTCGCGTAAGTTCCGCTCCGGATTGCCATTCCCGTCCCCGCGCCGCGAGGCTCGGGAAGAATTGAACACCTTTAAACTCAGGTTTCAAAGTTTTCTAAGGTTTCAGAATGACCTATCGGTCACCGAAAAACCTTGAAACTTTGCAACCATGAAACCTTGAAACTTTGTCCTGCCTTACCGCTTGCTGAACTGGAAGCGCTTGCGGGCGCCCTTCTGCCCGTACTTCTTGCGCTCTTTGCCGCGCGAGTCACGAGTCACCAGGCCCTCGGCCTTCAGCTTGCCGCGCAGTTCAGCGTTGAATTGCATCAAGGCACGCGCGATGCCGAGCTTTACTGCATCGGCCTGTCCGCGCACTCCGCCGCCCAAAACGCTCACGACAACATTGAACGACGCAGCCGTATCGGTAGAGGCCAACGGCGCCTTGGCGGCCGAGCGCTGCGCCGGAGTCACGAAATATTCTTCGAAAGCGCGGCCATTCACCTTGAAATCGCCGCTGCCCGGACGTAAATACACTCGCGCGATCGCCCGCTTGCGCCGACCAGTTCCGTAATACTGAACTAATTCTGCCATTTAGCTCGTAGCTCCTAATCTCGTTTGTCATCCTGAGCGCAGCCGCTTTTCAGGCGGAGCGAAGGATCTCAATCTTCCCAACTCTCGCGCCGGAAAATGCCTTACGCCCGCACTTCCAACTTCAAATCCTGCGGCTTCTGCGCCTCGTGCGGATGCTTGTCGCCTTTGTAAACATTCAGCTTTGACAACATATGCGCCGCCAGCTTGTTCTTCGGCAACATACGCCGCACCGCGTCTTCGATAATCTTTTCCGGCTTGCGCGCCAAACGCTTGCGGTAATCTTCCGTGCGCAGACCGCCTGGGTAGCCGGTGTAGTGGTGATACTGCTTCTGCTCCGACTTCATGCCGGTGGTTCGAATCTTCTCGGCGTTCACCACGATTACATGATCGCCAGTATCTAAAAAGGGCGTGTACTGCGGGTTCTCTTTGCCCATGAGGATGCGCGCCACTTGCGAGGCCAGGCGCCCGAGCGTCTGCCCCTCCGCATCCACGACGTACCACTTGCGCACAATTTCCCCCGGTGACGGGAAATAGGTTGACATCGGAACTCTCC
>JBAWCJ010000092.1:0-12929 GCA_049590215.1 Candidatus Sulfotelmatobacter sp. | reverse complement strand
GCCAAGCTCGATATCAATCTCACGCCACGCAATCAACTGGCGCTGCGCTACAACTCTTCGCGATACTGGGGATCGAACAACGTATTTCTCGATCCTGCCAGCCCCGTCACGTACGATTCCATCTCTGACAATGGCACGGAGGACGTTTCCACGGACACCGGTTCGATTTCTCTCATCTCGGGCCTCACCCCGAGGGTTATCAGCCATCTCCGTGCTCAGTTTTCGCGCGATCTGCGGCAGTCCTTCACCAACACCACCGACACCCTGGTGAAGGTCACCGACATCATCGACGGCATTGGACGCTCCGATCAACTTCCTCGGGCCACGCGCGAACATCGTGGCCAGCTTGCCGAAACTCTCAGCTTCGATACCAGCCGCCATTCTTTCAAGTTCGGCGGCGACGCCCTGGTTACATGGCTCTACGATTATTTCCCCAGCCAGCAGAGCGGCGAATATCTCTTCGACGTCATCAAGGTCGATCCGTTCACATTCGAGCCCATGGAAGCCGGGCTGCCGCTCACTCCTCTTCGCGCTTACGCTCACTCAATACCGAAATACTACCTGCAGAATTTCGGACCGTCTTCCTCGAATCCCAACAGCAACGACTACGCCGCTTTCGCGCAGGACACCATTCGCGTCACCAGTCATCTGGCCATTAACCTGGGCGTTCGCTGGGACCTGCAAACCTTCACCACCGCCGGACTGGTTTCGAACCCGCTTTTTCCGCCCGCCGGGAAAGTTCCATTCAATCCTCACAACTTCGGCCCGCGAGCCGGACTCGCTTATTCCATCGGCAAGACTCATCCGTTGGTGATTCGCGCGGGCTATGGATTGTTCTACGTCCGCATTCCGCAGATCTACAACTCCGCCATCGCGACTGAGAACGGCGTCACCGACGCACAGGTTTTTTTGGACACTTCCAACTATTACGACCATCAGGTCTTTCCTACTTATCCCAACCCGCTAGTAAGCTGCCCGCTCACGACCACGGCTCCCTGCAATCTTCCCACCGGATTCACTGAGGGAGTGACCAACGACGTTTCCGCATTCGCTCCCAACTTTGTGACTCCGCGGGTGCAGCAGACCAGCCTGACCTTCGAACGCGAAGTCGCCGGCCAGACCACCGTTGCCGTCTCTTATCTCTACGTGCACGGCGAACATCTCATCCGCGCACTGGACGTAAATCTTCCGCCGCCGGTGGCGTTGACTTATCCGCTATTCGATTCCACCGGCACGATTTTTCAGGGTGGATACTACACCGTCGATTCCTTTGCCACCTGGCAGTACACGCAATCGCTGACCTGCCCGTTTCCTCCATGCATTAATCCTCTGGGACGCCCTATTGCCCAACTGGGCTCGATCGACGAATTTCAAAGCGCGGCTTCGAGCGTTTACAACGGACTAACTCTCTCCATTAACCGCCGCATGGCGCGCGGCGCCTATCTCCGCCTTTCTTACACCTATGCCCACGCCATCGACGACGGCCAGGACGCGCTGGTTGCGGGCGAGCCTGCCACGGTGCAGAATTCGTACGATCCCAACGGCGAGCGCGGACCCAGCGTCACCGACCAGCGCAACCGCTTCGTGGCCGCATTCTCGGTAGAGCCGCGCCCGTTTCACCGTGAGCACGAGGTGCTGGGACACATGCTCAATGACTGGAAGATTTCGAGCATCGTGACCGCGGGCAGCGGACGCCCCGTCAACGCTACAGTCGACGGCGATCCGAACCAGGACGGCAACTACGACAATGACCGGCTTCCCGGCTACAGCCGCAATGGCTTCACCGGTCCCGATTACGCCTCGACGGACCTGCGACTCGTGCGCAAAATCCACGTGGCAGAAGGCTACCGCCTGGAGTTCACCGCTGACTCGTTTAACCTCTTCAACCGAAACAACCAGCGCGTCGAGATCACATCCAGCGGACTCACCGTCGAAGCCACGACGTTCGTGCAGTACTCGACCTACGTCGACGGAGTTTTCTATCCCGCCTACTACCAGCAGCCCCAGAGCTTCCTGAAGCCCAACGCCGCCTTTGCCCCGCGCCAAGTTCAGCTCGGCCTGAAACTCATATTTTGAGTCGAGTAGCCGGGGATCAGGGGCCAGGGGTCAGTCAAAGCGAGATCACGGCATCGGGTTAGCGGGTCACTGACCACCGGCCACTGACCACTGCTACCACAATTGCACGTGCGACCCGCGCAACGTAAAATCTTCCGGGCGTTCCGAGAAAGGACAAACAATGAAAAAACTTATTGGACTGCTGGCGGTCTGCTGCCTGCTTTCCCTGATGGGCTTCGCACAACGTCATGATGTCGGCGGTGGGGTTAAGAACATCCCCGCCCATGGCCCTGCTCCAGTTGGACATCCGGTGCCGGTGACTCCTCACTTCAACGACAAGCCCGGACATCCCGACGCACCGCACGTCCATTCCAATGGAAAATGGATCGGCCATGACAGCGGTCCCGACGATCCTCACTACCATCTCGATCATCCCTGGGAGCACGGACGGTTTACCGGCGGCTTTGGCCGTGGGCACGTGTGGCATCTGGCCGGAGGCGGCCCCAACCGGTTCTGGTTCGGCGGCTTCTATTTCAGTGTGGCTCCTTATGACATTGGCTACTGCGGCGACTGGCTCTGGGACAGCGATGACATCGTCATCTATGAAGATCCCGACCATATCGGCTGGTACCTTGCGTACAACGTGAGACTCGGCACTTACGTCCACGTCATGTACCTGGGAGCCTGATAGTCCTTCGTGTGGAAAGTGCTGGGTTAGAGCGGGGGCTGCTGAGGGTAGAATTTTGCAAACTTTCCTTTGTGATGCTAAAATGTATCACATGAAGAAAGCCTCGGTTCGCGACCTGCGTTACGGATTCAAGAGGATTGAACGCCTGCTGCACCAGGGTGAGGAGGTTCAAATTACCAAGCGCCGGCGTGTCATCGCCCGCCTGGTCCCTGACGGTGCCGAGGCCCCCAGGAAATCCCCTGATTTCCTGGCGCGGTTGCGCACCATCTATGGCGACAAAGTCCTGACCGTCAGTGGCGCCGAATTGGTGTCTTCGGACAGGAGTCGCTATTGAAGCTCTACGCCGACCCCAGCTTTATTGTGTCGCTCTACAGCCCCGACGCTAACTCAGCGACCGCGGCACGCACTATGCAAGCTTCTTCCGGAGAGTGCTTTTTGACGACTTTCGGGGAACTGGAAGTCGTCAATGCCATGGGATTGAGAATTTTTCGCAAAGAAGTTTCCCCGGCGGAGGCCCAGTCTGCGTTGAGCGAGTTCGAAAAGGATTTGCGCGACGGACTCTTCCAACTCCGCGGATTAACGGATCCCATTCTTGAACGGGCGCAAAAACTTTCGCGACAAACTACCGCCAAGTTAGGCACCCGCACTGCAGACCTCCTGCACGTGGCAGCCGCCCTCGAATTAGGTGTGGACTGCCTTTACAGCTTCGATTTGCACCAGAGGAAGCTTGCACGAACCCTGCGCCTGAAGCTGAACTAGATCATCCTTACTAGGCTTCAGCCCATTTTTGACCACGTTTCTTTGCAGTTTTTTGGCCGTCCCACTTGACTTCGAGTCAAATCCTTGTAATAACTATTCGGTCCTTCCGGACGGGTTTGGGGGTGTGTCAGTTTGGCGGAAATTCGACTGCAGGAGGGTGAATCCCTCGAAAACGCTTTGCGCCGCTTCAAGCGCAAGGTGCAGCAGGAAGACATTATTAAAGAAGTGAAGCGCCACTCCTTTTACCTGAAGCCTGGTGAGAAGAAACGCGTGAAAGCCGCGCTCGCTCGCAAGCGCGCTCGCAAGAAGGTTCGCAAAGAACAGGATTGAGGGGTTGAAGGAGTAAGACTAAGCATTAAAGGGTCGCCCCGTCCCGGGGCGGCCCTGCTCGATCTGGCCCCCACCAGGCAGAGTTGCAGCAGGGATCATTCAATACTCATCATTCATTCGGCATGAGTAGGAAAGCTGTATCCACGGCCCGTTCCAGGGACGTGGCGGGCCGAGTCCAGGGGCAGTTTGAGGGGGGATGTAACACAACCTGTGTTTGCTCTGCGTCACCCGCCTTCCCCGCGTGTGGCGGGCGCATCACGGGCACAAGGGAGCCATCCTCAATGGAATTTCAGGACAAGGTACTGACCTGCATCGATTGCGGCGCCGAGTTTGTTTTTACCGCCGGGGAACAACTGTTTTTCTACGACAAGCATTTTAAGAACGAGCCCAAGCGTTGTAAGGCCTGCAAATCAAAACGCGTGGCTGTTCTCACGGCCCCGCCCGTTCCCGGCAACGGGCACCACTACGCTCGCGTAGAAACGCGCGCCACCTGCTCGCAGTGCGGCAAGGAGACGACCGTTCCCTTCCGCCCCACGCAGGGGCGTCCCATCTTCTGCCGCGAATGCTTCACGCAGAAAAAGACCGCTGCCGCATCCTGACCGGCTGGGAAGACGCAGCACGAAGGACGCCCGCGAGACATTGGGCGCAGGCTGCGCTTTGCGCTACGATAGTTCCGTGCCCACCTACCACGTAGAAAACTTTGGATGCCGCGCCACCCAGGCCGACGGCACCGCGCTCGAACGCCAGTTCGAGTCGCGCGGGCTGAATGCGGCCTCAGCCGCACGGGCCGACCTCGTCATCTTGAATACGTGCACCGTAACTAACTCCGCCGATCAGGACGTCCGCGCCGCCATTCGGCGCGTGCAGCGCCAGAATCCGCTGGCGAAGATTATTGTTACGGGATGCTACGCCCAGCGCGCCCCCCAAGAAGTCGCCGCGCTGCCCGGCGTAACCGTTGTGATCGGCAACTCGCACAAGCATCAGCTTGCTGAAATCGTGCTCGAGGAAAATGCTCGCTCAAATACATCATTCCTTCCGCTCTCCACTCTAACTGAGAACCGAGAGTTGAGAACTGAGAACCGGGTTTTCATTTCCGACATCTTCGCCCACACTGAACTCCTGGCTGCCCCGGTTTTCGAATCTGCAAATCACGAATCCGGGCGCACTCGCCCCAACCTCAAAGTGCAGGACGGATGCGATAATCGCTGCTCCTTCTGCATCATCCCGAGCGTCCGCGGCCAGAGCCGGTCGTTGCCATTCGCGCAAGTGATTCGCGAAATGAACGCTCTGGTAGGCGCGGGCTATCGCGAAGTGGTGATCAGCGGCATCAACCTCGGCCGCTGGGGACGCGATCTGGAGCACGGCGAAAGCCCGCAGCCGGACTTCGAAAACCTGATTCGCGCCATACTCTCGGAAACGCAGCTCGAAAAACTCCGCATCTCCTCCGTCGAGCCGATGGATTGGACCGACGAACTGATCGACATGGTCGCTTCCTCGCCGCGCGTCGCGAAACACGCGCACGTGCCTCTGCAATCGGGCAGCGATTCTGTCCTGCGCCGCATGCATCGCAAATATCGTCCCTGGCATTATCGCGAGAAGATTGAAAAGATACATGCCGCCATGCCCAGCGCTGCAATCGGCGCCGACGTGATGGCCGGATTCCCCGGCGAAACCGATGCCGAATTCGAAACCACGCGCCGCTTTATCGCGGAACTGCCGTTCACCTACCTGCACGTCTTCACCTACTCCGCGCGCCCCGGCACGCCGGCTGCCGCCATGCCCAATCAAGTTCCCGTCCATGTTGCTCGCGAGCGCAACAAAGTCTTGCGCGGCCTTGCCGCCGAGAAGAAGCTCGCCTTCATGCGATCGTTTATTGGAAAGCCACTGCAGGCCATAACGCTTAACGTCACGCACAACAACTCTGACGGAGAGTTCACCGAAGCGCTCACCGATAATTATCAGAAGCTGTATGTGAAGGGACGTCACGAGCCCAATCGCTGGATCACCGGGCAGATCGAGGCGGCAGAGGACGGCGCTCTCGTCGGCAGGAGCAATTAGGGATCTACTCGCATCTCTGTCATCCTGAGGGCCGCGTTTTTTGCGGCACGAAGGACCTATGGACATGTCGGCGGCGTATCTGCTCTCAGCAAAGTACAGGGGTCCTTCGTCGGGAGTCTCGCGCTTCACGCGAGCCTCCGCTTCCTCAGGATGACAAGGGGTAATTTCCCCGGCGGCTCGGGAATTACTGCAGCTTCGCGTACTCGGCCCTGGCTTCCTTCAGGATGGAAACGTCAGGATCGGCGTCTTTCCAGAGAGCAAAAAAGTCCTGGTAGGCAGTGCGTGCGCCGCCTGCGTCACCAGCTTCTGCCCGCGCGCGACCGAGTTGCAGGCGCGCCAGCCTGCAGGTCGGAAGCAAGAGAATACAAATGCCGGGATGATCAAGAATCTTCTGGAACTCGGCGGCAGCTTCCTTTCCCTGGTGCAGCTTAAGATAGGCCAGGCCACGCAAATAATTGGGCCTCACGAGCGGCGTCGTTCCAAACTCGTAAGGGGTGGCAGTCTGCAGGAGTTCAATTGCTTTCCCGGGATTTCCCTGGTTCATGGCAATGGCGGCGCGAATCGAGGGAACAGCGATCGCGTTGATCAAAGTATCGCTTGGGTTTTGCCGGACGAGTTCCTGGGCAATAGCGTCCGCCTCCCGAGCCTCGCCTGCAAGCGCCAACGCCCGTCCGGCGGAAATAAGAGCGCCGCGGCCACGCGAAAAAGAAAGTGCCGTGGTGGCGTCATCGTGGGCAGCCTTGGAGTTTCCCATCTCCGCCTCGAAGATGGCATCCCGAGCCAGGATCATTGCCGCAATCTCCTCAAGCTTCCCCTGCCTTGCGAGATCGACTGCCCGCTGATAACCAGCCCGCGCCGCTGCCATTTTGCCTGACGATGCGGCAACGTCGGCAACGGTTTCCGCCATTACATACTCACCCTGGTTTCCCTTAGCCCACTCCACCTCGCGTTGCATTTCGGCCGTGTCTCCATCAAGAAATGCGAACATATACAGATCGGAATGGTCGAATGCGCTGTCGATTTTCTTGTCAGCCTCTTCCTTGCGGATCGCTTTGCTTTCGGCAAGTCGATTGAGGCCCAGATAGGCCACGGCCAGCGCGTTGTAACTGAACGACGAATCGGGGGCGAGTTGCATTGTCGCCTGCGCTTCTGGCAGGGCCTGCTCCCACTTTCCGATAGCCTCATAACCCACCGTGAGGTTGGTGGCCGGGATGCTATCGCGTGGGTAGGTTCGGCGCCATAGTTCTAACGCCTCCAGCTCTTTGTCGGTTTCCCCAGTTACGATGCTGTAGTAATGGGTTTCAATGTAGAGCTTTTCCAGTTCACTGCAGCGGTCGCGCCGCTCAAATGCCTGCTTCGTATTTTCGATGGCCAGCGCGCTCTCGCCGATGTTGCCGTAACCCTGGCCGATGCGGGCATAGGCCACGGCGAAATTCGGATCGAGTTCAAGGGCATGCTTATAGAAAGGAATTGCGGTGTACTCGCTGCCTTTGTCTCTCTCCGCTTCGCCCAGGCTGAAGTACTTGAGCGCCTCGAGCGAGGAGGTGGTTGCTTCTTCGACAGGCGCGTCGAACTTCTGCAGTGAAGCCAGCGACTCGCCGAGCTTGCTCCGCAAACTTGAAGCCACCTTGCCCACTGCGCCCAGCACTTGCTCTTTCTTATCGACTGAGATTTGCTCGCGTGCAAGGTTGTCACCCGTAAGGCAATTCACTGCGTCCACGCCGACCACGTACTGGGTCCCAACCGCGGAGATGGTTCCGTTCAAAACCGCCTTGACGCCTTCGCGCTGGCAGACTTGCCGCGCCAGGTCTGGAGTCACGCGTTCGTCGGCGGAGTGCCCCATATAGCGCAACGTATCGCGCACCCGCTCCTGGGGAAAAATATTCAGATAGGGCGACTGCTCCAGTTGCACGGCCAGCGCCTGCCGCAGCGTTCCATCGAACACAGGGTCGCCCGTGGTGTTCACGAAGTCGGAGAGCAGGATCGAATCCTTTGCTGTAAGCGCCCGATTGCGATGGCTGAAGAAAAATCCGGCGGCGACCGCGGCTGCGATCACGACCGCTCCCGCAACCCACAGCAATCTCTGGCGTCCACGCGGCGTTGCGACCGCCGCGGCTGAGATCTGCGAGGATATGGGCGCGGCTGATTGAACCTTCGCCGAACCCGATGACGCAGCGGACCCGGGCGCTGCCGGCGGCTCTGCCGCCGCTGCCATACTCGCTGCTGAACTTGCTACCGAGCTCTTGCCTGAGTCGATCTCCCGCTTCAGGCGCTTCAGATCGGCCCGCATCTCGGACGCAACCTGGTAACGAAGGTCGGCTTCTTTTTCCAGAGCCTTGTTGATGATGCGTTCCAGTTCAGCCGGCAGATTTGGATTCAGCCGCACCGGCGCCGTGGGCGCACGGTTCAAAATGGCATCGAAGATTACCGCCGATGTGTTGCCGGTAAACGGCTGCCGTCCCGTAGCCATCTCATAGAGAACCGTGCCGAAGGAAAACAGGTCGGTACGTACATCGAGTTCTTCGCCGCGCGCCTGTTCCGGTGACATGTACGCGACGGTACCCACGGTGCTGCCCGGGCTGGTAAGGTTCGCCGGATCGACCGCCGCCGTCGCCAGCGTCACCCCGCCCGGTTCTATTTGCTGCAGCGGGCGCGCGGCCACTTTCGCCAGTCCGAAATCGAGCACCTTCGCCTGTCCGCGTTTGGTGATGAACAGGTTCGCCGGCTTCATGTCGCGATGAACAATGCCCGCTGTGTGCGCCACGTCCAGCGCGTCCGCAATCTGCGCTCCCCAGTCCACCAACTGCTCCACCGAAATCGGCTTGCCTTCGATGCGGTACTTCAGCGTGCTGCCTTCCAGGTACTCCATCACAATGTAGTGACGTCCCTGATCTTCGCCGATGTCGTAGATGGTGCAAATGTTGGGATGGTTGAGAGCCGAAGCTGCCTGCGCTTCGCGGCGGAAACGCTCGAGAGCCTGGGGATCGTTAGCTACTTCATCGGGCAGAAACTTCAGCGCCACAAAACGATGCAGGCGGGTGTCTTCCGCTTTGTAGACCACGCCCATCCCGCCACCGCAGAGTTTCTCAGTGATGCGATAGTGGGAGACGGTTTGGTTGATCATTCCAAGACACTCACCGAGACGCCTGACTTTTGAGTCGCTTCATCTTACGGATGGTGTGTCAGCGAGTCAACGAGGCCGCGGGGAACAGGGCGCGGCGCGGGTCAATGAGTGTAATCGCATCATAGTCACATCAGTTGACCATAGAATCTCTCCGCGAGGTACTCCCCGACGGTGACTAGTTAGATTAAGCTGCAGGGATTGTGATTAGGCCTTTGATCTTTGCTCTCTGTGTTGTGTTTGCGCTTGGCAGTCCGAGCGGACAGATGCCTGCCTGGCAACCATCCCCGGGACACTCGCAAGTGCCGATATGGCCCGGCATCGTGCCGGATGCACAGCCGGTCCCCGGGCCGGAGATGACGAAGATCGATTCCGACTTTTTCGTTGCTGGCGGGCACGTAACCGGAGTGTTCAATGTGACCCAACCGACGATGACGGTCTATGCGCCGAACGGAAAGAATACGGGAGCGGCGGTCCTCGTGTTTCCCGGTGGCGGCTTCCAGGGACTGGCTATCGACCTCGAGGGTACCGAGGTTTGCGACTGGCTAACGTCTGCAGGCATTACGTGCGTGCTGCTCAAATATCGCGTGCCGAGCCTGCCCTATGACTGGCACTGCAAGTGCCGTCCCGACGACCTTGCCGAATCGACACTTGCGCTGGAAGATGCGCAGAGAACCATGGGGCTGCTGCGATCTCATGCCGACGAGTGGCATATCGATCCTCACAAGGTTGGGGTGCTGGGGTTTTCTGCGGGCGGCTATCTGGTGGCAGAGATCAGCACACATTTTCATCACCGCCGGTACGCACCTGTCGATGCCGCAGACCGGGAAAGCTGCCGGCCCGATTTTGCAGTCGCCATTTATCCCGGGCATCTGTGGACGGGAGACAAGTTTGAGTTGAATCCGTACGTTCACGTCACGCGCGAGACCCCGCCCACATTTCTGCTGCAGGCCGAGGATGACCACGTAGATGGCGTAGACCAGGCGCTCGTGTACTACATTGGTTTGAAAAAGGCTGGCGTTCCCGTGGAGATGCATCTGTTTGCGCATGGTGGGCATGCGTTTGGACTGCGGCGCACAAAGATTCCGATCACAGGATGGCCTCAGTTGGTGGAGACATGGCTCGGGACGATCGGGATGATCCCGGAGTGATTAGTACTCCGCTTTGCCGAAAGGGCAATGTCGGTAGTTGGAGGCCAATCCCCAGCCGATTAACTCTTTCCCAGATGCTTTGCCACCAAAGCGGCGCAGGCTTCGACGAACTCCTGTTCCGACTTGTTGAAGCTGGCAGCAAAATAGCTTTCGATGTCGAGTTCGGCGGCAAGCTTGTGCTTCAGGAAGATGGGCACAACGATCTCGCTATTCACCAGCGGCGAGCCTGAAAGATAACGCGGATCTTTCGACACATCGTGCACCACCACAGTCTGCCCGCTGCTGGCCGCGGCGCCGCACAGTCCCGAACTGAGGGGGATGCGGGCGTTGGGCGTAAAGCTGCCGACGAAAGGCCCAACCAGTAGAACGCCGTCGTCGGCCGGATCGACCAGATAAAAACCGACCCAGTTGTAGCGCGTCATCTTCTCGTGCAGACGCTGGGCAATATGCTCCATCACGGATTTCGCCGTGGGAGCGGTCCGGGCAAAATCCTGAAATTCCCGGAGAAGTTCTTCGTGCTCAAGCGTCATGATTCAGCCCTCGCCTCAAGCAGCGGGGGGCTTTACCACAACCTTTGCTCGCCCCCGTCTGGAACATCAGTGTACCCGGATACGGGAGCTTTCCAGAAGCGGACCACGGACGCGGCTGCAAGGCACCAATAGAGATCAGAGGTAAACGTGCATCAGCTCCGACCAATTCAAATCTGGTCGGGATCGTCGGGATCAGGCTCACGCACCGGAGCATCCGGGCTCTCAGGAGGGCTCGGCGGTTCTTTGATCGGCGGCGGCATGGGTTCCGGGGGCGCGCCTAGACCGAAGTGAGAGGGCGAGAGAATTTCGAATCGCGCGGAGTTTGGCATGACACTCTGATGCCAAAATCTCGTGCTGGGATGGGGGCATAGTATGGCTATCGAGCGTTCGCCGTCGAACAGTCCCCGCCCCCGCCCGTGCAATGCACTCAGTTCGCGTTACGCGGACTTTTTCAAGTCCACTCCGTAGCGCTTTGCGGCCGCCTCGATCCGCTTCCATGCCTCGCGCCGTTCTGCCTCAGTAACGCCCTCCACCTGATCGAAGCGCGCAGCCGCGTTCCGCACGTGGGAGGCATTCTCCAAAGGCTCCTTGCGTTGCTTGGGGAAAGCAAACTTGCTGGTAGATATGCGGTTGCGAGTTGTCGTCGTTAGCTTTGCCATGATCTTTTTCTCCTGGGAGCATTTCCCGCGCGGCCTGAACCTTGGCCCTGAGCCGTGGAGACGGCCGCCATCGGCGTTCGTTTTGACGCGAATGAGTATACCTTGGTTGCATTCTTTGAGGGGCGAATCGAAGGGGATTCAGAACCCACCGACTTTTTTTACAGCTGCACCAATCCCAGAAATATGGCATCTCAGAACCGGAGCGACTATGCTCCTTAACTAACTAGGTTTGAGGTTTGGACTATCGAAGACGAACAGTGTCAGAGGATCGGCGGAAGGTATGAGGCAGCGAACTTCAGATTTTTACTGTTTCTCTGAATGGAGCCGACATTTTATCTACGCCGATCCAAAGTCCAGCACCGTGCAAACGTGGAGGCACGTGAACGGGATGTAGGCGCTAACCCGCGCCACACAAAAAACTCTCGACCCCAAGGTGCATGTGCAATCAAGACATTCCTCGTAACTATCTGCACTCCGGTGATCTGTGCGACCCTGCGGAAATCCGCTATAAACGAACCATGCAGTTTCATGCCAAAGCCGCCGCCCTGTCATTTTTTCTGTGCTGCCGGATGGCGGTCCCAGCCGCGCCGGCACAAGAGAGTCAGCACAAGACGACGGCGCCCCGGCCGCTGACCCGGCATGAGGGATTGGCGATTGTTCGCACCGCACTGCATTCCCGCCATCACGAAGCCGATTGCTCTCACCTGGTCCACGCCGTCTATGAGCGTGTCGGATTCACCTATGACTACGCCCCGTCGTCAGACCTCTACTCCGGCACTGAAAAATTCCGCCGGATGACCAAGCCGCAACCCGGCGATTTGGCCGTCTGGCGCGGACATGCCGGGATTGTGGTCAATCCCGCCCAGCATTCGTTTTTCAGCCTGCTGAGTTCCGGTCCCGGAGTCGATTGCTGGGATTCTCCCTATTGGAAACAGTGGGGACGGCCCCGTTTCTTTCGTTACCTCAAGCGGGATGCAAACGCGCTGTCCGGTTCGACGCGACCAACGAACTTGAAGCAGTAGCCCGTAACCTCCCTGACGACGGCATGCTGATTTTAAGCGCTCTGTTCTGTGGCCCTGAATTTCAACCTGGCGCTGCCCCACCGGCTCAGCCGACGTCCCCAGAATCCCCATGTTATAATCCTTTATTCCCAGTCGCTTAAAGCGCGGAGGATCGTATCGACAAACGTTTTATTCGAACCAACGACCGCATTCGAGCCCGTGAAATTCGCGTGATCGGAGACGAAGGTGAACAGATCGGCGTAATGCCCCCCTTCGAAGCTCTCAAGTTGGCCCGCAGCAAGAATCTTGATCTGGTTGAGATTTCGCCCACCGCGCAGCCTCCCGTCTGCCGCATCATGGACTACGGGAAATATCTCTACCAGCAGGAAAAGAAAGAGCGCGAAGCCAAGAAGCATCAGAAGACGATCACCGTAAAAGAGGTCAAGTTCCGCATCAATGTGGACGACCACGATTACGAGACCAAGAAAAATCACGTGCTTCGCTTTCTCGATGGAGGCGACAAGGTAAAGGCCACGATATTTTTCCGCGGCCGCGAAATGACGCGGACGGGCTTGGG
>JBAWCJ010000091.1:0-1967 GCA_049590215.1 Candidatus Sulfotelmatobacter sp. | reverse complement strand
GCAATTCGGCGTGACCATCCCCATCCGCGGATGGATCCTCGATGCCGACAACTTCGAAACCCGCGCCCACAATTGGCTCGACCACAACAACATCGGCGAATCAAATATCTTCTGGCCCATCACCTGGGAGTACGCTCAGATTCAAGGCTGGGAAGTCACACTGCGCTCCCCGAACGTTCTGCATCACGGCCAGCTCCATCTCGCCTACTCCAACCAAATTGCGCAGGCAACTTCGCCCATCACCGGCGGTCTAGTCTGCCCCCAGCCGATCACTCCGTCCTGTGGTCTCGATATCCCCTACGGCCTTTCTCCCGTGGACCACGATCAGCGCAATACGCTGAACGTCGGTTTCAACGGCAGCCTGCCGGGGCATGCCTATGCCTCCACCAACGTATATTACGGATCAGGATTCACCAACGGATTACCCGGCTTGCAGTATCCTGGCAACTATCTGCCCAGCCACGCCGCCGTCGATCTTTCGCTGGGCAAGACTTTCGCCGAGAGATACACAGTTTCAGTGACAGCCGTCAATGTCGCGAACCGCCGCGTCCAGCTCGACAACAGCCTCACCTTCGGCGGATTCCACTGGGACGAACCGCGGCAAATCTACGGCGAATTCCGCTACCGGTTTCACTTCTGAGGCGGCAAGCCATGAAATCCCCAACCATACTCGGATACAAGAAAGGCGGACCATGCCCATGAATCTGAACTCACTCTCATCGCGTCTTGCACTCTCCTGCCTTTGCGCTCTACTCGTCATCTCCGCGGCCTGCAACCGCGGACCGTCGCAGCCCGGCGCAACAAACGCTCAATCCGGCGTCAAGCGCTTTGCCTTCAAAGGCAAAGTCATGTCAGTCGACAAGAACGCCAGAACCGCCAACATCGACAACGAACCCATCCCCGGCTTCATGGACCCCATGGTCATGCCCTACACCATCAAGCCCGCGTCCGCGCTCGATCAACTCCAGCCCGGCGACACCATCACCGCCGAAGTAGTCGTCCAGCCCGACAACACCTACTGGCTCGAGAACGTCAAAGTCGTCGCCCACTCACAAACCCCAGCGGACAAGCCCACATCAACCATCCACATCCCGTCTCCCGGAGACCAGGTGCCCGACTTCAAGCTGGTCAACCAAAGCGGCCAGCGCACGTCGCTGCATCAATACCGCGGCGAGACCTTGCTTCTGACTCTCATCTACACCCGTTGCCCGTTCCCCGATTTCTGCCCGCGGGTCAGCCACGAGTTCGCCGCCATCGATCGCCAGGTCCGCTCCGATCCCTCCCGCTACGGCAAAACTCACCTGCTCAGCATCAGCTTCGATCCCGCCCACGACACGCCCAAAGTTCTGCGTGCCTATGGATTCTCCTGCGCCGCCACCAAAGACCCCGCTCTCTTCAAGCACTGGGAGTTCTCTGCGATTCCGCAACCCGAACTGAAGGAATTCGCCGACTATTTCGCCCTCGCTTACAGCGAAGATGGCGGCGCGATCACCCACTCCCTAAGCACCGCCGTCATCTCGCCCGACGGAAAGATTTACCGCTGGTATCACGGCGCCGACTGGCAGGCATCCGACCTGCTCCAGGACATCGCCGCCTCCCACACCGCAAGTTGACTTCGCCGGAGAGAAACATGTTTGATAGTCTGCCTCGTATCGGATCCGTCTCGTGGCTGCTTCGTGTCAGGGCACGGCTTAAGCCGTGCCGTAGAGGACGTCTTTAGATGTGGGCTTTAGCCCCTGTAGTCTGTGCTAGGCACAAGGCCCGTCATACACGAAACAGGATGTAATAACGGAAAGAGGAACGTCCCATGAAGTACATTTTCGTTCTACTAGCCACGCTCGGCATCGTCGTCTCCGCCCTCGCCCTGCGCGAGCATTACCGCACCGAAGGCGATGCCCCCTGCAGCATTAACGAGCGCTGGGACTGCGGCATCGTCAACAAGAGCCCCTACGCCGTTGTGCAAGGCA
>JBAWCJ010000090.1:0-3168 GCA_049590215.1 Candidatus Sulfotelmatobacter sp. | reverse complement strand
GGTCAATTCCCATGCGAGCATAGAGCTTGGCATTATCAGCTGGAGGAATCCCGGCCGCATCGTCGAGCAGCAGCGGCACCTTGTGGTCTTTCGCGATCTGAAGTTCCTTCTGCAACTCATCGCCAAGATGCGTTGTGTAAATCATGACGGTGTGCTCATTGATGGCGTTGGCAAGTTCTTCCGGCGAGAAGGTCAGCACCAGCTTCGCGCCGGTCAGCCGGATCGCGCTGTCAAAGGCGCTTCGGCCACCAGACATGATTACTTCATTTTTCAGGCCGGTCGTGTCGGGAAGTTGCCAGATTAATTTGTCAGCAGTGCCAGCCATGCAGCCTGCGGTTGCAACCGCCATGGCGCCAGCCGCGCCCGAGGTGATCATCCCAGACTCAGCGCCGGTGAGTTCCGCCAACCGCCGCCCGATGCCATGCTGTAAGTCGATTACGTTTACGAAATACTTTGCCGCTTCGAGCTGGGCCTCTCGAACTTCGGGAAACTCGAGAGAGCCGCTGAGGTAGGTCCACGTGCCTCGGCAATTGATAACCGTCTTGACTCCCAGGCGGCTGTAACAATTTTGCCGCGGATCTTTGCCAACTGCCGTGGCCGCCTTCGCGTAAAGGTCCGCGACGGCGATCTGGCTCAGCAGCGGAGCCGCCGCCGCCCATTTCATAAATAACCGCCGGCTAGGTTTCATGGCATACATTTCGACGCCTCCAGGATTAATTGGCTACGATTCACCAGCTACTCTTCGTCTTCATGCAATGGGACGCGGGCTCGAACCGCTAAAATATATCCCTTCGTCCCCGGCTTGTTTTGATTGTAAAAGCCAACGGTGCAGTTGGGACGAAAGTAATAAGCATCTCCCGCCTTGGCGGGATACAGGCCCTCGACACCGTCCATTCCACTGCCGGCAACCATTTCGCCCTCGCCATCGATCACCAGGTAAATTTCTTCCGCCGCTTCGTGATGGTGCGGCCAGTTCGTGCCTCCAGGCGCAAAGTCCATCCAGAAAAAACTGTCCATCACGTACGCTTCGTCAATCAGATCACGCTTTCCAGAGTGCAGGCCAACTAAAAGTTTGTACAAAACCGAGTTGGGATGACCACTGACGGTTTCCTCTTTGGCATCCTCCAGGTTCGCAATCTTCGGATGCGCGAACGGGGTGCCGATCGAAATCGATTTCGGAATCCTGAACCCCATCACCATCACGCGCAGCGGCTGATCGCCGTTGTTCGAAATCGAATGTTTCGCGCCGGGCGGCAAATACGTGAAGTCATGCTTGCGCACCACCCGAACCTGATCTTCATAGTGCAGCAAGCCTCCACCTTCGACGACAAAATAGATCTCCTCCTGCCGGTCGTAGGTCACGGTCTGGCAATTTCCGTGAGCATCCAGCGTGACTTCGCCGAAACGAGCGACGGTTTGTAGAGATCGATTGTCCTTGTCACCCTCGCCGAAGATTGGACGGTAGTGGCAGGTTTGAGAAGCAAGATCCGACTTCGCCTCCGCCAGCTCGGGAAGGTAGCGATGCAACCATGTGGGATCGACGGGATGTTCTTGCGCCTGAAGGCCCGGAGTGAAAAACACAGCGAACAGCACAGGGAACGGCACCAGTTTCTTCAGTGCTCTGGATTCAACGACAGATCCCGTTCCCGCCCAGCCTTTAATCCCGCGCATGAGGCTCCTCATCGTTATCTCGCGAGCGCGCCTCGCGCAAAATGTAAGCGACAAGGTCATCCAGTTCAGTTCCGCTGAGCTGGTGCCCGTAATCGACAGGCATAGGATTCTCAGCCTTCCGCTGCACCGAGACCAGGCTGGACTTCATAAGCAAATAAAACCGCCCGTCTCCATCCTGCAATTGCAGCGAAGCGTTGTCTTCATTCCGAATCATGCCGGAAAACTTGCGTCCATCCCGTCCAACCGCCGTCGCGGTCTCTTGTTGTGCTCCGCTCGGCCGGAGAATCGCGTCGCGAATCTCATTCCCCGGATGATCTCGCGCAAAGCCTGCAAGATCCCAAGCGACGAACTGACCTCGTTCTCCGATCTGGTGGCAGGCTGAACAACCAGCCTTTCCGAAGAAAAGATCCTTGCCCCGCGCAGGGTCGCCGAGTGCAGAGTCCGCAGCAGACTCGCCTTGCAGAAAGCGAATATAGGCGACGACCTCCTGACCACCTGCCTGACCAAGGCTCGGGAAGCCGGGCATTCCTTCTTCCTGAATTCCATCGTGAATCAAATTGAGCAGCGCCTGATCCGAGAGAGCCTTCACTGCGGGACGCCGGATAATATCCGGTGCGTGCTCGCCGCCGAGCCCGTCAAGTCCATGGCAAGTCGCGCATTTGGCCTCGAAGAGGTTCTTTCCCTCGATGTGAGGCTTCAGCGCGGGAGTCGGCCCTTCGCTGCTCGGGTTCTGGCAAAGGATGTTGCTGGCCGCGCCAAAGAAAATCAGCGCCAATCCAAACGTGAGACCGATTCGCCAAGTTCCACTCCGTGAAAACAGCTTCTTAGGGATCGGTGACATCGGACGGTGAACCTGATATACCACAGAATCTGGTAGACGCAAATCAAATTATTTCGTTTGCTTGGTTTTCGTTTCGTTCCGTGAAAACGGTATTTTATCCAAGAGCAGCAGTACAGAAACTGGTGCTGTTCAAGCACGAGCTCCGTTTATTAATCGGACATGTATTATGGCAGCGCGGATCCGGGAAGAGGACACGATGCGGCACGGCGCGATAATTCTCCTGCTTTGGTTGTTAAACCTGAACGTTGCACCTGCCCAGGCTAAAGCTGAGCCGAGCCAGCCGAGTTCGTCGTGTCGTGTCGAGGCCACGAATTACAAGGGTTGGAGCGCACAGGAGCTTTCCAACCGCTGGCTCAAACTGGAAATCGTACCGCAAAATGGCGGACGACTGATGCAGGTGATTTTCAACGGACATCCTTTCCTCTTCGTGAATCCCAAGTACGAAGGAAAGTATCTGCCGCCCGATCCATCGCGCTGGTTCAACTACGGAGGCGACAAGCTATGGCTCTTGCCCGAGGGAAATGACAACGAGCAGGAGTGGGTGGGAAATTCCGATTTGCTCGACGACGGCCCCTACGACTTTCGAAAGGTTTCGGAGGGCCACGAGTGTGAAATCGAGCTGACTGGCCCCATCGATCCGCAGACCGGGATTCAGA
>JBAWCJ010000089.1:0-8256 GCA_049590215.1 Candidatus Sulfotelmatobacter sp. | reverse complement strand
TCTCTGACGCGGGCCCTCCATCTTCCGTGGTCTGTTCCACCCCTATGGCAGTACGGTAGCTGATCGCTGTTGCGTCACGGTTTCAGAAATATTAAATCTAGGTTAAATGCGGCGGGCAGTTCGCTCGGCCGGCTTTGTCTGAAGTGCGAAGATCCGGATGATAAGCTCCGTGCACCGTTTGCGCCCTTGTGCGAACATGTAGCCGACACGCAGAGCGAGTCGGCGGGGAGGCTGGTGGAAGCGAAGCTGGCGGCAAACGTAAAACCCGGAAGCGAACTGGGTTCTGACAATGCCGCGAGCAATGTCACACCCGGTGCGCGCCGTCGCCGCCTGGCCTGGGCACCGCTTATGTCGATCGCGGTTGCGGCCTTCGCGGTTGAAATTCCTTTCTTTTTCCTCGGCACGCCGTCCGGACACGACGTTGAATTCCATTTGTACTCGTGGCTGGAAGTTCTCTCGCAGTGGAAGCTGGGCATCGTCTATCCGCGCTGGGCGGCCTTGGCGAACTTTGCCTACGGCGAGCCGCGTTTCATCTTCTATCCCCCAGCTTCGTGGACACTAGGCGCGGCGCTCAGCGCAATTTTTCCGTGGACGCTGGCCGCCAGCATTTATATCTGGCTTGCCCTGTTGGCTGCGGGCGTGTCGATGTTTCTGCTGGCGCGGCAGTGGCTTGACCGGCGCGATGCAACCTTCGCAGCGGTGCTCTATGCCGTCAATCCTTATCATCTGGTGATTGTGTATTGGCGTAGCGCGCTGGCTGAACTTCTGGCCAGTTCTTTGCTGCCCCTGTTGTTGTTGCTGTTGTTGCGGGCAGACGAAAAAGGCCGCCGCGTCACCATTTATCTCGCGCTGCTGCTTGCTTCTGCATGGCTGGTCAACGCACCCGCAGCAGTGATGATCCATTACTCTTTGGTTTTATTGATGTTGGTGGTTGCCTGGCAGCGGCGCTCGCCGCGCGTTCTACTGGTGGGAACCTTCGCGGTGGTTCTTGGCGCTGCGTTGGCTGCGGTTTATTTATTGCCTGCGGTCTACGAACAGAAGTGGGTCACCATTGCACAAGCTGTTTCTGCCGGGTCGCGGCCGCAAGACAGTTTTCTGTTTATCCACACCACCGATGCGGACCACGACGCCTTCAACCACCTGATTTCCTGGATTGCCATCGTCGAAATCCTACTGACGGTTGTAGCCGCCTGGACTGCACGCAGCTGGCGAAGGCGCCATCCGACGCTTTGGTATTCGCTGGTGGCGTGGGCCGCGGCCTGCTCTGTGCTCATGCTCTCGATCACGAATGTGCTGTGGAGAATTCTCCCCAAACTGCAGTACATGCAATTCCCCTGGCGCTGGATGCTGTGTCTGGGCATTCCCTTCACCTTGCTGACCGTGCTTGGTCTGCGGCGGTGGAGCATGCGCGTCGCGTTCTGCTTGGCTACGTTGGCTGTGCTCGCCTTCGGGTGGCGCCACTTCCAGCCGCCCTGGTGGGACAACGCCGGTGACCTGCGCGAAATGCAGGACAACATGGAGTCCGGGGAGGGCTACGAGGGCGTCGACGAATACACGCCGGTCGGCGCCGATCCTTCATCAGTTTCGAAAGACGCTCGCCGCGTGACGGTAGACGGCGGGGCGCATGCTGCGATTCATGTTTCTCAATGGACTCCGGAATTAAAACTCTTCACAGCGGAGATGTCGGCCCCGGATAATCTTTCGTTGCGGCTGTTCAACTATCCGGCATGGCGGGTTAACGTGAATAGGCGCCAAATGCACCCCGGCGCGCGTGAGGGCACCGGGCAGATGCTGGTTCCCGTGGAGGCGGGCACAAATCAAGTGCAAATCAGCTTCGTTCGAACCTGGGACCGCACGGCGGGTGGATGGATCTCACTACTCGCCCTGATTTTGGCTTTCGGGTTGTGGAAGCTTCCGTCTTCCAACGGATGAACCTGCGCCGGACGAGCCTCGTGAGTTATTAGGATGAAGTGGTGATGCGAAAGATTCTCATTGCAACTTCGAATCCGGGCAAGCTGCGCGACTTTGCCGGCGCGGCTGTGGACTGCGGGGTCGAAATCGCTGGCGTCCCTGACTTCTCTTCCCTGCCCGCAGTAGTTGAGGATGGCCTTACGTTCGAGGCTAACGCACGCAAGAAGGCTGAAGGCTACAGCCGATATGTCCCGAGAGAAATGGTCGTAGCCGACGACTCCGGCTTGGAGATCGATGCTCTGCATGGGGCTCCGGGCGTGCACTCCGCGCGCTACGCTGCCGACCAGCCCGAAAAGGCCGACGCCAACACTGATGACGAGGCAAATAACGCGCGGGTCTTGCGCGAGCTAAAGGGCGTTCCGCCCGCCCAGCGCACGGGCAGGTTTGTCTGCGTGCTGGCTGCGGCTCGTGACGGCAAAACACTGGCGACGTTTCGCGGCACGGCGGAAGGAAAAATCCTCGATGCTCCAAGCGGCGCGAACGGCTTCGGATACGATCCCTTATTCTATTTTCCGCCGATCAAGAAAACCTTCGCTGAACTGAGCGCCGAAGAGAAGTCCCAGTACAGCCACCGCGGCGCGGCGTTCCGGGAGTTCCTTCACTGGTGCAGGCGTTCTTGCTGACGGTTGACGACGTGGCGACTCCTTCTTGACTTCGTTTCTCCGGCGGCTGGATAATAAAAAGTTCTTTTGTCAGTGCCGGACCGTTAAGGTCGAGTCATCCAGCAGAATCATACGAACTCATAAGGAGCGATTCGTGGCGTCAGCAGCCAGTTCTACTGCTCCCGTTGTCGCAAAAGCTGTAACCCATGGTGTGGCCCCTCTGCGTGCCGGCCATGGCGTTTCGTTTTTCTTGCGCCGCCTGCATTCGCTTTCTGGGATCGTTCCCGTCGGCGCGTTCTTGTTCGAGCACATTCTGATTTCCAACTCCACGGCAATCGGCGGGCCTGACGCCTATGCCCGGCAAGTAAGTTTTCTGGCAAATCTTCCGCTGGTCTTCTTTCTTGAACTGTTTGGTATCTGGCTGCCGATTGCGTTCCACGCGCTCTACGGCTTCTACATCTGGTACCGCGGAGATGGAAATACGAAGGAATATCCCTGGACCGGCAACTGGATGTACGCGGCCCAGCGCTGGACCGGCGGGATTGCCTTCGCCTACATCCTCTGGCATACGTGGACGATGCGCTTTACAGGAGTCGATCTGCACGCTTTCCCGAACGCTTCGTTCGGCAAGGTACAGGAAGAGGTTCTGCAGACTCCGTTGTTCCTGTTTTACGTTGTGGGCTTGGTCGCGGCTTCGTGGCACTTCGCCTATGGCATCTGGCTGTTCTCGGCGAAGTGGGGCATCGTTTCCGGTGACAGGGCGCAGAAGCGGTTTCTCGCGGTGTGTGTGGTGTTTTTCTTTGTCCTATCCGGCGCAGGGCTGGCGAGCCTGGCTTCGTTCCGCTCGCGCCCGCAACAGCTCTACGAGCCTGGAACCACGGCAATGCAATCGGCCCAAGCTAGGAAAAATCAGGCCGCGAGCAATCAGGCTGCAAAGAATCAGCCCGCTAAGAATTAAGAATATGGAAGGCCGGTAGACCAACAGATGGCAGCAGTTCCCAAAATTATCGTGATAGGCGGCGGCCTCGCCGGACTCTCCGCCGTCATCAAGATCGCCGAGATGGGCGCGAACGTCGATCTCTTCTCTATTGTTCCGGTGAAGCGTTCGCACTCGGTGTGCGCGCAGGGCGGCATCAACGCGGCCAAGAACCTGAAGGGTGAAGGCGATTCGACCTGGATCCATTTTGACGACACGGTCTACGGCGGCGATTTCCTCGCCAACCAGCCGCCGGTCAAAGATATGTGCGAGGCCGCGCCCGGCATCATCGATTTGCTCGATCGCATGGGTGTTCCCTTCAACCGCACGCCCGAGGGTCTGCTTGATTTTCGCCGCTTCGGCGGGACTTTGTATAACCGCACCGCGTTTGCTGGCGCGACTACGGGCCAGCAGTTGCTTTATGCACTCGACGAACAAGTTCGCCGCTACGAATCCGAAGGCAAGGTGAAAAAGTACGAGCACTGGGAGTTCCTCTCGGCAGTGCTCGACGGAAACCGTGTCTGTCGCGGCATTTGCGCCATGGATCTGCGCAGCATGGAAGTCCGCACTTTCCCGGCCGACGCCATCATTATCGCGACTGGCGGGATCGGAGCGATCTTCGGCAAGTCCACTAACTCGGTTGTGTGTACAGGTTCGGCGCAGTCCGCGCTTTATCAGCAGGGCTGCTTCTACGGAAACGGCGAATTCATTCAGGTGCATCCCACCTGCATTCCCGGCGAAGACAAGCTGCGGCTGATGTCGGAATCGGCGCGTGGCGAAGGCGGACGCGTCTGGGTTCCGAAGACTCAAGGCGACAAGCGTGACCCGAAAACGATTCCGCCGTGTGACCGCTGGTACTTCCTCGAAGAGTGGTATCCCAAGTACGGCAACCTGGTGCCGCGTGACGTGGCCACGCGGGCGATCTTCAAGGTTGTTTATGAATACAACCTCGGCATCGACGGCAAGCCGATGGTCTATCTCGACCTGACTCACATCGACCGCAAGATACTCGATCGCAAGCTGGAAGGCATTCTCGAAATCTACGAGAAATTTGTGGGCGACGATCCCCGCGATACGCCGATGAAGATTTTCCCCGGCATGCATTACACCATGGGCGGTCTGTGGATCGACTTCAAGCAGGCGACGAACATTCCGGGGATTTACGCGGCCGGCGAGTGTGAATATCAGTATCACGGCGCGAATCGTCTGGGCGCGAACTCGCTGGTATCGTGCATCTACGGCGGAAGCATCGCCGGACCGAATGCCGTGAAGTATGCACGCGGGCTGCAGTCGCTTCCCGACGGCAACGGAATTTTCGACGCGGAAAAGAAGAAGCAGGAAGAGAGCAATGCCCTGCTCATGAATCACCAGGGCACCGAGAATCCCTTCCGGCTGTGGCGCGAACTCGGCGAGTTGATGACCAAAGATTGTACGGTTATTCGTTACAACAAAAACCTGCAGCAGACAGATGCGACACTGGTCGAGATGCTGGAGCGCTTCCGCAAGGTAAACCTGAGCGACCGCACGCAGTGGGCGAACACCACCGTGGTCTTCGCCCGCCAGCTTTACAACATGCTGCAGCTGTCGCGAGTGATTGCGCAAGGCGCGCGGTTACGCGATGAATCGCGCGGCGCGCACTACAAGCCAGACTTCCCCGACCGCGACGATAAGAATTGGCTGAAGACAACGAAAGCATATTTTGCTCCGGACGCAGATGAGCCGAAGTTTGAGTTCGAGCCGGTGGATGTGTCGCTGATTCCACCGCGGCCGCGGAAGTATGACGCGGTGAAATAGGAATCTAGGGACCGCTGATTCGACGTGGGGTGAGCAAGGCTGGGTGATGCAGATGTTCGAATGGGTAAATAGTGAGCCGCCCAAGACGGAGAAGCCTGCATGGCTCGGGGTCGCAACTTCGGCGCCATGGATTTTTTACGGCGCAGTAGACGTCGTGCGACACCGCGCTTTCGGATGGCCGATCGTCGTTTTATGGACCGTTATCCTTTTGGTGTCGATTAGGCGGCTTATTGCTCGTCGCCCAGGTATTGTAGAGAAAATGACCGAGAACCTGTAAATGGCCAATAACAAATCAGTTCTCTTCAAAATCAAGCGCCAGAACACCCCAACGTCCAAGCCGTACTGGGAAGAGTTCGAACTCGCCCACCATCCGGGCATGAACGTGATCTCCTCGCTCATGGAGATCGCCGCCAACCCCGTCACCCGCGAAGGCAAGGCGACCACGCCCATCACCTACGATTCGAATTGCCTCGAGGAAGTCTGCGGCTCCTGCGCCATGCTCATCAATGGACGCGCCCGCATGGCCTGCTCAGCTTTAATCGACAATTTCGAGCAGCCAGTTAAACTCGAGCCTTTCTCGAAGTTCCCTGTCGTCCGCGATCTCGCTGTCGATCGCAGTGTTCTCTTTACGAATCTAAAGATCGTCAAGGCCTGGGTTCCCATCGATGGTACTTACGATCTCGGTCCCGGCCCGCGCTTGTCGCCGGAGGAGCAGGAGGCGGCTTATCCGCTTTCACGCTGCATCTCGTGCTGCTGCTGTATGGAGGCGTGCCCGCAGTTCAACGAAGAAACGGGCTTCGTAGGCGCGGCCACCATCGCGCAGGTACGATTGTTCAACACGCATCCCACAGGCAAAGAACTGCAGCGCGAGCGGCTCACGGCGTTGATGGGCGACGGAGGCATTCAGGAATGCGGCTACGCGCAGAACTGCGTAGAGGTTTGCCCCAAGGATATCCCGCTGACCCGCGCCATTTCCGAGGTAGGCGGCGCGGTCATGAAGCAAGCCATCGGTGACCTTTTCCGGCGCTGATTTTTGTCACTTTTGCCCTGAAAACGCACTTCTGGTAGTTCCCATCGATCGCTAACTGCTTGCTTCAAGGGCACATGCGTTGGCCGCAATCCCGCGCCCGGATGGCGTTTCGCGTGCTTCTATCCAGAGGGAACCACGCCTGCGAATGCGGGTGGGGTAACCAGCGGTAACCAAGAGCGGGCAATGCCTGCCGGTAACTCTGGTAACCAGCGCCCGGTGATCGAAGGTTGGGACGCTTGACACGATGACTTACAATGTCCGGGCGGTTGTGGGTTAGGCCGTTTCGGAAGACTACGGAACTCATTGAGAACAAAACCACAGCGTCAAATAATTCTTCTGGCCATGCTGGCTTGCCTGTGCAGCCCACTCTTTGCGGTCACGGCCACATCTGTGCACAGGGTCCATCACCGCCGGTTCCCGCGGCTGCACTGGACGTTGTGGCATCCCATGTTCCGTCCCACTCACGAATCTCTTTTGGCGCAGAACGCAGAAGTTGATCGGCTGGAGTTGCCTCGCATTCAGGACGACGACGAGTTGGAAGCGCTGAAGGCTAGCGGAGCGCTCCAGCCCATCATCGCCGGTGAGACGCTGCGCTTTGATCCCCGCCTTGATCCTTCGCGCCGCTACTGCCGTCCCTGGACCCGCGACTTTGTGCAGGACATCGCCCAGGCTTATTACAATCGGTTTCACGAACAGATTCAGGTGAATTCCGCGGTGCGCACGGTAAAGCTTCAGAAGAAACTGCGCCGGCACAATCGCAATGCGGCTCCGTCTGAGGGCGATACGGCATCGTCCCATCTTGCCGGTCTTACGGTGGACTTGCAACGCCGCGGCATGACCCAGGAACAGATTCACTGGATGGAACACTATCTCTTCTATATGAAGGCTCTCGGCCTGGTTGAGCCCGAAGAAGAGCGGCATCAGTGGGTGTTCCACATCATGGTTTCAGGCCGGTACGCGGATTGGCGCGAAACGCAGGACATCATTCCAGTCGATCGCCCGGAGCCCTCCACAGTGACCGCCGAAAGCCGTGCTGAATAGTCGCTTGCCCAGTGGCTGACAGAGTCCCTCACAACGTTCCTCACAGCGCATATTGCGCTTCGCCGTTGCCAAACGACCAGTTCT
Organism: Candidatus Sulfotelmatobacter sp.; assembly: GCA_049590215.1. Lineage (GTDB taxonomy): Bacteria > Acidobacteriota > Terriglobia > Terriglobales > Acidobacteriaceae > Sulfotelmatobacter. The sequence continues at coordinate 758 of JBAWCJ010000089.1, read as the reverse complement.
CCCACGCAACTTCCACCAGATTGATCATCAGATCTTGCTTCCGTAGGCCGGGATTCTCCGCCAGAATTTCCGCCATGCGCTGGAACAGCTTTCGTTTCTGCGCCAGCTTGCGTCCGGTTGAGAGCGTAATCTGGACCATCACAAAGTTATCCGTCCGTTGCACGCCGAGGTACGCTGGATCGTAGATCAGACCGCCAGCCGGATGCTCGGTTATAACTTGGAACCGGTCCTGCGCGGGCGCATCCAAGGCCTCCACCAACGCTCGGTGTACGCCGTCTGCCAGCGCCTTTCTGTATTCTTCGGTCTTGCCTTCGCGTAACGAGATTCGAACCAGCGGCATCGATCCCTCCCATAAGTTGTGAGTTGCGCTAGACAGTAGGGCTAGACAATGGATGAATCTGCTCCTCAACGCGATTCATGGCAGAAGATCTAGCGTGCTTTAATGGATCATGATCGTTCTGATGGCTGGCCTACCTGGCAGCGGTAAAACTACGCTCGCCCGCGAACTGGCGAGTCGACTGCGCGGCCGGGTACTTAATAAAGATGAGATCCGGCACGCTCTCTTTTGCACCGACGAAATCGAATACTCTTCCCGCCAGGATGACTTCTGCCTGCATCTCATGCTTAAAACCGCGGGCCAACTCTTGCAGCGAGATCCAAACCGATTTATCTTCCTCGATGGCCGGACGTTCTCTCGCCGCTACCAGATCGACAACGTCGTGAGCGCTGCAGACGCGCTGCACCAGAGCTGGCGCATC
>JBAWCJ010000088.1:0-3005 GCA_049590215.1 Candidatus Sulfotelmatobacter sp. | reverse complement strand
CGATGGCCACGACTCTTGCCCCAGTAGATTCTAGGGAAGTCGTCCGTTGCGATCATTGCCTGCTGGTTCAATTCCGTACGGTCAATAACAATTGCCGGCGCTGCCACTCGTCCCTGGACGAGGAACCCGAACCTGAGCCGGTGGTGATGGCGCCGCCGGTGATGATGCCCATGCCTGGCACCGGACGTGGGCACCTGAACTTGGCCACGTCGATCCGCTCGCTGCGTTTGCGCAGTGGGCTGAGCCAGCGGCAACTGGCCGGACGCATGTCCGTGCCGCGGACTTACGTTTCCAAGATTGAAAACGAAAAAGCTACGCCTACGCTGTCGTCCCTGGAACGGCTGGCGCGAGCATTGGAGGTGACCGTGCCGGAACTGCTCAGTGGCGGAGAAAAGAACCGCCAGGACGAAATCAGCGAACTGATGAAAGATCAGTTCATCGCGGAGATTCTGCCGTTTGTTTCACAACTGAACGGGATGCAGATGTCGAGCGTCCTGACCCAGCTGCGGGATTTGACGGTGCGGCCGAGAAGGACTGCGTAGGAAAGCAGGTTTCAAAGTTTCAGAGGTTTCAAACTTTCAAGACTCGGAGCGCCCGGGCTGTTTACTTTGAAACCTCGAAACTTTGCAACTTTGTAACTTTGCAACCTAGATTTATCCGGGCAACCAGCCAACTCAATGCCGGGACCAATCCCTTGGTCCCGGCTTTTTTCCCGCTCGTGGCCGGGTGAATCCGAACTAGATCGACTGACATCTATCCAGCATGAGCCTGGAAGAAGTTGGAAGTGTTTTTTCTGCCGCATCGGCCCACCCCGCGTCTGTGAATCATTCGGAAGCGAATGAATGGGGCGAGGAGTCTTCGCCGCGACCGGCACCTGCCTCGAGGCCCGCTGCCAACGAAGATTCCTTGCTGGACGCCTATTCCCGCGCAGTTACCGGCGCGGTCGAGATCGTCAGCCCCTCGGTGGTGAATATTGAAGTGCATCAAGCCGCCGGGCTCACACGCTCCGGTGAGCCTCGCGAGCGGCGCGGCGGAGGCTCGGGGTTTGTATTCACTCCGGATGGCTTGATTCTTACTAACAGCCATGTCGTGCATGACGCGAAGCGCATCGAGATCACACTGGCAGACGGGCGTCGCATGCCGGCGAGCGCGATCGGAGACGATCCTGCGAGCGATCTGGCTGTGATTCGCATTGACGAAGCGCGAGTGGACGAGCCCGGACTCGCCGCCGCTGCTCTCGGCGATTCGCAGCAGCTTCGCGTGGGACAACTTGTAGTTGCCATCGGCAATCCGTATGGGTTTCAGTCGACAGTGACGGCGGGTGTGGTGAGCGCGTTGGGGCGGTCGCTGCGATCGTATTCCGGGCGGCTGATTGACGATGTGATCCAAACCGACGCTGCACTTAACCCGGGGAATTCGGGCGGACCGCTGGTCGATTCCGCGGGGCGAGTGGTGGGAGTGAACACGGCGACTATTTTGCCGGCCCAGGGGATTTGTTTTGCCATCGGGATTAATACGGCGAAGTTCGTGGCCAGCCGCCTGCTGCGCGATGGCCGCATCCGGCGCAGCTATATTGGAGTTTCGGCGCAGACTGTGCCGGTGCATCGCCGCGTGGTGCGCTTCTACGATCTGGCGAAAGAATCCGGCGCGCTGGTTCTTTCGGTCGAAGAAAATAGTCCGGCGAAACGGGCGGGGCTGCGGGATGGCGACATCATCGTTGCGCTGGAAGGCCACGCGGTAGCCGGCGTGGACGATCTGCATCGCGTGCTGGCTGACATTCGCGCGGGCGCGAGTTGCTTGCTAACGGTGCTGCGGCATACGGAGAAGCTGGAGTTGAAGATTGTGCCGGAAGAAGCAGCGAACTGAGAACCGGGTCATATTCCTTTTTTCTACCTATCCAAAGCAATTCAGAAATAACCTTCCCTCTTCGGGAAATGGCTGTTTACCGTTTTACAACTGGGGGTGGTACCCCCTCCCCCCTGATCTATCGGAATCATCGCGGTAGCGTGAAAATCGAATTTAATCTATGCAGCTCAGCACCTTACGGGCAAAATCTTGAGCCGTAAGAAGTTACGTTATGGCGTTTGGGTGTCAAAGAGCTTTGCTGAAACTTGTAGTTTCGGCGTGCGGGCTTCATTGCGTCAAGACCACGAAAGTAGACATAAGATTGTCGGGGTTCCCTGTCGAGAAAGCTTTGCGGCGCGGCCTAAAGCGGCGCCTTTTCAAAACTCTGTTCCGGCGGAACCTTTCGGCGCGCCTCGCTTGCTCAGGGCAGGCTAAGAATTGAAGCCGCGCCTTTCCCGATCCTGTACGCTTTCCTCGCGCGCTCGCCGGTGAGCCTTTCCTCTCAATTGCAACCCGCTTCCCGGCTGTGTTAGCGTCAATGCGAAAGGGATCACTTTGCAGCACAAAGTTCCCGCCGGGCTGGATCGCAAAGAGACTGAAGTCTACCGGCATCTTGATCCAGAGCGGCTCCCGAAACACATCGCTATCATCATGGACGGCAACGGGCGCTGGGCGAAGCGGCGTCACATGCCGCGCGTGGCCGGACACCGCGCGGGAGTGGCTGCCGTGCGCTCGACGGTGGAGACGGCGGCACGCGTCGGCATTCATGCGTTGACGCTTTACGCCTTCTCGGAAGAGAACTGGAAGAAGCGGCCGAAGAGTGAAGTCGATTTTCTAATGGGCCTGCTGAGCCGCTACCTGAAAGCGGAAGTGCCTACGCTGAACGAGAACAATATCCGCCTGGAATATATTGGCCGCCAGCAACAATTGCCGGAAGATGTGCAGGGGCGCATGGAGTGGGCGCGGCAGAGTACGGCGCACAACACCGGGACGGTGCTTACGCTGGCGCTGAACTACAGCGCGCGCAGCGAACTGGTGGATGCGTTCCGTTCGATGGTAAATGCGGCTTCTCAGAATGGCGGCCTGGAGCATTTGCGGATCGACGAAGACGCGGTGGGCGAACACCTTTATACGCGGCATTTGCCGGATCCGGATCTGGT
>JBAWCJ010000087.1:0-33863 GCA_049590215.1 Candidatus Sulfotelmatobacter sp. | reverse complement strand
GGCGGCCAAGGCGATTTCGTGTGTCAGCGGCGCCTCGTAGAACATGGCGGTCGCCCGAGCAACCCAAGCGCTAATGTCCTCCGGCAGATAAATTCTCTTCTTCGCATGAAGAGTGAGTGCCTCCCATGTGCTGACCGGAGAGAGCCACCGTTCATTCTCGGGATTTTTGATTTCCTGCGCGGTTCTTTTTCCGAGTCGATCCGAGCCCTGCATGCTCCATATCCAGATGTGCGTATCGAGGAGCAGTTTCATCGCGCAATACCTCCCACTCATCCTCGTCATTGGCTGGCGAGATGATGTCCCCCAGAATCTGGATTTCGTCCTTCATCGAACCAAACCAATCTCCCGGACCTGCCTTTGGCGATACGGGTATTACTTCGGCAAGCGGCTTTCCGAAGCGTGTCACGAGGATTGGCTTTTTCGTCTTCTGCACCTGATCGAGCAGAGCGATGCACTTGGCCTTGAATTCGGAGATGGCGACTTCTTTCATCTATATTATTGGACCATGGTCAGCGATGTTGGTCAATATGAAAATGATGAGCATCGGCCTGGCCGCGATCAGCGGCGCTTTAGAGCTTCGAGCTCTTCCAGAGTTCTTGGCCAGTCTGAGCCGAGGAGTCGGGACAGACTGCGGTCGGCTAGAACTTTGCCGGCGGTCTGGCAGCGGGCGCAGTAGTTGGTTTCTTTGTCGGCGTAGCGGATTCGTAATACTTTGTCGCCGCATCTGGGACATGGTTCGCCGTAGCGTCCGTGGACTGCCATGCCTTTGCGGAAGGCGGTGACTTTTTCGGGGAAGGCGGCGCTCGCTTCCATCCGCAGCCGGTCTATCCAGAACTGAAGGGTGTGGCGGGTCGCTGCGCATAGTCGCTCCCATTCTTCCGGTTTCAGTTTTTGCGTGAGGGTGAGCGGGGAGAGTTGCGCGGCGTGCAGGATTTCGTCGGAATAGGCGTTGCCGATTCCGCTCAACAGGCGCGGATCGGTGAGTGCGCGTTTGAGTGTGTGGTTTTCGGCGGTGAGCGCGGCGCGGAAGGAATCGAGATCGCTGGAGAAGACGTCGATGCCTCCGGCGTCGAAGGAACTTAAACTTCCCTCACCCTGCACAACGTGCAGGGACGCGCGGCGCTTGGAGCCGGCCTCGGTCACGACCAGGGAGCCGTTGGGGAAATCGAATGCCGCCAGAGTTTGGCGGCCTGCCAGCTTTGCCTCGGGTGCGCGCCAGTGCAGGCGGCCGGCAATCATCAGGTGAAGGACCAGCCAAAGATCGTTATCCATGCCGATTGCTATGCGCTTGCCGATTCTTCGCAATTCGCGGACTGCGTGACCTTCCACGTCCGCGAGAGGTGGTTGCACAGTTCGCAGGAGGAAGGCGCTCTGCAGCCGGAGATGCAGGGGTTGGCCGACTATGCGCGGCTCTAGCGCGGTGATGTAGGCGGCGATGTCGGGCAGTTCTGGCACTTGTATTAGCTTGCACTTGGAGGCTGGATTTGGCAACGCGGTGGAGGTGAGAAAAGCAATCGAGCTGCGCTCGATGGACGGACGAATGCGTCCGTCCCCACATGACCTCATGAGCTCTTATCAGCTGCGTGCTTACTTGCTGATCTGGTCCAGAATTGCGCGGGCTTCCGCTGCTGGATCGGCGGCTTCGGTGATGGGGCGGCCTACTACGATATGACTGGCTCCTGCGGCGATGGCTTCGGCGGGGGTGGCTACTCGGGCTTGATCTGCATGGCTCGCGCCGGCCGGACGCACGCCTGGGGTTACGATGGCGAAGTTGTGGCCGAGTTCGTCGCGGACGGCGGCGGTCTCGCGGGCGGAGGTGACGATGCCTTTGCATCCGTTGTCTAAGGCGAGCGTGGCCAGGCGCAACACTTCCTCCCGCACGGTGCCGCGGAATCCGACTTTCTCCATTTCGTTTTCGTCGAGGCTGGTGAGGACGGTGACTCCGAGCACCAGCAGGGCGGGGTTGTTGGCGCGGGCGGCTTCGACGGCGGCGTGGAGCATTTTGGCGCCACCGGCTGCGTGCACCGTCAGCATACTCACTCCGAGCCGGGCGGCTTCATGCACGGCTGCGGCTACCGTGGTGGGAATGTCGTGATACTTGAGGTCGAGAAAGACGCGCCGGCCCGAGGCTACGAGATCCCGCACCACCTGCGGGCCTTCGGCAGTGTAGAGCTGCATGCCGACTTTATAGGTGAGGGCGGAGTCGCCGACGGCCGACACGATTTTTTGTGCGGCCGCCGCCGTGGAAACGTCGAGAGCCACGATCAGCTTCTCGCGGGCGGGATTGACGCCTAGATCGTTCGGGATGCGGTTGGTTAGAGTGGCCTGCATCCCGAACAGTGTAGTTGGTTTACTGGAGTTCCGCCATAGGATGGTTGTAGGCTACGGTCTGGTAGACCTGCCGGCGCTCGGTGCGGGGCTTGACCAGATCCAGGCGAACTCGCTGCAGCCCGCGCTGCTCGAAGCGCAGCACCTGGGCGGCACCGAAGGAGAGATCGATGATACGGCCGGGTACGACCGGACCTCGGTCGTTCACTTTGACCACCACGGCCCGTCCGTTGCGCAGGTTGGTGACCCGGACATAGCTTCCCAGGGGAAGCGTGGGGTGGGCGGCGGTCATATCGTACATGTCGAAATCTTCGCCGCTGGCGGTTGGTTTGCCGACGAAATATTCGCCGTACCAGGAGGCTGTCCCAACTTGATACGGTTGGTTTTTAAGGTTGTGGTTGCGGGTTTCGGGTTTGGCTGGAACTGCCCTAGTCTGGGCTGAACTGGCCTCCGAGTTGTTCGGTCCCTGAGCCGCTCCCAGTCCGACGACCAAAAAAGCGATCATCAGTCCATGAGCTATACGTCCACGCATTCAGTTCTCCTCGCATACTCAAAAGTCGTCCTAGCTAGGCTGTGTTGGTTACGGTTCTGTAAATGGTAGGGGTCTGGGAAGGGCTTGTCAACCCGAAAGTGCATGGCCTATGGTGACGTGATAGTTATCGATATCTCACGTAACTTGTTGTTAATCATGAGTAATGGGCAACAAGTCATTCAAAACAATTAGGTTACATATTTATTATATAGTAAATACTCAGAAGGATGTAGTTCGGGAAGAATTTTCATCCTCAATGGATTCAACGGCTTACGGACAATTCTTTCTAAGTTGTTTAAAGAAAGCATTTTAGGTACAAGGTTGCATAGCGTAGAGGTTATTTTTTTTCGAGGACCATGGCTGAAAAACCACCTGTTGTGCTGACCATCGCCGGGTTCGATCCCTCGTCCGGGGCGGGGGTTACGGCCGATATTAAGACTATTGCCGCCCACGGCTGCTACGGGGTGGCGTGCATTACTGCCCTCACGGTGCAATCGACCGCCGGGGTTCGCCGGGTCGAAGCGCTGGATCCCGGGCTGGTCATTGAGACTCTGGAAGAGCTTGCTGCCGATATTCCCATCGCAGCTGTCCATATCGGGATGCTGGGTGCCGGGAAGGTGGTCAAGGCTGTGGCGGAGTTCCTTGGCCGGCAGTCGGGGAAGGCTGGGCGCCCAGGTAGGTGGCCGAATATAGTACTCGATCCGATCCTGAAGTCTTCTTCGGGTGCGGACCTGCTGGATGCGGCCGGGACCAGGCTGCTGACCGAGAAGCTTATTCCGCTGGCCGATGTGATAACGCCGAACGTGGAGGAGGCTGCAGTCCTCACCGGCTTGAAGGTGACCGATCTGGACGAAATGAGGGCAGCGGCGGCGAAGCTCCATCAGATGGGCTCGGCTGCCGTGGTGATCACTGGCGGGCATCTGGAGAAGGCTACTGATCTCTTGAGTTTCACCACGAAGAGCGGAATCGAGGAAGAAGTATTTAAGGCGGAGCGGCAACGGTCGAATTCTACTCACGGAACGGGTTGCGCCTTTGCCACGGCGATGTCGTGCCATCTGGCGCTCGATCGCGGATTAGCCGAGGCTGCCTTGCTGGCCAAGACGTTCGTGACCGCAGCGATTGCTGCCGGACATCCGCTGGGGCACGGAACTGGACCTGTGCATCATCTCTATCGCATGAATCAGCAGCGGAGGGCGGCGGGGACGGGGAGCGAGTCGTAACGGTAGGAGGGGCGTCCCGGCCGCGTGGTCCTAGGTTCCTACGCCCTCCCGACAGCCGGCGGGACGCCGGCGCTACTCGGTGTCGGACGGTTTCTTCAGCAGGATCCCGGCTACGAACGATGCGGTTGCGGCCAGCAGCCATTCGATCCGCCACATCTGGATGGCCTGGAACTCCGCCAGATTCGATGCGCGAAAGAAGACGCTGACGCCGATTGCTCCCACTACACAGCCGAGGCCGATCATGAAGGCGATCAGCGAGGCTGTAGGTAGACCGATCCAGCGCTTGATCTCATGGAAATGCAGGTAGTGGAGCCAGTCGGGGAAGGAAATCTCCTGCCAGGCGGCGGCGACCAGGCGCATAGACGACCGGAGGCCTATGCCGGCCCGCGCTACGCTCCGCAGCAACAGACCGTTTACCAAAGCGGACTCCGTGCTGGCGTTTGCGGTCGGACGGCGTAGGCCGCAGGCATGGCAGAACCTAGCCCCGATCATGAACTCGGTGCCACAATCGGCACAGGCGTCTGCCAAAGCCGGGGCCGCAGCCGGGGGAGCTGCGACCGCCGGTGCTTCTAGCACAAGGGGGGACCGCCAGAATTCCTGCGGAGCTTCTTGAACAACTTCAGCCATAAGTTAGGAACGTCTAGTTTGGGAAAGGCAAGCCGACAACCAAAGCGCACGGTCGACTAAGGTGTTTTCAAGTCAGATACTTGCAACTTTCCCCCATCGTGTTGCAAGTAAATCCCGCGCAATTATTACCCGCAAACCCGTAAAGATGCCCCAGTACCTTGGTTTTTTTCAGGTCTGGTTAGGTGAATTATAGGATTCAACCCGTGGATGCTTCGAGAAATTATTAGGTTTGCCCAATGACATTTTTGGTTCGTCCCGTGCTCGGCAAACTCGGTTAAACTAAAGTCCAAAGGCTGACGGTCGGGATGCAGTCGAGTCTGATAGTGAAATGGTTGGGCGGCGGGAAGACGGTGTTCGGCCTGATCATCCTTTTTGTCTTTTGCCTGCTGAGCTCTCGGGCGGTCGCTCAAGCTGCGAGGGAAGGGGCTCTCCCAGCGACCGCGGCTAATTCCGAGGAACACGATCCGCTGGTTGAGGCGGCTTCCGACCATTTCTATAACCTTGAATACGACCGGGCGATCCAGGAGTTCGAGAAGGTGCTGGGTCGGCATCCCGGCGACCCTTCAGCCGTAAACCACCTGCTGACCGCGGTTCTGATGCGCGAGCTTTACCGCATGGGAGCGATGAACAGCGGCGAGTATGCCAATGACAGCTTTATCGGGGAAGCGCATCGAGCCGCCGACCCTAAAGTTACGGAACGGATCAAACAGTTAGTGGACCGCGCCGAGAGCCTGGAGGAGCAGGAACTCAAGGTGAATCCGAATAACGTGGATGCGCTCTACGCTCGGGGCGTCACCCGTGCGCAGTTTGCGCTATACACCGCACTGGTCGAGCGCGCCTGGTTTTCTGCGCTGCGCAATGCGGTAGGCGCGCGCCGCGATCACGAACGGGTTCTGGAACTCGATCCTCACTATGTGGATGCGAAACTGGTCGTGGGCACGCACAACTACGTGATGGGCAGCCTGCCTTGGAGTGTGAAGGTCGCGGTGGCGCTGGTGGGGCTGAGCGGAACGAAAGAAAAGGGACTCGAATACTTGCGCGAAGTGGCCGACAGCGACGGAGAAAACAGCGTGGATGCCAAGGTGGTGCTGAGCCTGTTTCTGCGGCGCGAGCATCGCTACGATGAGGCGCGAGTGCTGATGCACGAGCTGGCGGCGCGTTATCCCAGGAATTATTTGTTTCCGCTGGAGGAAGCTAATCTGCTGCGCGCCAGCGGCCGTGCGCCGGAGGCCGCGGCAGGCTATCGCCAGGTTTGGCAGAATGGGCGGGAAGGGAGGTACGGCAACCTGCACTACGAGCTGGCGGCGTGGGGTCTGGGTGAGCTGCTGCGCAGCCAGAAAGATTATGCCGGAGCTGCGGCCGCGTATGAACTTGTGGAGGAGGCTCCGGAGCCCGATCCTGAGACCCTGCAGAAGGCGAACCTGGCTGCCGGAGAAATGTACGACCTGCTGCAGAAGCGCGACCTGGCCATGAAGAAGTATGAGAGTGTGCTGGCCGAAAACGGCGCCACGCCTCCCGCGGAAAAGGCTCGGGAGCATATTAGGGAAGCGTATCGGGAGTGAAATCGGGTTTTGTCCTGTACGCAGAACGCCCTGGAACTTTCTGTCTGCGATTGCGTATTGTTTTGTAGGGCGCGTTTTGGAGGCAGAGCTATGTATTGCAACTATTGCGGCAAGGTGATTCAGGACGACGCGGCGGTTTGTGCTTATTGCGGCACTCGGGTGGGGGCATCGATCGCGCGCAAGCGCCTGGTGCGTCCCCGGCAGGGACGGAAGATTGCGGGGGTCTGCATCGGGTTCGCCGAGTACTTCGATGTCGATGTTACCGTGGTCCGGCTGGTGTGGCTGATCGCTTCGTGCCTGACTGGCATTGGGCTATTCGCCTATCCCATCGCGTGGATTGTCATGCCCGAAGAGCCGCTGCTGATGACGGAGCCGGCGGGCGCGCAGCGTGCGGCGAATCCGTAAGCCTGTTTTAAACCGCGGGCACGGGACGCGATACGCTGCGCTGTGATTAAATCCACTGATGCAGAGTATTGCCTGTCGGCAAATCCGCAGCGGCGATGCCGAGATCGTATACTGCTTGCTGGGTGAAGGCCCTCCGGTAGTTCTACTGCACCCCTTTCCTGTGAATCATGAATTCTGGCTGCCAGTGGCTCAGGAGCTGGCCACGCGCTACCGCGTCATTTTGCCGGATCTGCGCGGACACGGAGATTCTGGCGTGGGCGAGGGTCCAGCCACCATGGACAAACATGCCGGCGACATTGCCCGCGTAATGGACGATGCCGATATCGGGCGCGCTCCGCTGATTGGGGTCTCGATTGGCGGATATGCTTTGTTCGAATTCTGGCGGCGGCACCGCGGACGCGTGGCCGGGCTTGGTCTTTGCAACACGAAAGCGCCCGCCGATTCCGCCGAAGCCCGCTCCGCGCGACTACAGGCGGCAAACGATGTGCTCGAGCGCGGCACTGAGCCGTTTTTCGAAAGCATGATTCCCCGTCTGCTGGGCAAGACCACATGCGAGACGCGGCCTGATTTGGTTGACGGCGCGCTGCGTATGATGCGGAAGATGTCGCCGGAAGATGTGGCGCTGGTGCAGCGCGGAATGGCTGAGCGTGCGGATTCCGTGGAGACATTGAAGACCATCAATGTGCCTGCTCTGCTTGTAACCGGAGACGAAGATATCCTGACCGGGGTAAACGAAGCAGAACTCATGCGGCAGCACATTTCCGGAAGCCAGTTGCGCGTGATTCCGAAAGCTGGCCATTACTCGCCGTGGGAGCAGCCTGGGGAAGCCGCCAAGCTGCTGCGTCAATTTCTGGAGCGGGTTTAGGAACGATTGTTTTCCAAGTCCGTCCTTGAGCTAGAATCAGGGGCGTTATGAAGAAATTTTTTGCAGCGCTTGTTCTCGGGATATCCGCAATTTGTATTTTTGCCTACGCGCAAGGTTCCACAGTTCCTCGTCCGCGCATTCTCGGTATCGATCATGTTTCGTTCTACACCACAAACCCCGATGGCGTGAAGGCGCTCTACGGCGGCACGCTTGGGCTTGCTTCCGCGGGACCAGTGGAATCTGGCGGGCTCGTGAGATACATGGTGGGCAGGCAGTGGATCGGCTACAGCGCCGCGCCGGATCCCAAGGCGACCGACCGTATGGATCACGTTGCTTTCACCACCGACAACATTGCGGCGCTCCGCAAATATCTGATCGCGAACGGTGTGAAAGTGCCTGCGGTCGAAGGCCACGCCGACCACAGCCTGAGCTTTGCGATGGCAGACCCGGAAGGCCATCGCATTGAGTTTGTCGAGCGTAGCGCATCGGAACCGAATGCTCCGGCGGCCGATTCCGCGGTTTCGCGGCACATGATCCACACCGGCTTTGTGGTTTATCACCGCGATGCCGAAGACAAATTCTACCGCGACCTTCTCGGCTTCCGGCTTTACTGGCACGGCCACGATAAGCCTGGCACTTCGGATGACTGGGTGGCGATGCAGGTTCCGGATGGCACCGACTGGCTGGAATATATGTTGAACCAGCCCGAACACATGGATCTGCAACTCACGGGCGTGATGAATCACATCTCGCTTGGAGTTGCCGACATGAAGAAGGCAGAGGCGATCATGGAATCGCATGGCTGGAAGCCGAATGGCGACGAGGAGGCGGAGATCGGCAAAGACGGCAAGTGGCAGCTTGACGTGTTTGACCCGGATCTGTCGCGGGTGGAACTGATGGAGTTCAAACCCACGCAGAAACCTTGTTGCAACGATTTCACCGGACCGCATCCGACGGAGTGAGGGGACGAGACGATGCTTCTGCAATTTGCTACAATCCTCCCCGCATGATTGATACCGATCTGGTTGCTGCGAAGACAGTAGTGAATGCAAAGGGGGATGGCCCCACGGTGGATGTGGGCGGAGCAGCCGGGCGCGTGTTTTTGGTGACCCTTGAGATTACGCAAATCATCGAGCAGGAGTCGCTCGACGTTGGCGTCTACGGTTCCGCGGACGGCACCGCCTGGGGAGCGAAGCCGGTGGCGGCGTTTCCGCAGAAGTTTTATCGTGGCGAGTGGCCGCTCCTGCTTGACTTGACAGCACATCCGGATGTGAAATTCGTGCGGGCGCACTGGGACGTGGCGCGATGGGGGCGCGGCGTCGAGACTCCGATGTTTGAGTTTGGAGTGAGGCTGAAAGAAATTCCCGCGGACGTGCTGCGCGAGGCTGCTGCCGAGGCCAAGGCGCTGGCCTAGCGGGGTCAGAAGCCCTCTTGGCTCGTGGTGCGGTTTGATTTTTTGTCGGCCTTTGCGATCCCTTTAAGAGCTGTCACGAGGCCGTTTCTCGCGCCTACTTCGCAGCCGCCTTCGCTTGACGGTGCTTTTCGACAACGTATTCAGCTAGGTGCTTTGTATCTATCCCGGAGTTCAGCGCCTCAACCAGATCCAGCCCAGCTTCCCGAGCCAGCTTGTCAAGCCGCTCAATCGCGCGGCTTCCACAGGTCCTCACCCGTTGGCGCTTTGCCGGACGTTCCGACCTGTAGCGCCAAATGCTATGGTCCAGCTTCGCTGGTTCAACGCCGAGAACCGCGGCTGCTTCGCTTAGAATTTTATGGGCCTCGGCGTAATCGCTGGTGGGCGCTCCGGCTTCCGCCAAGAAATCGAACAGGTGCATGTCCACGGCGACTGTCTGAATTCCGACCAGAATCTGAAGGTAGTCAGCAGTCTTGTCCTTGATTCCCTTGATCCACTGTAGACGGACTAGATTTTCCGGGAGTTCAAGCCAAGCCCGGAGGTCGTCGTCGGTCTCCACTCCGTGTTCCAGCAACAGCTTTATCAGCGCCACCAACGTTTGCGGCTTCTGTCCTTCGCGCCAGTCCAAGACCCGCGCTGCTCCGTGCTCACTCACGACTCGAGCAAAAGCGCTCGTTGTGGTGGCTTCGGGATACGCGGCCAATAGTCGTTTGATCCGCGGCACCACAACAGTCTTGTATTTAATGCCTCGCTGAAGCACCGCGTCAGCCAGCGTAGCGCCCATATGGTGGTACCGCTCCATTGGTTCCACGATCACGAACGTAGGGCGCGCTCGGATATAGCTGGCAACGATTTCGGCTTTGCTCATAGCGAACATTCTACTTGAAACCGTCTACGGCAGCGCAAGCTGATCCTGCATTCAAGGCACGCTGGCGCTCCGGTTCTACCTTCCTTTCCGCTATATTGATCTGAGTGTGAAAGCCACCACCGAGATCATCATCCGTCCGGCACGCAACGTGCGCGGCAGTGTAAGTCTTCCGGGCGACAAATCCATTTCGCACCGGTACGCCATGCTGGCGGCGATTGCCGACGGGCCCTCGCGCCTGGAAAACTACTCGACTGGCGCCGACTGTGCCAGCACGCTTGGCTGCCTGCGTTCGCTGGGCGTGAAGTGGGAACGCAAAGATGGTTCCGACAACGTTATCGAAGTGCAGGGGAGCGGGCTGTCGCTGACTGCTCCGAATGAGCCGCTCGATTGCGGAAATTCCGGTTCGACGATCCGCATGTTGAGCGGGATGGTTGCTGCGCAGAAGTTTTCAAGCGAAATGGCGGGGGATGAATCGCTCTCGCGCCGGCCCATGGAGCGGGTGATCATGCCGCTTACGGCCATGGGAGCGCAGATCATATCGCAAAACGGCCGCCCGCCTTTGCGCGTCACCGGCGCGAAGTTGAGAGGGATCGAATACAAGATGCCGGTGGCGAGCGCGCAGGTAAAGACATGCCTGCTGTTCGGCGGGTTGCTGGCCGAAGGCGAAACGCGCATCGAAGAACCGCTGCGGACGCGTGATCACGGAGAAGTGGCGCTCCGGGCATTCGGCGCACAACTCGATTGCAAAGGAAACGAAGTGCGGATTCGCGGCGGGCAGCGTTTGCGCGGCATCGAAGCGCGAGTTCCCGGCGATCTTTCGAGTGCTGCCTTCTTTCTTTGCGCCGCTGCTCTTTTTCCCGGTTCGCAGTTGACGGTGACCAGTCTGCTGATGAATCCAACGCGCGCGCGCCTGCTCGATATCCTCATGCAGATGGGGTTGCGCATTTCAGTTACACAGCTGGAGGAAGTCCACGGCGAGCTGGCGGGCACGCTGCAGGTGGAGGGCGCGCGGCTGAAAGGCGCGACCATCGCCGGCGCAGATACCGCCGCACTTATTGACGAGATTCCGGTCCTGGCTGCGATCGCTCCTTATACTGAGCAGGGAATCGAGGTCCGCGATGCGAAAGAGTTGCGGGTGAAGGAGTCAGACCGCATCGCATCGATCGCTACCAACCTTCGCGCCATGGGAGCTGCGGTAGAAGAACGCGAAGATGGCCTCAAGATTCCCGGGGGACAGTCGCTGCACGGAGCGGAAATCGAATCCTTCGGCGATCACCGCATCGCCATGGCGTTCAGCATCGCGGCTCTGCGGGCGCAGGGCGAGAGCATGATTCGCGGGAGCGAATGTGCAGCCATCTCTTATCCGGGATTCTATTCCACGCTGGAAAGCCTGATCGAGCGCTGAGCACCCTTCGCGCTTCAGGATGCGAGTCCGCGTTGCGCCGATGAACTGGATCGCCGCTAACACCCCGGAGGAGCGCACTGGGCGCAGGTATGGTAAAGTAGTGCACCCAGGAATTCGGTCCTCGCCACCTTCGCAAAGGAGCCTGTCATGCCTACCCTCCGCGACATTGTGAAAGACCGCAAAGTTTACTCTATCGACGCCGCGCGGACCGTGCTGGAGGCGGCGCGCTTTATGATGGAACACAACATCGGCGCGCTACCTGTGCTCCGCAATGGAGAACTTGCCGGCATCTTTTCCGAGCGCGACATCATGAACCGCGTGGTAGCCGCGGGCCGCACTCCCGGTCACACCGCCGTCTCTGAAGTGATGACTGCCAACCCCCGCGCGGTTAATGTGGACGAGACCATCGAGGAGTGTTTTTTTATCATGCATGAGTTCGGCTTCCGGCACCTGCCCATTGTGGAGGGCAAGGAATTGAAAGGGCTGATTTCGCTGCGTGACATTGTCCTGCGCCAGGCGGCCGAACTCGAACGACAGCGCCGCGCCTCCTGAGAGGGGGCTTCCGCTCTTCGTTTCGGCGAACTGCCGCGGATCTCACTACCGGGCAGGGACAACTTGCAGAGAACAACGAGGGGTAAGTTGGCGGCGTAACTCAGTTCGCCGGGTGGGCTGTCGTGACCTGAAGCGTCACGGTGGCCACATCAGCGTTGGGAGGAACGTTGCTAGGCGCGGCGCCGTTTGTATCGGCGCCGGTCAGCGTGAAGGTGTAGGTATTATTCGGAGTGATCTGGTCATTCAGGGATCTAGTGCCGACGTTGCCCCCACAGGCTGGCAGCAACAGTAAACTTGTAGCGACCAACACTAGGAAAAATACCGCGAGCAGTTTTCTCCGGCCGCTGCGGGGTCGGCGCGCTCCCATCAGCAGCAGCCCGGGAACGGCCAGCCAGACGGCATAGAACGTGCGAAGGTTCCACAACCTCGTGCTGGTCGCGGGCCCGAAGGTGGTGATGGTGAGTGTGGAAGTCGCTCCGGTGCTGCTGCTGATGCTTACCGTCGGAGGATCAAACGAGCAATACGGCGCGCCAGTGACGATGGGAAAAATCGAAAGACAGGCGAGCGTGATTTGACCTGAATAGCTGCCGATCGGCAGCACGGTCACGGTCGTAGTGCCAGCGCTTCCCGCGGGTAGAGGGCTCGGGATCGCCGTCGTGGGTGACACCGACAGCGTGTAGTCCTCCGTCAAATCCGCTACGCTCAAGTACAAAGTTTGAGTCTGCGTCGTGGTTCCGCCTGTGCCCGTTACTGTGACCTGGTAGGTACCCGCCGCCGTGGCAGACGTGCCTGTGCCGCCTGTGGTGGTGATGGTGAGCGCAGGACCGTCGGCTGGCGGGATCGCAGAGCCGGGACTGACCAGGCACTGCGGCAGATTCGTCGTGAACTGGTTCGACGTTACCGCACAGCTCAACGAGACCGGTTCATCGAAGGCCCCGATGGGCTCAAGGTCGATGGTGGCGGTTGCGGATCCGCCGGGATCCACGCCTATTTTGGGGGTGAAGGCTGAGACTGACAGGGTGAACTGTTGCCCGTGAGCGAGCGACACGGATGCGGCAGAGAGCGCGAACAGCAACAGGGCGAGAATGATTGGGCGAACGGCCTGCCTGGGATTCACCATGAGCGGATGAGAACTCACTACCTTCGATTCCTCCAACGGCGCAAAAGCTGCCTGAGCCAGTCCGAAACAGTGCTACCGGCCGATCAGCTGCAAAAGTGAAGTAAATTATGACGGATCTCCAGCAGAGTTCGCCAGACAGTATCCCAGACAGAATCTTAGACTACAGTTGTCACTCCTGCCAACCGTCGAGCCAATTAAGCGGGCCGGCCCCAGCCCCTCCTGCCGGTCTTTTGCGGAACGCGCGCTCTTGACACCCGTCTCGCTCTCTGCTGTAGTGTCCGCCAACCTGCGCGTTGAATTCAAGCGCGAGGGGATGGCCGGTTCCAGGATTTGGTAGCGCAGGGCTCCGGAGTCCGCAACAGTATCAAGAATTCAATGGTCACGATCCGCGATGTCGCGAAGGAGAGCGGGTTTTCTTCCACCACGGTGTCGATTGTTTTGAACGACGCACCGCTGGCGCGCTATATCCCGGCGGTAACCAAGAAACGCATTGAGCGCGCTGCGGAGAAGCTTGGCTATCGTCCCAACCAGTTTGCCCGCTCGCTGCGCAGCAAGCGCAGCCACACCGTGGGAGTGATGGTGTTCGACATGACTGATCCCTACTGCACGCTGGTATTGCGCGGCATCGAGAACACTCTCTACCAGGCTTCGTATTTGCCCATCCTGACCGACGTCCATAACGAGCGCAGCCGCTTCGAACGTTATCTCGAGATGCTGCTCGACCGCCGCGTGGAAGGTCTGGTCGTGCTCGCCAACTGGCTGTTCCTCGATATCAATCTGCTTGCTGATCTGGAAAAGAGCAGCATCCCGACAGCGATTATCGGTTGCGAATTGAAAGGCGATGCGATGAGTTCGGTCATCGTCGACAACGAGGTTGGCGGCTACCTCGCGCTCGAGCATCTGCACTCGCTCGGCCATCGCAAGATCGCTTTTATCCGCGGACCGAAAACTTTGGGAGACAGTTCACCGCGTTGGCGCGGCATTCGCAACAGTGCCAAGGAGCGCGGTCTCGAACTCGACTCCCGACTCATCGTCGATCTGCCCGAGTCGCGCGATCCGCTTTCCAGCTTTGAGGCCGGGAAAAAACTCACCGAGGATTTGCTCAAGCAGAAGCGGCCGTTCACGGCAATTCTTGCGTTTGACGATATGACTGCCTTCGGAGCAATGCGCGCTTTGGCCAACGGAGGCTTGCGTGTCCCCGAGCAATGTTCTGTGATTGGCTTCGACGATGTCGCGGCGTCGGCGCTTTGCACTCCGCCGCTCACGACGATCCGGCAGCCCATGGAAGCGATGGGAGCGGGCGCCGTAGGGATCGTGCTCGAGGGCATCAACTTGGTACTTGAAAAGCGGGAGGTGGCCGCGCACCATCGCAAGGTGGCGCCCGAAGTGGTGGCCCGGGAGTCTACGCGGAGCCTGCAGTAGGCAATTCAGACATTCGAAATCGTACGGCGGGTCGCGTCGCGCGCTTTTTTCTTGACATAAGATGGCCAAAAAACGCACTATTCATACGATTTAATATGCGGTCTCGGGGTCTCAGCCCACCCGCAGTTGCCTTAGGGAATGCTCAAGGGATTTGTTGCCATGCCGCTGATGCAGGGCAGGGATTGCGGAAACACTCGCCTGCTTGTGGTGCAAAGGAGGAGAAGCCTGACTATGAAATCTCATCGTGCGATATTGCCGATTAACCTGTTCGTACCGGGAGGTCGTCCATGAATAGCAGAAATGCAATTGTAAAGATCGTGCGGAACCTTCTTTCAGTTTCTGTTCTTTGCCTGTGCGCGGCATCGATCGCATTTGCCCAGGCCGGCCGCGGCAGCGTCAGCGGCCTGGTCACTGATCCAGCCGGGGCCGTAGTTCCAGGGGCGAAAGTAGTTCTGTTGAACCAGGCCACTGGAGTGGCGCAGCGCACCGTCACCAGTTCCGGCGGACTCTATACCTTCATCTCCCTCAACCCTGGCGTCTATCAGGTCACCGCCAGCCAGAAGGGTTTTAAGAACGTCGCCCAGGACAAAGTCATAGTCACCGTCGATCAGGTCACTGAGGTCAACATCACGCTGCAGGTCGGTGCTATATCGGAGACGGTCGAGGTCACGCAAGGAGTCGAACTGGTCGAGCCCAGCAACTCCACCGTCGGCCAGTTAATTGAGTCCGCCACCATCGACCGGGTGCCCCTGGTGTCGCGCAACGTTTACGACCTTATCCAGCTGAGCGCGGGCGTGAATGCGGTCAATGGCTCACCCAACTCGAGCGACTCGATGCAGTCCATTCAGAACATTTCCGTCGGCCGTCCGGGAGTGGATGTCTCCGCCGACACGATCAATGGCTCGCTCGTCGGATCCGTTTACTACATGGTCGACGGCGCACCGATTGGCGTCGCAGAAAACAACTCAGCCGCCATTATTCCCGCCATGGAAGTTCCCGAAGACGGCGTGCAGGAAGTGCGCGTCGAAACCCAGAATACCCCGGCCTCTTACCAGAGCGGCGGCGCAGGCGTTATCAGCCTGGTGACCAAATCTGGCACCAACAAAATCCACGGCGATCTCTTTGGCGTCTTCCGTCCCAACGTACTGGCCGCCAACGACTATTTCAACAAGGACAGTCAAATAGCGAACGGACAAGCCAATACCCCACCCTCTTTCTATCGTTATCAGGAAGGTGGCGCGATTGGTGGAGCGATCAAGAAAGACAAGGTGTTTTTCTTCGGCGACTACGAGGATACGCAGCAGCAACAATTCGAAGGGCTCAAGACCTACAACGTCCCCACAAGTCTCGAAAGAACGGGCAATTTCTCGCAGATGGGGTTTACGATCTACGATCCGACGAAACCCGACAACCCCGACGGCACGCGGCAAGCCTTTCCAGGCAACATCATCCCGAATCCCAATCCCATCGCCTTGCTCTACCTGGCAAATATGCCAAAGTGCAACTACCCCAGCCCGTCCACTTGCGATCAGGCCACCACGGACATCAACTCTGTTGGTTATAACTACGCCGCTCCCGGATTGGATCCGCTCCATGCGCACCGCTTCGACGTCCGCGTCGACTGGGCCAAAAGCGAGAAGCAGCGCATCTTCACTCGGTTTTCCTACGATAGGCTAGACTTTTCTACCGCCAACGTCTTTCCCAGCCCAGGCTGGGACCCCGATTACGCGCTAAACGTCACGAACGGCCGCAGCGCCATGGTGGCTGATGACCTGACTCTTAACGCGTCTACCGTCCTGAACTTGCGCTACTCGTTTACCCGCCGCTACGAAAAGCAAGGGGGCCCGCCGTCGTACTTGAGCACCGACATCACAAACCTGGGCTCGGTAAATGGCACTACGGTTGGTTTTCCGGCTGCGCTGGCTGCCCAGCAGGTCGTCAAACAGCTTCCGTTCATGCTTTTCGATGACTACGGTGGCGGAGTTGGCGGCACCGCCGACTACAACAACTTCGTCGATGCCAGCGAGAACAGCGATGCGAACGCTACTCTCACGAAGATTCACGGCAAGCACGAAATCTCCGCCGGCTTCGAATGGATGAAACGTTATTTCAATGTGGGCCAGCCTTACGCCCCAGCCGGCACCTACAGTTTTGGTTATGGTGGTACCGATCAACAAACCTCGCCCGCCTCGGGCAATCTAATCGGCGGCAGCGATTACGCTTCGATGCTCATCGGCATGGGTGATAGTGGTGAGTTCGACAGACCCGTATACGGCGCCGAATCCAACCCCTACTACGCGGCGTTTATCGAAGACACTTACCACCCCACGACGAAGTTGACCATCACGGCCGGTCTACGTTGGGACATCTTTGGCGGGCGCAACGAGCGCTTCAACCGCCAGGAGTACTTCGATCCCAACGTTAACAACACGTACCTGGGGGTGCCGTACACCGGCGCTGAGCTCTATGTGAACAGCAGCAACCGCTCTCCCTTCAAAACCAATCTGCATGACTTTGGGCCTCGCCTGGCTTTTGCTTTCCAGCCCGTGAACCATTTTGTAGTCCGCGGCGGCGTAGGCTTCTACTATGGCCCCAGTACTGAGATGGCGGCCAGCGCCGCCATCAATACCGACGGCTTCTCTTCCATCACCACGCCGAACTCCAACTGCCCGAACCTCAATGGCAATTGGGTCTTTTACGGGTCATCGGCGTGTACCATCTCAGCAGGCCCTGCACTCCCCGCCGATAATTTCACCGTGCCGTATTCGCTAAGCAATCCCTTTCCCAATGGGCTTATCCCCATTTTCACAACCGCCCCTGCCGGCGCGGCCAATAACCTGGGAATCACCATCAACACCGTGCAGCACGCTCAGCGCACGCCCACCACCTACAACTACAACTTTGGTCTGGAATATGAACTCCCGCGTCAGGTAGTGCTGAGCGCTGGGTATGTGGGCAGCCGCGGACTTTTTATGCCTTTCAGCTCCGTGGATCAGAACATGCTCGATCTGGGCACCATCGCGAAGTATGGTAATTCGTTGTGCTTCATCTTTAATCCGAGCTGTGCGGTACCCAACACCTGGGAACCCATCCTACCCGCGACGAACGCCTTTTACGGTCAATCGCAGGTGCCGCAGTGGATGGCGCTCGAAAAATATCCTCAGTTCGGCAGCGGCGGCTTCGGCAGCGGCGTCGTCACCTGGGGCTATCCTGCGGGAGACTCTGAATACAACTCCCTGCAGACGAAAGTGCAAAAGCGCCTGACCGGCCATTTCACCACTCTGGCTACTTTTACCTGGGCTAAGCTGATTACTGACGACGGGAATCCGCCCCTGGGTTTCGTGGGCAGCCACAATGGATCGGTGCAAGACTGGAGAAATCTGAGCTATGAACACGCCATCAGCCCGCAGGACCTCAAGTATTCATTCACCGGACAGGTATCTTACGACCTGCCCATTGGTAAGGGCCAGGCGATCAATCTTCACGGTGTAGCCAACGCTATTGCGGGCGGCTGGACCACAAACGGTATTCTCTACCTCAGCACCGGAGTCCCCATCCACGCGCCGAGTTCGGGAAATCCGCTAACGCCTTTCAATCAGCGCTCCGACATGGTCTGCAATCCCGCCCAGGGAGCCCCGCACACGGTCAATGACTGGTTCAACATCAATTGCTTCGTGCAACCCGGAAGTGAAAATGGGGGCAATCCGAATCCTTACATTCCGGGAACCGCCCCTGTCTACCTCGGTAATGTTCGTACCCGGGGAGCCCGCAATCTGGATCTCTCCGTCTATAAGACGTTCAAGTTCACTGAAACGAAGGCGCTACGCTTCGATATCTCGGGCTACAACATGACCAACTACGCGCAGTATGGATACCCGAGTGTGAACAGCGTAGTCGGCGTGGCTAGCGAAGGCCAATCGTTCGGGGTGATCAGCCAAAACGTCAATTCTCCGCGCCAGTTCCAGTTTGGAGCCAGATTTACGTTCTGATCCGAGCTGCAAGAGAAATCCCGGCCACAAAAGGCCGGGATTGTTTGTTTCAGGGGCAGGAAACCGTTCATCCCACCTGCACTTGCTGAGGCGCTGCCACGGCTTCGAGCGCGTGCTCGAGATCGGCGATCAGGTCGTCGGCGTTTTCGATTCCTACCGAAAGCCGGACCATCTGTTCGGTGACACCCATTTTGGCGCGGGCTTCTGCGGGAATCATGGCGTGAGAGGTTAATACTGGAATCGACACCAGGGATTCCACACCGCCCAGGCTCGTCGCCAGAGTGAACAGGCGCATGGCTTCGCTGGCGCGGCGCGCGTCTTCACCCGTACCCTCGACCTCAAACGTGACTATGCCGCCGCCGCCGCTCATCTGCTGGCGCGCTATGGCGTACTGCGGATGACTCTTCAGGAACGGATAATGCACGCTTCGCACCTTGGCGTGCTCTGAGAGGAACTCGGCGACGCGTTGGGCGTTTTCGTTCTGTCTGGCCACCCGGACGCTGAGAGTCTTCAATCCGCGCAGCAGCACCCAGGAGGCGTGGGGATCCATGCAGTTGCCTAGCGTGGTTCGCGTATCCCAGATTTGTTCGATCAACTCGTGCCGCCCGGCCACCGCGCCGCAGATCAGATCGGAATGCCCGGCCAGATACTTCGTCCCGGAGTGCATGATTAGATCAACGCCGAATTCCGCGGGGTGCTGGTTGATGGGCGTGCCGAACGTGGCGTCGATCATGCTCAGCAGCTTATGTTGCCGGGCCACCGCCGCGACTTTCTTGAAATCGACTACGCGTAACGTGGGATTGGTGGGCGACTCCAGATATAGCAGCTTCGTGTTGGGACGAATCGCGCGGGCGTGCTGGTCATAATCTGTGGTGTCGACGAAAGTGGTTTCGATTCCCAGCTTCGGCAGCCACTGCGCAAGAAACTTGTTCACGCCGCCATAAATATCGCGCTGCGCCACGACGTGGTCGCCGCTTTTGAGCAGAGCCATGATCGTGGTTGTGACTGCGCCCATGCCGGAGGCGAAGGTTAGCGCAGCATCCACGCCTTCCAACTCGGCAATCGTCTTCTCTGCGACCGTATTTGTTGGATTGCCATAACGAGTGTAGTAATGGTCGGTATGCGTGACCCGAACCTGCTCGTCATTGTCGGTCACCTGGAAGGTGGAAGTCTGATAGATGGGCGTACCCAGCGGTCCGTTTTTCTTCTCCAGGTCCGCCGCGCCGTGCACTGCCTTGGTTTCGGAGTGTTGCGAGTGCCGTTTCATGGATACCTCGTTCCCTTCAAGACTAATTGCCCGGGGGCGCTCTCGCAAGCCGCGGCTGGTCCGGGGCACCGTTTATAATTCCG
The DNA here is from genome assembly GCA_049590215.1 of Candidatus Sulfotelmatobacter sp. Classification (GTDB taxonomy): domain Bacteria; phylum Acidobacteriota; class Terriglobia; order Terriglobales; family Acidobacteriaceae; genus Sulfotelmatobacter. The sequence continues at coordinate 14,207 of JBAWCJ010000087.1, read as the reverse complement.
GTTCCATGGATCTCGGCCTGAAAAATCGAGTCGCTCTGGTTGCCGCTTCCAGTCAGGGGATTGGCCGCGCCACAGCGCAAGCCTTCGCCGCCGAGGGCTGTCGCGTCGCCATGTGCGCCCGCAATGCCCAGACCTTGCAGGCCGCAGCAGAGAAGATTAGAAAGCAGCAGGGGACTGAAGTTCTTGCCGACGCGTTCGATGTTAGCGACCCCGCAGCCGTCAGAGGCTTCGTCGCCGGCGTGGCTGCGAAATTCGGCGCCGTCGACATTTGCGTGACCAATGCCGGAGGTCCGCCGGCCAAGGGTTTTCTTGCTGCTACGCTCGAGGAATGGCAACGAGCCCTCGAGCTGAACTTCCTCAGCACGGTTTATTTCGCGCGCGAAGTTATTCCTCACATGCAGCGGAAGCGCTGGGGACGCATCGTTACCATCACTTCGATCACCACCAAACAACCGGTCACTGATCTGGTGCTCTCGAATGCGGTGCGGGCGGCGGTGGTTGGTTTGGTCAAGAGCCTGGCCAACGAGTTTGGCAAAGATGGAATTCTGGTCAACAACGTCGGTCCCGGCTTCACGGTAACCGACCGGCTGAAGGATCTCGCCAAAGCCCGTGCCTCGGCTTCAGGCAAGAGCGAGCAGCAGATTTTTGAAGGCTGGGCAGCAGACGCTCCGCTGCTGCGGCTGGGTGAGCCTCGCGAAATTGCGGAGACCATCGTGTGGCTTGCATCGGAACGGGCCTCCTATATCACTGGCCAGACCGTGCTGGTCGATGGCGGCATGTACAAAGGCTTATAGATTCTCGAAGGCTGCTTGCTACGGATTGTTTCCCGTACAATCAGGGGGCGGGGCATCACGCTATGGTAAAGAAACTAAAGAATCGAACGGCTGCCGCCGGCAGGAAAGCGAAAAACGCGCGCTCTCACTCGCGTGCGCAGCGGGCCGTCACCAAACACGCGGCCAACAAGATCGAACTGCAACACATTCCTTGGCATACGATCCCGCTTGAGGATTTGAAGCCTCTTCTGCAGCGGCAGTTCGTGGTGGGTCAGGAAATAATGCTGGCACGGGTGCTGTTGAAGAAGGGCTGTGTTGTCCCTGAACACAGCCATCACAACGAACAACTCACCTATATTCTCGAAGGCGCGCTAAAGTTCTCGATCGATGGCCGGGAAATTGTGGTTCACGCCGGCGAAGTGCTGTGCATTCCCGCGAACATGCCGCACAGAGCCGAGGCGCTTGAAGATACGGTCGACCTCGACGTCTTCAATCCTCCCCGGGCCGATTGGATGAACAAGACCGACCAATATCTGCGAGGGCAGAAGTAATTTTCCAATCCATGCCTCCCCCCGCCACTCCTGAAAAAGGTTCCGCCCCTGGTCAGGCCATGTTTCGTTTCCGCTGCATCGGGTGCGGCTCGGTCAACGCCTCGGCCGCGCAGGATTTTCGTTGCTCGGACTGCGGCAACCTGCTTGAGATTGCGGATGCGTCCTGGAACTCGCACAACCCCACCGCTCTGAAGACCCTGTGGCGGGAACGCCGTACGTTAAATGAAGCCATCGACCTCAGCGGCGTGTGGCGATTTCGGGAGTTTCTTCCCACCCCACAATCCGAGAAGGAAATCGTTACCTTGCGCGAAGGCAACACTCCGCTTTACGAACTTCCGCAGTCCTCGTGTCTCACCGGCGTGCCACGCCTTTACGCCAAACATCAGGGCCTGAACCCGACCGGCTCGTTCAAAGACGCGGGCATGACGGTTGCCGCCACGTTCGCCCGACAGTCGGGATACCGCTGGGTAGCTTGCGCCTCCACTGGCAATACGTCGGCATCTATGGCGGCATACGCCGCGCGCGGCGGCATGCGCAGCCTGGTTCTGGTGCCCGAAGGCAAAATCTCCTGGAGCAAACTCTCGCAGGCCCTGGATTACGGAGCGCTCACCTGCCAACTACGCACCGACTTCGACGGCTGCCTGCGGCTGCTGCAGGAACTCGTCCGGCAAGCGCCGGTCTACCAGTTAAATTCCATCAACCCATTTCGGCTCGAAGGGCAGAAAACTCTTGCTTTCGAATTGCTGGAACAACTCGACTGGGAGCCGCCCGACCACATCATCGTGCCCGGAGGCAATCTCGGAAACAGTTCCGCGATCGGCAAAGCTTTGCTTGAAATGCGCGGCGTCGGTTTGATTACCCGCTTGCCGAAGGTGTCGGTGATTCAAGCGGAGGGCGCCAATGCTCTGGTTCGCACCTTGCGCGAAGGGGGGGGCAAGCATCTGGTCAGCATGCAGCCAGAAACTCGGGCCACTGCGATCCGCATCGGCAACCCCGCTTCGTGGGAAAAAGCCGTAAAGGTTCTTCAGGCCACGGGCGGCGCCTGTGAACAGGTCAGCGAACTCGAGATCGCACAGGCCAAGGCTGAAATCGGCGCCGAAGGCATTGGCTGCGAGCCCGCCTCTGCCGTGACTCTGGCCGGCTTGAAGAAATTGCTGCAGCAGGGTTTCGTGAAACAGCAAGAAACCGTGGTGTTGGTTCTCACTGGAAGCCTGCTCAAGGATCCCGACTACACCATGGAGTTCCACCGCAGCGATTTATTTAAGGGCACGCCGTACGAGCAGGAGAGTGCGAAGCTGAACTCCTTCCGCCACCCTCCCCTCGTTCTTGATGCCACGCTGGATGCGGTGATCAAAACGCTGGAGCGAGTAGAGAAATCCGATCCCACGCACTCGAATGAGTAAGAACAAAAGACGAATGTCCAAGAAGAAAAGCAAGAAAAAGGCCCGCGGCGCGACAGCGCTGCATCTGGCCCTTCCAGCCACGTCGGCCAATCTGGGTCCGGCCTTCGATGCTGCGGCGCTGGCTATGGATCTTTACATCACCATCGAAGCTCGCCCTGCGCCAGCCTTCTCCATTACAGTTACTGGGCGTGACCAGGAAATCTGCCGCAACCTTGAGGATCACCTCATCCTCAAGACCTACAGCGAGATTCTCGAGGGGCAAGGCCAGAAAATCGTTCCTCTCTCGCTTCGCATTAACAACGACATCCCGATCGGAAAAGGCTGCGGATCGTCCGCCGCCGCACGCCTCGCCGGCATCGCTTTGGCCAATCACTTCGGCCACTTGCAGTGGACGAATTCCCAGATCGTCGGCGAGGCCTCGCGCCGCGAGCACCACGCGGATAATGCCTCCGCCTGCTGGATGGGAGGTCTTACCGTCGCCCGAATGTATGGCAAGGCCGAGGCCCAGGTGGTTTGCATTCGCCCGAAAGGGAAGTGGCCGCTTCTTCTGGCCATTCCCGATCAGGTGCTGTCGACTCAAGAAGCGCGCCGCGTGCTCCCGACGCAGTATTCTCGTGCCGACGCAGTCGCAAACATTCAGAATTCAATGTTCCTGCTCGCAGCCTTCACGCAAGGCAATCACAAACTGCTTTCCGTCGCGCTCGAGGACCGCATCCACCAGCCTTACCGCGCTTCGTTGTGCCCGTTGCTGCCTTGCCTGCAAGAATTGACCGGGAGACCGGGCATCCTGGGCGCAGCACTAAGCGGGGCAGGCCCTTCGGTCATCGTTTTTCTTGATCCCGCTTCACCGAGCAAGAGAACGCGAACCGTCGTCGCCGCGCACCTTGCTGGCAGAGGGCTCCACGCCGAACTGCTGCTCACTTCCATCTCGCGGCGCGGTGGGCACCGCTGATCTGGCTTTTCCCCTTGCACCACTAAAGTGCTATTTACCACGGAGGTTAAGCTGGATAATTTCATCTTTCCCCCTCAGGCGAAACTTATCTGCAGCGCAGGTGTTTGCGGAGTCAGGTGCGGTCAGCGCTTCATCGGAAGCACTGGCTAAGTTCCTAAAGGGATGAGTAGGAAGTTTAAAATGCATGGTCGGATCCAGCCGAGTCAAATCCAGCCGACGATTGCGCGAACGCGCAGCGTGCAAGTCCAACGGGAGATCCAGAGTTTTCTTCGGGCTCTGGATTCCTACCCCGCCCGCGTCGCCCGGGAGCCCCGTCTCAGCTTTCGCCAGCATTTGTGCAGCGTATTCGCCTCGGGTCGCGACCATCGCCGCGATCCCCGCGCCGATCGCCCATAATTAGGGGCATGCCCAATCTAGCGACTGGACGGCGGCACGATCCCGTTCATGCGCAGGTATTCCACCATCTGTCCGTAGTGATCGTAAGCATGGGCGGAGACACTCGTGGCTAGGCTCAGTCGGGTTACGGTTCCTTCTCCAAACGGGCTCTTCATCGGCGCCACCAGGTTCTTGTCGTTGATGGTCAGGACCGCTTTGTGTACGTAGGCAAACGAATTTTTCAGGTAGGTCATGATCTCTGCTTTGGTCTTGAGCGATGACGGCCCGGATTCATCGCCCACGTCCACCGGAACTTTTTCACCGAGAATTGCCGCGCCAAACATGTAGTTCACCGCCGCCACGTGCTTTATCTGTTCGCCGTAGGTTCGCACCCCTTTGAACTCGCCGTTGGTAGGAGCGAATCCGAATTTGTCTTCGGGCATCGCGTCGGCGGCAGAAACAAACTCTTGCTCAACACTGGAAGCCGAATGGTCGAGCACCTGTGTGACGGTGCGATGTTCGTCCTTAACTTTGGGATTTTGGGCCGCGCCAAAACCCGCTAGCACTAGCACGCAGAAAGCTAGACAGCTGAATCTCTTCGCCACGATGATTCCTCCTTTAATCCCTTACCACCGCGGGAGCCATCTTCAACTCACGTGCGGTTAAGCGATGCCGCAGAATGCTCGTCAAGCCTACCACCATTGCCAGGGCCGACCAGGCTAGCGCCACAGGCACTCCCTTGCGCGCGGCTAACTCTCCCCAGACCGCGCTGCCGATTGCCATTCCTCCCTGCAGCACCAGCAGGTACATCGACAGAGCCCGCGCCCGCATCCATGACGGGCACATGGTTTGCGCTACAACGTTGAAGCACGCGAGAATTCCAATCCATGCCGCGCCCGCGGTGAATAATACTCCACAAAGCCACTCGAAGGCATGCACCTGCCCCGCCGCTAAAGTCATGCCCGCAAATACCACAGTCGCCGCCGCGACGAGTCCATCCACCGAATACCGCAAGCGCAGACGCGGCAGCAGCGCTGCCCCAGCCAGTGCTCCCACGCCAAAACAGGTCAGCAGGAAGCCATACCCTTGCGCCCCATGCGGCTGGCAGATTAGCGGGAGCAGAGCCAGCAGGGAAGTTGCGCCCACGCTGAACGCTCCCGTGCGGATCAGCACCGATCGCACCTGCGGTGCTCCGCGGACGTAGCGGACGCCCTCAAGGATCGCATCGCGCACTCGGCGGGTCGGCAGCGCTTCGTGCGGCGCGCGCCTCCAGCGGCACAAAAAAAGAATCACTCCGAAGAACGACGCCGCATTCAGCAGAAACGACCACCCTGATCCGGCCGTTGCTACCACGATGCCGCCCAGAGCCGGACCCACCGCGCGCGCCACGTTGAATCCTGCCGAATTCAGCGCTACAGCCGAAGCGTGGCGCTCCGGCGAGACGACCTCCGGCGTAATCGCCTGCCACGCCGGATCGTTCAAAACTGCGCCCACTCCCAAGACCAAAGTAAAGAGCAGCAAGCTCCACGGAGTCACCCTGTGCACCAAAGTCAGCACACCGAGCGCCGTCGCCGCTGCCACCATCCAACTCTGGGTGAACAACAGCAACCGCCGCCGGTCAACCATGTCGGCCAGCGCACCTGCCGGAAGCACCACGAAAAAGACTGGGATCGCGGCCGCTGCCTGCACCAGGCTAACCATTAAGGGCGAGGTGGAGAGCTGCGTCATCAGCCAGCCCGCGCCCACATTCTGCATCCAGGTTCCGGTGTAGGAGATTACGGCAGCAATCCACAACGAGCGAAACAGCGGCTCCCGCAGCGGCGCCCACGCCGCATCGGCACGCTGAACCGCAATGCCCTCCACTGCCGGAACTGAAATATGATCAGCCACTCGAATGCTCTACGCTGTGTTCCCCTACTCCAAACGGCCACTCGCGGCCTCTCCAGGCACGAATCATGTAAATCGCCAGCCCGGCCAGCAAAATCACGATCGCGTAGCGCATCTCCCTTTGCCAGTTCTCGCGACCGAACAAAATGAAAAGGAATCCTGCAATCGCGACTAGCGCCGGCAGCGGATACAGCCACATCCGAAATGGACGCACCACTTCTGGATGCGTTACCCGAAACACAATCAATCCCACTGCCTGCACCAGAAATTGCAAAATCAGACGAATCACCACCAGAGCCGCAATCGCATCCCGCAGCCTGAGAAAGCAGAACATCGCCGCCACTGCCCCCAGCGCCACCAGCGAAACATACGGGAAGCGGTACACGGGATGCACCTTGGCAAATGCACGGAAATAGTTCCCGTCGAGCGCGGCCGCGTACGGAACCCGCGAATACCCCAGCGTCAGCGAAAAGACCGAGGCAAACGCGGCAACGATTATGAGTCCCGTGACCAGGCGCGCCGCCCACGGCCCATAAATCTTCTGCATGAACAAAGACACAACGTACAGTCCGCTGTTGTTATGGCCCGCCTGCAGCATCTCGCGCCACGGGACCACGGCCAGAATGCACACGTTCATCATTAGATATAGACAGGCGACCAGCAGAATCGAAAGCAGAAGAGCCCGAGGAATATTGCGCGTAGGGTCTTTTATTTCATCGCCCAGGTAGCAAACGTTGTAGTAGCCCCAATAATCGTAGGTGGCGACCAAGAGGGCTCCGCCCAAGCCGCTGAAGAACGAGGGCGACAGGCTGAAGGCGCCGGGAGGAAAATCAAAGGCTCGAGCCGCGTTGAAGTGGGTGAGCCCGGCGAAGATGATCCATCCGATCGTCCCCATCACGCCTAGCCACAATGCTTTCGAAAGCCTCCCAATCACGGTGATGCGCCGGTAGAGCAAGAAAACCGTGAACAGGCAGGTGAATATCGCGAGCGCCGTACCCGGCGTCACAATCCAGCTGACCTGAAGTGAGCCTGCTGCGGGGATGCGCACGGCCGCCGTGTGTGCGGCGTAAATCGTTTCGAGTCCGGGCCAGTAATAGGCCGCGTAGCCCGCCAGCCCGATGCATCCGCTGGCAATGGATAGCGGAGCGCTGAAGGAGAGTTGCCAGATAAAGAGAAACGAAATCAGCCGCCCCCATTTTCGCGGCCCATAAATCTCGTTCAAATAGCGATACGACCCGCCGGACCCCGGAAACATCGAACCCAGTTCTGCCGACACCAGCCCGTCGCACACTGCGAGTAGAGCACCCGCGATCCAGCCCAGCATGGCCTGCGGGCCACCCATCGCGCCCAGCACCAGGGGCATGGTGATGAACGGCCCCACGCCGATCATGTCGATCATGTTGAGCGCCGTAGCGCTCCCCAGGCCCATGCCGCGTATCAGGCCCGGCGAATTCGAAGCGCTTTGAGATGGAGCGTGCATTTCGGGCTGAGTTCAATTTCCCGCCGCTATGGAAGAAGCAATATCCGGCCGCTGACCTGGCGCTGTTCAAAGGCCGCATGCGCCTTGGCCGCATCCGACAGCGGATAGGTGCGGTCGATTCTGATGGAAAGTTTCCCCTGCTTTATCCAGTCAACGAAATGCTGCAGGTAGTGCGGATATTCCTTGAAGTAGGGACTGCCGTTGGTGCGGGTGAGAAACAACGATCCCTTTTCCTGCAGCTTCATGAGATCAAACGGCGGCACATAACCGCTCGATTGGCCGTAAACCACGAGGTATCCGCCCGGAGCGAGGCTGTCGAGGCTCGCCTCAAACGTGTCTTTGCCGACGCCGTCATAAACCACATTGACCCCTCGCCCGCCGGTCATCCGTCTCGCCTCCTTCGCAATGTCCGACTGCGTCGAAACGATGACCTCGTCCGCGCCCGCTTCTCGAACAAACTTGGCTTTCTCCCGCGTTGAGGTAACCCCAATCACCCGTCCCTCGCGAATTTTTGCCATTTGACAAAGCAAAAGCCCAATGCCTCCAGCCGCTGCCTGGATCAGGCACCAGTCTCCCGGTTTCACTGGATAGGCAAAATGCGTGAACACATAAGCCAGAAATCCCTGGTTCATACCTGCCGCTGCTAGCTCCGGACTGATGCCGTCCGGCACCGGGATCAGCCACGCGGCAGGAGCAAGGGCATGCGTCGCGTACGAATCTCCAACGAACACGACGCGGTCTCCCACGTGAACGTTGTTGACCTCGGGACCAAGTTCTTCCACGACTCCGACTCCCTGGCTGCCCATGGTTGCCGGAAGGTCCGGTTCACTGTTGCCCGCACGGCGGTAGAAAGCCTGTCCCACAAGTTCGCCCCGCCGCTTTTGCACATCCAGAAAATTAACGCTGGCGGCTTCAACACGCACGCGAACCTGCCCTTGGCCGGGAACCGGAGTGGGCACTTCTTCCAACTGTATGACGTCTGGAGCGCCGTAGGCGTGAATGCGAATAGCGAGCATCGCGTTTCCTTCGTTCTCCTCGTCGCCACTTAAACCTTCGGTTTAACTGACCCTGACCACCGACCCCTGATCACTGCTTCTCATGCCCCGCGCTCAAAAGATTTACATAAAGTCGTACTGCTCCCGGCACGCCCGCCGGCAACTCCCGGAAGAATGAGTAGCCTGTATAGATATACGTTCCCTTGCCATACTGCGTCTGCAGCAGGCCGCCCTTTTGCGCGTCCTCGCCCGGATCGTGGCAGCTTAGCAGCGGTTTGAAATGCTCATCCCATTTATCCATGAAGTAGAGCCCGCGTTCCTGGATCCAGCCGTCGAAGTCACGAGCCGTAATCGTGTTTGGATAATGAAACACTCCATCTTCCGGTGCAAGAATCTCGACTGGAGCTTCTTCCACCGAAACCCGCGCCCGGCTTAGTTCTGCGGAGTACGGCGTGAAGTGCCCATTGTTAAAATCTCCCACCCCAGTGTTGTATTGCACGACCAAGGTTCCCCCGGCGGCGACATAATCGAGCAGCTTTTTGTTGTTCGCAACTACATCTGGCTGGGTGTCGTAAGCGCGAATTCCCAGCACAATCGTTCCGTATTGGCTTAGATTCTCGCTCGCAAGTTTTTCCGCCGGGATCAAGGTCACATCCATCTCTAGCTGCTGCAGCACGGTGGGAATGTCATCGCCGGCGCCCATGATGTAGCCAATCTTTAAATCATGCGGCACGTGCACGTCGACCATGCTCACGCGCTGCAGTGCCGGCTGGTAGTAATAGAAGCTGCCCAGGTCTTCGCGCGTCACCAGCGTGTAACCTTCGCTGAACTTCTCGCTGTCTGCTTCCAGCACCGCGCGAATCTTTGCGCGACCTTCCTGCAAGCCGGCGGGGAAGACCTTGAACTGGAAATCCTGTTTGTCTCCGCGTCGGGCGAAGTGCACTGCAAGCTGGCCCGGTTGCGAGCGCCATCCCTCGGGCAATTCCAGCTGCAGCGTGCCTCGCGCCTCGTGCGTAAGATTGCTGGTCACGCCTACCGTTACGGTCGTACTCGCACCGTTGCGGGTGGAGATCACCTGCGTGCCCGGCTCCAGGGCAACCGAAAATACCGGCACCACGGCCAGCGGGCGGGCGCTTGCCTTGCCGGCACCGTCCAGAAACTCTGTGACCACGGTCGCCCCGATGCTGTTTTTTACGGCTGCTCCGCCTGCACTGGCAACCGAATAGTCTGCGCGCGCACGGAGCACCGGAGGCGGGAACGGCAAAGTCGCATATTTCTCATTGTCGACGCGATTGAGGCTGTCGGTATCGGGATTGTCTCGGTGCCAGTATGGCCGCGTGTACTCCGCGTTCTTCGGCACTTTCAGGCGAAAGACTACCCGCGCATCTTGCCCGGGCTGGACCGAAAACCGCTTCGTCTTGTCGGAAATTGTCGCCCAGCCTTCAGGCACCTCGAGCTTTATACCGTCCATGACCAGCGACTGTTTTGATCCGTTGTGAAAATCCACCGCTGCCAGAAATTCCTGACCTGGCGAAACCGTGGTCATTGCGTCCGCTTCTTTTTTCAGGACCTCTTTTACCGGCGTGCCGTTCACGTCCACGCGAGAAACGGTTGTCGCTTCAAGCGTGATATGCAACGCTTCGTTGAGTGCAGTCTCCGCCTGCTCGCTCTTTTCTTCCAGTCGCGCCAGTAGATCGGACTTTGCGCCAACGTTGACCGCACTCTTGCTGACCTCTGCACGAATCCGGTCCAACCCGACCACCACTCCCATCAAAGGCGCCGCCGCTGCCGAAGAATCGTTACCTTTGGCATCTTCACCGGCAGCGGCGATCTTTTTTGCGATCTCAGTCAGATCCCGCCGCAACTGTGGAACCTTCGATTGCTCCGTCCCCAGTCTCGCCGCCAGCCCGGGTAGAGTTGTATCGAGACCATCAAAGAAATCTTTCTCGTGCCCATCTTTATCGAGCTTCGCCGGCTTTAGCGAATCCACCAGTTTGTAGAACGTAAACCGGTCACCCGGCTCCACAGTCCAATTCGCCGACCCTTGTGAGAGCTGATGCCGCAATCCTTGCATCGCGAACTGCACATACGAGCCGCCCAGATCCGGGTTCGGCACTCCGGTATTCAACTTCACCGTCCACTTCGCGTCCTCACAGGTCATCGCCCCGAAGCCGCAAACATTTCCGATGTAAAGCTTCTTCGCCTGCCATGGCAGGAGACCTTGCGCGATCTGCTCAGGAAACCGCTTCGGATCAGCTGCCGCGCGGAATGCCTCCTGCGTCAGGATGCTTGAAGCCTGATGGTGCCCGTGGCCATCGCGCGGCGTGCCTGAAAACCTTGCCACCAGCACATCCGGACGAAACGTGCGAATTACCCGCACCATATCGGCGAGGGCGATGTCGTGTCCGCCCCACTTCGCGAACGTCTCATCTGCGCTTTTTGAGAACCCGAAATCAGCCACGCGCGAGAAGCGCTCCTGCACCCCGTAATATTCGTCCGCAGCTAGCAGTTCGAGCGTCCGCAGCACACCGAGCACATCCGACAAATTGCTGCCGACCTTGTTCTGCCCACCCTCGCCGCGATTCAGAGTCATCAGGAGCACGCTTGCTCCGCGCCCGCGCGACTCCAGCGTGAGCATGCCGCCATCTTCATCGTCGGGATGAGCCACCGTCTGCATCAGCCGCGCAGTCGTCCCTAGCCGCCGCAGCATCAGGCGCAGACCTAGGATTCCTCGATCTTGAGGGAGCACAGGCGGAGTGCCTTGGTAGGGAAGCTGCGCAAAATCGGTCGCCAGGGCCTGTTTCGCCCGGGCTGACGCAGCCTGCTCCGTCGAGCTTTCCGCAGTCTGCTGCGGCGAAGCCACCAGCAGAACCGGCAGCGCGGCGAAAAAAAATATGAATGACGATCGAGCGATCAAGTTGTGGACGAAAGGCTGAACGAACCGTCCCACACGCCCGGCAAGGTAGTGAGTCTTAGCAGATTTCACCCTAACAGGATGGGGCCTACCCCGGCTCCGACGCAAATTCTTTCCCCTCGATCAAATTAGACGCCGGCAAGAAGCAAGAGTAACCCCGCGCGCCAAAACCAGGATCCAATAACTGAGAACTGAGAGCTGATCTGCTCTACCGCCGCCCTTCCTTCAGCGCCTCCTGACACGCGCTGGCTGCAGTCAGTACATCATTAAACGCAGTATCCTTGCGCAAGTCTTTCAGGAGTGGATCCTCCAGCAGCGCCGAATACGCGCAATAATTCTGCTGTACCGACGCCTTCAGCAAACGCAAGGCCGGCTCCGTCTGCCCGCAATACGCGAGGAGCGCGCCTACGTGATACCACGCTTCGGGGTCAGGTTCCATCATGGCCGATGATTCCGCTTCGCGGACAATGCGGTCCATGTCAGCCGGCCGTTGCGTCTGGGTGCACGCTGACAGCAACTCTCGATGGTAGATTACATTTTTCGACATGTTCTTCAGGCTCTCGCGGGCCTGCGCCACATTCCCCGCGGCCAAATGGTCGTATGTCGAGACCCAGGCCGCCCACTCCGTCCCGGGGTCCAGATGGACGAAATCCATCGCCTGGTCGGTCTTCCCCAGTTCGAGAAACGCCCATGCGCACGACCGGAAGTTGGAGTTTCCGGGATCGAGCGATCGCGCAGTATTGCACTCCTGCGTCGACTGCTCCTGCATGCCCGCATAACGCAGCACGTAGCTAAGCGCGAAATGCGCATCAGCGCTCTGCGGTCGACGTCGCACTAAGTCTGTTGCCGCGTCGTAGGCCGGGCTTATTTCGCCCCGTTCCACGCGGTGGGCAATCAGACTGCTGGCTGCATCGACCTTGTTCGGATCCAGGGCCAGCGCCTTCTCATATGCGCGATTAGAGCGCTGGAATACCTCCTCGCCGCCCCCGCCGTAATAAGAATCGTAATAGTACCGGTATCCCAATGCATCCCACGCCGGCGCGTAGCCCGGATCCTCTCCAACTACATGTTCCAGCACCGCGATGGCATCCTTATTCTGAGCAACATCGTGGGATAGAGCGAGGCTATGCAGGTAGAGGTCATACGCCTCTGGATTCTTCGGGCGCGACGCCGTATCCAACTCTCCTCCCCCGCCGCCGAGCACGGGCAATAGCCCCTGCTGCACCTGTGTGGTCAATTTATTCTGCAGGGAGATTAAGTCATTCACTCCTGACGTCACGTTCGCCTGCCAGAGCAGCCGGTCGTTAGTAACATCAATCGCTTCCAGGGTCACGGTTAGCTGTTCACCCTGCCGCAGGAAGTGCCCGGTCACCAACTTGCCTACATGCAATTCCTGCCCTACCTTGCGTGGATCAAGGTCCACTTCGACATACTTTCGCGTGACCGACGAAGGCCGCACCTCGAGCGATCGTGAATAGGTCAGCACGCTCGTCAGTTCGTCCGCCAGGGCGAAGCGGAGATAATCCACGGCAAAATCGCCGTTCATGTTCTGCAGCGGCAAGACAGCGATCGCATTCGCTTCCTGCAGGCTCACCATCGACCGATGCTTAAACCAGTAGGCTCCCACCGCCGCCAACACCGTCACCAGCACTGCCGCCGTTCCCAGCAGTACCCACAACTGCCATCGGCTGGTGCCGGCTCGCCCGAACGTATTGCTGGCAACCCGCAACTTGGCCGGGTGCAGGCCGCTCTTCACCTGCCCTGATTCCTGCTCCCGCTTCAACTGCTGCAGATCGGCCTTCATCTGCGTGGCGCTCTGATAGCGCTCGTTGCGATCCTTCTCCATCGCCTTGCCGATGATGCCTTCGAGCTCCACCGGCACTGTTGGATTCAATTCTCCGGGTGGAACCGGTTTCTGATGCAGCACCGCATCCAGCGTCATCAGCGAGTTTTTGCCGGTAAACGGCTTTTTCCCGGTCGACATTTCATACATCACCACGCCAAAGGAAAACAGGTCGCTGCGGAAGTCGATTTCGTCGCTGCGCGCTTGCTCGGGCGACATGTAAACTGCGGTCCCGGGAATCACTCCCACTGCGGTCAGCGAATTGTCCGCCGCCGCTCCTCCGTCACTGTCGGTGCCAACGTTGTGGACGAGCTTGGCCAACCCGAAATCGAGCACCTTCACCTGTCCACTTGGAGTGAGGAAAATGTTCGCCGGCTTAATATCGCGGTGCACAATTCCCTTGGCATGTGACGCCGCCAGCGCGTCCGCGACCTGGATGCTGATGTCGAGCACCCGCTCGGTCTGCATCGCCTGCCCAGAAATGGCTTGTTTCAGGCTCTCGCCCTCGAGCTTCTCCATCACAATGAAGGGATGCCCGCCGTTATCCTCAATGCCATGGATAGTGCAGATGTTCTGGTGATTCAGCAGCGACGCCGCCCTCGCCTCGCGCGTGAAGCGTTCCAGCGATTTGGGGTCGCCCACAAGGTTTTCGGGGATGAACTTCAGGGCAACATGCCGCCCAAGTTTCAGGTCCTCGGCCTCATAAACCACGCCCATACCACCGCCCCCGAGCTTGCCCAGGATGCGATAGTGGGATACGGTCTGGCCGATCATGAGAGGAACCAAGTGCCGAACGCGGTAATGGTAGGCCCGCCAACGGCTCCGGTCAACTGGCCCGTTTTGATTGCAATCGTTCCCAAACTGATAAATGCCCTGTCCTTTTGTGTGCTTGCGGGGGTTCGTGGGTGCTCCAACACGACTAGTATGATGCTAGCAATCCTGATTGCGTGAGGCGATTCTGATATGGCGCGGGGCTCTGGGAACTACTCTCCTGAAATGCAAGAGGCCATCCGCCGCCGCGCCACTGAGCTCTA
>JBAWCJ010000086.1:0-16672 GCA_049590215.1 Candidatus Sulfotelmatobacter sp. | reverse complement strand
CTGCCGATAGAGCACCCGAGGGTGCATCTTCACCGTGTCTACCGTCGAACAGTACGCCGCCTCGGTGGTTGGGAAATATCAGACCAGCCCAGGTGTGGGCTCGGCGTCACACCATGCTGCCGATGCCATGATCCCGCTGCTGAAGCGCTGGGGCGGGCAACAACTGCTGAGCGTCACGCTCTCCGGGGCCTATGCCCAAGGCACGGCGATCACTTTGTCCTCCCACGTAGACATCCTTCTCTGCCTGCAGCTGTCCCAGAAGATGGAGATACGAAATGTGTTCTGGAAGCTGTTCGAATACCTGGCCGATCAGAATCTGCAGCCGCGCACGCGCGAAGTTTCCATGCAGGTGGAGAGCAACAAATTGCGCGTGGATCTGATCCCCGCGTCGGCGGTCAGCGGGGGCATGCAAGTTCTGTACCACAAGGAGCCCGGTTCTCCTTGCAGCACCAATGTGGCGCAGCATGTCCACCTGATCGCAAGGTCAGGGCGCACGCAAGAGATTTGCGCGCTGAAGATTTGGCGTGAGCGTCATGCCCTGGAGTTTCCCTCGTTCTATTTGGGACTGGCAACTCTGCTGGCTCTCGAAGGTGAGCGCTTCGGCCAGCTCTCGGACAACGTTTTCGCGGTGCTGCGCTATCTCTCGAGCCGTTTCGAGCAAACCATGATTCGCGACCCGGCCAACCCGGAAAATATTGTTTCTGATGACCTGACGGCGGCGCAAAAAAAGACAGTCGCCCGAGCGGCCCGCCAGGCCCTTGAAGATGACAACTGGGAAAAGATTATCTGGTGACACAAATTGGGCGCATGTCTCGCCTAGACTCGCAACTCCACCACGGTTGCCCCGCCGCCACCCTCGTTCTGCGGAGGCTCGGCAACTGACTCCACGTGGGGATGCTGCTGCAACGCCTGCCGCAATGCCTTGCGCAGGATGCCCATGCCGCTGCCGTGGACCACGCGCACCCGCGGCAGGCCGGCGAGAAATGCGTGGTCGACGAATTTCTCGACGGCCCGAGTCGCATCGTCCACATTAAAACCAATGACGTTGATCTCCGAGGCCGCGTTCTCGCCTTCATTCTGGTTACTGAGCGACACGGAAATCCCGCGCGCCCGCGCCGCCTTCACCGGAGAATCCGCTGCTTTGCTCAGCACTTCGGCAATATCGTCGCGCGCGATCTTCATCTTCATCGCGCCCACTTCCACTTCAAAGTGATTGTCATCAAGCTTGCGCGCAACTCTGGCCGCACGCCCGGTCGATTTCAGTTTGACCGTGTCGCCTTCCGAGACGTGCTTAACAACCTGGGGCTGCGCATGAGGATCACCCTCATCTGCGCCGCTCGCGTGCGCCACCACGGTGGAATCGAACTGCTCGCGAAATTCGCGGCGCAATTTGGCGATGCGGCGCTCCGCGTCTTTGGACAGCTTCTGCGCCGCGGCCCGCTCCTGGATGGCGTTCACCGCCTCGCGGGCGTGGTATTCGAAGTCGCGCAGAACGCTCTCCAGTTTCTTTTCCATCTCGCGGATCTTTGTCTGCTGGTCTTTTTTCCCTTCAACCGCTAAACGGGATCTTTCGCGCTCAACATCTTCCTGGCCTTTCTGAAGACGCAGGCGTTCGCCTTCCGCGTCGCGCAAGCTGGCATGAAGTTTGTCGAGAAATTCGCCGACATCGCGGGCCTGCGAGCAGAGACGTGCCCGTGCCGCTTCGATAATCGTCGGATTCAACCCCAGCCGCTGCGCGATGTTGATTCCCGCAGACGCTCCGGGCACTCCCATTTTTAATTCGTAGGTGGGTTGCAGCGTAGTTTCATCGAAGCCCACCGAAGCATTGATCACGCCCGGGGTATTTGCGCCATAGACTTTCAACGATGTGTGATGGGTTGAAATCACTGTCATGCAGCCGATGCGGCCAAAGTATCCTGCAATCGCAACCGCCAGCGCTGCGCCCTCCTCGGGGTCAGTGGCTGAGCCCAGTTCATCGAGCAGTACGAGCGAGTGCGCGGTCGCGGTGCGCGAAATGAAATCGATGTTGGTGACGTGCGCTGAAAAAGTTGAGAGATTCTGCTCGATCGATTGGTAGTCGCCAATATCGGCCAGCACCGCATCGAACACTGGCATCTCCGCCCGGTCGGCGGGAACTGGACTTCCCGATTGCGCCATCAAGGCCAACAGGCCCACCGTCTTAAGGGCTACTGTTTTCCCTCCTGTATTCGGACCGGTGATCACGAGCTGCCGGCGGGCGCCTTCGAGTTCGACGCTGATTGGGACTACCGCTGCGCCTTTGAGCTTTAGATTGCGCTCGAGCAGCGGATGGCGTGCGTTGTGCAGAAGGAGGCGAGCTGCGCTCGCGGACCCTTCGGCTTCGCTCAGGGCAGGCAGCCGAGGACGGCTGTCCCCATGTGGTTCTTCTTGGTTCTTAGCGCTCCCACTCAACTGCACCGTTACGCAGTTGTAGTCTTCGGCGAAGCGGGCCTTGGCGAACTGCAGTTCCAGCTCGCTGAGGACCTCGGCTGAGGCCAGGATTGCCGCCGACTGCTCACCGATGCGGCGGGTCATCTCGAGCAGGATGCGATGAATCTCGGCTTGCTCTTCGTCGAGCAAGCGAACCAGTTCGTTGTTCTGCTCGATGGTCTCCAGGGGCTCAACAAATACAGTCTGGCCGCTCGAACTCGCTCCATGCACAACACCTTGCACCCGCCGTTTCTGCTCAATTTTTACTGGGATGACAAAGCGCTCGCCGCGGATGGTTACCAGTTCATCCTGCACGGTTCCATCCTCAGCTAGGCGCCGCAAGTATCCGCGCAGCGATTCCTGAATCACGCGCCTCTGCTTTTCGATCTCGCGGCGAATGCGCGCCAGTTCCGGCGAAGCGTGGTCTTCCAGCGTGCCATCGGGCAGAATCTTGTTTCGAAACGAACGCAAGAAATCGGTGAAGTCGGGCACGTTTTCCGAAAGCACGCGCAGTCGCCGCCATTCTGTCCTCATGTTCACGGGCGGATGCAAGGCGACCTCGCGCCACTCGGCAGCGCGGTCTACCACCAGCAGGACGTCGCGAATCTCCGTGGTTTCGAGCGTAGCTCCCGCGATTCGAGACTTCTGAATCCGCTCTGCGATATCCAGCAGTCCGGAAAAATCGAAGCGCCCGCCCACGCGGCGGAACTCCCGCACTTCAGCGGTCAGCTCCTGTTGCCCGGCAATCCAGGCGGAATCGGTGGAAGGTGCGAGGGCTCGAATCTTCGCGTGGCCCAGCGGCGAAGACGAGTATCCGCGCAGCAATTCACGCCAGGCGTCGAACTCAAGGACGCGCGCGGAGCTGTGGATAAGCGGTTGGGACATCGCTTCGGACATTGGAATTCATGTTACAGGAAGGGCGTGAAGAAGATAACGGTGCGGGTTGATAGGGAAACGAGCCAAACGCGCGATTATTGCGTCGCAAAGAACGCGACGCTTCGCGCGGCTCGCCCAGATCCTTCACTGCGCAAAGAACGCTTGTTCAGGATGACAGATTTCCTACGACTGGACGGCTGCCAGCGCCTGGCCGTCGCCTTGTTTCGCCACGGGCAGGCGCAGCACGAATACCGCTCCGCCTTCCGGCTTGTTCTGGCAAGTGATTTGTCCGCGATGATCTTGCACCACGCCATATACGGCACTCAGTCCCAAGCCCGTGCCTTTGCCGATCGGTTTTGTTGTGTAGAAAGGATCGAACACCCGATGCGGCTCTTTTACGCCTGGGCCGCTGTCGGAAAACTGCACGACGACTTCTTGCCGATGATGCTGGGCGCTCACTTGAAGCGAGCCTCCGCCCGCTTCTTCGAGCGCGTCCAAGGCGTTTTCCACGATCTGGACGAACGTCTGGAAGAGTTGGTGGCCGTCACCCCACACGCGCGGCAGGTTGGGCTCGATCACGGTCTCGATGCGAATTTTCTGATCATGCCGCTGCAGCTCCCGCATTTGAACGCTGCGCTGGAGAAGTGTGCCGAGATCGACCATCGTTTTCTCTCCAGAGCTTTTTTGTGCGAAACTCAGCAGGTTCGAGATCAGCTCGCGGGTACGTTGAGATTGATTCACGATCTTGCGCACCAGCGTGTCCTGCTCGCTGGTCAAGCGCTGGTTCGACCACAGCTTCTCGGAATACTCCATGATTGCCGTGAGGGGATGGTCGATCTCGTGTGCGGCGCCCGCAACCAGCTGGCCCAGAGAAGCCAGCTTCTCGCGCTGCACCAGGTGGCTTTGCAAGCGTTGCTCGTTCTCGAAGCTGCGACGCGAATCCCCCAGCAAATGGATCAATGCCTGATCCTGCAGATACTGGCGCACAAAAACGAATACGCCCAGCACCAGCATGGCTGCCAGCACGGTAAAGAGACGGAAGGTCCGCGCCTGACGCAGTGAAGCGTCCCATCGATAGACCCAGAGTCCCAACGCTGGCAAGGAAAGCATCGCCAGCATCGCGAGTCGCAGGGTCATCGCACCCCACGTGTCATCAGCCTTGGCCGGAGCGGGTTCTGGCTTCCACTGGCGCGCAGTCAGCGCGGTGGCCGCCATCCAGCTTGCAGCGCCTATCAACGGAATATCGTAGAGACTTCCCGAGTAGTATTCCCCTTTGGCGAACGCCAGGGTCACGCCCAGGAATCCCGCGCCGTAGAAGGCGTAGAGCCCACTTGCCGTCAACAGGTTCAGGTACACCTTTTTCCATCCCGCAGGCGCGCCCCGGGAAGCGAGCCCCAGCATCAGGATGAGCACGCCACTCTCAAGCATGTAGAGGGAGCTGTAGTTCCTGTGGTATGCCGCCACGTTCAGCGACACATATTGCGAGGGGAACACAACGAATGCATAGAGAAACACCCACCAAACGAGCAGCAGCAGGAAGTCCAGAGCACCCACGTGGAGTTTTCGCTCACCTTCGGTCCGATGGGGGCGTAACCCAACTGCCGCGATCATAGGAACCAGGTGGAGAAAGAGAAAGACATCCATAAACCACGGATCTGGCACCGTCGTGCGGCGCACCACCTCGCAATAGACCCACGCCGCCTGATTGGCGGCCCACAGAACGCCCCCGGCGCCCATCAGCGCCCAAAACCGCCGGTTGGCCCCCCGCTCCGACCACGCGTTGGCCAGCATGGCAACTGCGACTGCGAGGTACAGCAGAAGAGATCCAACATCAGAAATCGCGGCCAGCGCCGGACCGCGCGGCACGGTCAACGACACTGCGGCAAATGCCAGCGTGACGCCGCCTGCAAGCACGAACCAGCGATATTGTGCGAAACGACTCATCAGCGTGTGTTGTTATGTATGTCTTTCAATTTTATGGATAAGAGCGGGGTTTCTCAGCTCGCTTCCGGGCTGAGCAGGTTACTATCGTCACCTGGCCTCGACCGGCTTAACGCCTTCCGTGCCAACTAAGTCCTTTCAGATCACCACTTCTGCTAGAATCGGGATTTGAAAGGCGCTCAATCCGGTGAGGTGGCTTTCATGGCCTTTCCTGTTACCCGTCTTCGCCGTCTCCGCCGCACCTCTCAGCTTCGCGATTTGGTGCGCGAAACGCGCCTCACTCCTGATGCCTTTGTCTACCCCATATTCGTTTGCCCCGGCGAAGGTGTGCGCAAGGCGGTTCGGTCCATGCCGGGTGTCTTCAACCTCTCGGTGGATGAGGCGGTAAAAGAGGCGCGGGAAGTTCACTCCCTCGGCGTGTCCTCGGTGATTCTCTTCGGTCTCCCCCACAAGAAGGACGATGTCGCCACCGGAGCTTGGGCTGACGACGGCATTGTGCAGCAGGCCGCCCGCGCCCTGAAGCGCGAGGTTCCCGACCTGATCTTGATGGGCGACGTCTGCCTCTGCGAATACATGTCTCACGGACACTGCGGGATCGTAAAGCCAAGATCCACGCCTCAGTCACTCGGAGCTGCTGCCCGGGACGCTTTGCAAAATGCCACGCGGCGGGGCATCGCAGTGAAGGCAGTGAAGAACCGCGAGGAAAAAGAAAAAGTGCTCGACGAGCTGGCATCGATGGTCGCGCAAGCCGTTGAGTCCAGATTCGAGATCGACAACGATGCCAGCCTCGAACTCCTGGCGCGCACAGCGGTCTCGCTCGCCCGCGCCGGCATCGACATCATCGCGCCCTCCGACATGATGGATGGGCGAGTCGCCGCGATCCGCCGCGCGCTCGATGATGCCAGCTTCGAGAACACGCCCATTCTTTCCTACGCAGCCAAGTTTGCTTCGGGATTCTACGGTCCGTTCCGCGAAGCCGCCGACTCCACTCCGCAATTCGGCGACCGTCGGTCTTATCAGATGGATGGCGCGAACCTGCGCGAAGCCATGCGCGAAATTGAACTCGACATCGAAGAAGGGGCCGACATGATCATGGTCAAACCGGCACTGCCTTACCTCGACGTCATCGCAGCCGCTCGGCTGCGTTTCGATCTGCCGCTAGCCGCCTATCAAGTCTCCGGCGAATACGCCATGATAGAAGCCGCAGCGCAAAATGGATGGATCGAGCGCGACCGCGTCATGATGGAATCGCTGCAAAGCATACGGCGCGCGGGGGCCAGCATCATCTTGACTTATTACGCTAAAGACGCCGCAAAACTGCTGGGGTAGGATTTGCGCGAAGGGGATTGGAACAACCGCTTCCGCTTACGCTCCGGCTGCGTTTTGAAATTTAACCTCGACCAGCCTGCGGTCCTCGTCAGACACCTTAAACATGGAGCGGGGTTTTAATTCCATGAAGCTGGCTAGAAACACCTCGGGGATTTGACCGATGCGGGTGTTGTAGGTGTTGACGTCATCGTTGAAGAACTCGCGCCGGTCAGCGATGCGCTCTTCGAGTTCGCTGATGCGGTTCTGCAGCTTGAGAAAGTTTTCATTGTCCTTGAGCTGCGGATAATTTTCCGCCACGGCAAACAAGCTGCGCAGCGCGGCAGTCATGGTCAAATCAGCGTGCGCTTTCTGTCCAATACTGGCCGCGTTCATGGACGCGGCCCGTGCCTGCGTCACCGCCACCAGCGTCTGCTGCTCGTGCTGCATGTAGCCCTTCACGGTCTCGACCAGGTTCGGGATCTCATCGTGGCGCTGCTTGAGCAGCACATCAATGTTTGCCCAGGCGCGGTCATTGTCATTGCGCAGCCGCACCAGTTCGTTATAAAGGATGACGACGTAGACACACACTCCCACGATGAACAGCAGGAACGCCGCCCCTTCGATCACGCCTCCGCCCATCTTTAGCTTGACCTCGCAGACTTCTGACCTGTCCCGATTCGACCACGACTGCTGGAATAGTCCAAGTGAAACAGCAGGAGGGGCAGGAACGCAAGTGCTGACCGGGCTGCGCCTAAAGTCACAAAGGCTGAGCCCGCAGGCCCAGCCCTTTGTGAGTTTCGTAACCGGATTTACCCTCAAACGTTGCTAGGGCTTATGCGGAGTCAGATCGCAGGCGTGCCTCACCTCATCCAGGTTTAAACCCCCGGGCGAGAATTCGGCAATCGCATACCCGGTCCTGGTCCTGACTTCCACGTTGAATACCTGGGCCCCGATTGCGCCGCGGACCGTGCCCTTATCCATGGATAGGACGCGATCGGCTTCCCAATTCCAGCCCTTATGGTCATGGCTTCCGTCAATGCGGACAAGAACCTCCATCTTAGGCTGGCCCCAGAAGCCGGGGTAGTCGGGCCGTCCCAGCCGGGCGCCGGGGTTAAAGACAGCGCGCTGGTATTTGCCGTCGCTGCATGTGATTTCGATTCGGGGCTTGTAGTCCGGGTCTTCCCGCAGATAATTGTTCGAGAGCAGCTCGAAGCGGACTTTTTTCGCTCCGGTCATTTTGTCCTCTGACCGGAACTCCATCCACTTGCCGCCGGCACTGACGCCGTCGGCTTCGCCCTGATAAGGGCTCATCGCGCCCTGTTGCGCGCCAGCCGACAGCGCCGCTGCGGCGGTCAAAACCAAGGCCGCGAACACTGTCCCCGCGGCCAAGGCATAACGATTCTTATTGTGAAGCAAGCGCAATAATTTCAAGGTTCTCCTCCGAAAAAAGACCTTCTCTACCTATTGAACCCTACCGAGCAGCAAAAGTTGTATCGCAGACGCTTCTTTTCGGGCACGGCAAACTCATCGCATGTCGATTCTGAGATCGATGTAGACCTGAGAGCGGTCGTCAAACTGGCTGACCGACTTAGTGTCGCTTTTGTGGCCGTTGTACTGGGCATAGACCTCATAATCCGTGGTAGAAAGGCCAGGAAAACGATAAGTGCCTTCATGGCCAACAATGTAGGTCTTGACCGCGTGAGTGCGCAGGTTGGTCACGTAGACGATGGCGCCGACCACGGGATTATCCTGCTGGTCGAGCACTTTGCCGAGCAGCAACCGGCCTTGCGCCTTGTCCTTGTTGTCGGGAGCGGCGTTGGCTGCTACGGAGATGACCAGAAGGAGCGCGGCGGCCATCAGGAAAGCGTTCTTGCAAAACATTCTAGAAGCCATACTTGCCCATACCTCTTCTCTCCCGAACCGCCTACTTCGTCAAGTGCAAACCAATGTCCACGCGCTCGTCATACTCTACGTGGACGGGGACCTCTTCCGCCAGATGCAACTGGGAGCCGTCCGTCATTTTCACGCCCTTGAGATCGGCGGAGACCACGTAGTCAGCTTTGCCTGCGGGAACCCGCTGGGCGAATTCGCCGGAATGATCGGAATAGACTTGCCACTTGGGCTTTTTATCCGGCACGCGGCGGATCTTAACAGTGATGCCATAGACGGGACGATCGTCGGGGCCCCAGACCGTTCCAAAGATGAGCGCATAGGGATCGGTCGGCTTCAAGTTTTTGGAGGCGGGGGATGCACTGGCCACCGGCAGGACGCGCGGGCCCAGAGCCGCACAGAAGAAAACTAGTAAGAAGCAGGAAGAGTACAAGCGTGCAAGCCGAAACGCGGGTTGAAATCTAGGAATCGTCACCGTCTTCGCTTTCCACTTCTTCTTCCTCTTCCACATAGCCGGCTTCGATCGCCTTCAACTCCAGCGGACTGGTGGTCACGACTTCGAAATCCGTGCCGCACTCCGGACAGGAGACGATCTCGCCCTCGTCGACCTCTTCCTCTTCTACATCCAGATCGGTTTCGCATTCGGGACAAAGAACCATGACTCCTCCACTCCCATTTGATGGCATACTTCAATGACCTCTTAGATACGCTTCATAATATTTAGATTCTTTCCCCGCCGCAGGTCAAGGGGTGAGCGCTCGGGACTAGGGGATTTATAATCTTTGGGAAAGCCGCCGTCACCCTTGACATTTCTTTAAGCCGGAGCGTACATGATTTCCCTCTTCGAGAAAAGACCGTTGCTTGTGGCTGTGTGGCTGGTGCTTAGCTTGGCCACCGTGGCTGCCGCGCAGAATCAGGCCGGTTCCAGCGCCGCGGAACCGATGGCCGTGGATGGCCGCATTTCCGCCGCGCTGCAGCAAGTTTCAGCGGAGCGTATCCGGGCGAACATTGAGAAGCTGGCGAGCTTTGGAACTCGACTGACGCTGTCAGCACAAGACCCGGCCGCGATTGCTGCGGGACGCGGGATTGGCGCGGCGCGCGAATGGATCAAGTCTGAGTTCGAACGTTACGCGAAAGATTGCGGCGGCTGCCTGGAAGTGAAGACTGACAGCTTTACCGAGCCGGCCGGCGACCGCATCCCCCAGCCTACCGAAATCACCAATGTTTATGCGGTTTTGAAGGGGACGGATGTAGAGAACGCGAAGCGCATCGTGCTGGTGACTGGGCACTACGATTCGCGCCCCAGCGATACTCTCGACGTGAAGGCGGATGCTCCGGGCGCGAATGACGACGCCAGCGGAACCGCGGTCAGCCTGGAATGCGCCCGGGTGCTGAGCAAAATGAAGTTTCCGGCAACGATTATTTTTCTGACGGTGGCGAGCGAAGAGCAGGGATTGAACGGCAGCCGCCACTTCGCGAAGATGGCGAAAGACGAGGGCTGGGACCTCGAGGCAGTGCTGAATAATGACATCGTCGGCGGCGATATGAGTGCGGAGCAGGACCATTCCGTGGTGCGCGTCTTTTCTGAGGGCTTGCCCGCCGCGGCGACGGAGCAGGATGTCCGGCGGATTCGCACGCTAGGCGGGGAGAACGACTCCGGGTCGCGGCAACTGGCTCGCTACGTCGCCGATGTGGACCGTGCTTATTCTAAAGATGTGGGCGTAGAGCCGGTTCTTGTGTTCCGGCTGGACCGGTACTTGCGCGGCGGCGACCACTATTCTTTCAATCAGCAGGGCTTTGCTGCGGTGCGCTTCACCGAGTTTCGCGAAGATTTTCATCACCAGCACCAGAACGTCCGCACCGAGAATGGCATTGAATATGGCGACCTGGCGAAGTTTGTGGACTTCGACTATGTGGCGCGTGTGGCGCGGCTGAATGCCGCGACGCTGGCGTCGCTGGCGTCGGCGCCCGCGCCTCCGGCGAATGTGCACTTGCTGACCAAGGATCTGCAGAACGATTCGACACTTGTATGGGAAGCGTCGCCAGGCGGCCGGGCGGCGGAATATGAGGTTCTGTGGCGGGCCACGACCAGCCCGGAATGGGAGCATGTCCAAAAGGTTGGCAACGTTCTGCGCGCCACTCTGAACCTTTCGAAGGATAATGTCATCTTCGCGGTCAGGGCTCTGGACGCGGAAGGACACCGAAGTTTGCCGGTTGTGCCCGTGCCGGAGCGATGATGGGGAAGCTGTTAGGATAAGAGCGGTACGACGGTTTCGAGTTCATGCCAAGAAACACTTCCTTCGAAATGATGCTGCCGCCGTTTCGCGGTGCGGTCCGGCAGATCATCATCGCCAGCGCCGCGATTTACGTAGTCATCCTTCTGTCGATGTCGTTTGCCCCGGCGGCCGGCTCGACCCTGCTCGCATTCGGCATTTTGGATCCCGCACACATTCGGCAAGGCTGGTTGTGGCAGTTCGTGACTTACGCCTTCATGTATGTTGATCCTCTGGAATTTGTTTTGTCGCTGTTGGGGGTCTATTTTCTCGGGGCAGCGGTGCAGGAGCGCGTCGGCTGGGCTCGGTTTTACGGCCTGTTCTTCAGCAGCGTCGCACTTTCAGGAATCGCCGGATTCGCTCTTTCGCTTACTGGCGTGATTGCGAGAGGCCCGGCGTGGGGCAGCGCTGCTGCCGCCAACGCGATTCTGATGGTGTTCTATCTGTTTAATCGGGACGCGCCCTTAATGCTGTTTCCGCTCCCCATTCAGATTCCGGTGAAGTGGATTGTTCTGGGCATTGCTGGTCTCGAGACAGCCTACTTGCTGCTCAACCACTTCGCACTTTTTTACTGTGTCTCGCTTCTGGGGCTGGGCGCGGGATTCGTCTGGCATGCTGCGTTTTTCTCGGCGGGAGTTTCCCTGCGCATCTCAGAACGTTTCTACGAGGCACGCAACGAGTATTACCGCTGGCGGCGGCGGCGGGCGGCGAGAAAGTTTGAAGTCTACATGCGCAAGCACGACCGCGACGTTCATTTCGATGAGCACGGTAATTATATTCCGCCGGATGACGATCCGAACAAGGGTAATGGCGGGTCGAAGTCGGGGTGGGTGAACTAGCCGTTTGCCGCGGATTTACACGGACCCCATGCTGGTTAGGATTTGAATTTCTACTTCGCGAAGAACTCCTGGAATTCCGACAGCACGCTTCCCGATAACTTGTCCCGCCCGGCTTTCCCCTTGAATCCCAAATCATGACCCGCGCCTTCGACCTGCATCAGCTTCGTCTTCACCGGTATCAGCTTCAAGGCTTGCTCGATCTCTGCAATCGAGCCGAAGGGATCGCGAGTGCCTTGGACAAAGAGCGCGGGCGTGTGCAGGTGAAAAAAATGCTGAGTGCGGAGCTGCTCGGGCTTGCGCGGTGGATGCAGAGGATAAGACAGCAAGAGCAGGCCGGCAGCCAGTCTCGCAGCCTCTTCCGGGGATTTCTCTGCAGTCTCGGCGCAGAGCATGCTGGCCTGCCGTCCGCCGTAGGAGTGGCCACCGACAAATATGCGGCCGCTCGCGAGATTCTTCAAGACTGCGATAGCGTTCTTCAGGCCTGCGCGATCGCGTTTGCCGTCGCCCGGCCCGGGCGGACCGTAGGGCCGATCCTGACGGTAGGGCAGATCGCAGCGCAGCACGAAGAAGCCAGTTTCGGCAAACGTGTTCGCCAACGCGATCAGCAGCGGAGATTGACAGTTTGATCCGGCTCCGTGGGTCAGAACAAGGCCGTCGCCATTTGGATTCACAGGGCGGTGCAGAAGGCCGCGCACGAACGGGTCCACCGAGACGTCGGTAAGAACTTGCGGACTGGATTCAATGGACATCATTCGATGGACATCAACTCCAGCTGGCAAGTCTGGCGATCTAGACGCCAACTTCTTCCAGCTTCTCATAAACTTTCAGGATCTGAATCTCGTTTCCCAAGCGGGCCCAGCAGCGAAGCAGCTCGGGATCTTCCTGAGCTGTGCGGCGGGCTTGTTCGGAATTCCAGTAACGAAGCAGTATGTAGTGGGAATCGCCGCCGCGGTAAAGCAGATCGCGGCCGTACCCTTTGTTCGAGA
The DNA here is from genome assembly GCA_049590215.1 of Candidatus Sulfotelmatobacter sp. Taxonomy (GTDB): domain Bacteria; phylum Acidobacteriota; class Terriglobia; order Terriglobales; family Acidobacteriaceae; genus Sulfotelmatobacter. The sequence continues at coordinate 4,111 of JBAWCJ010000086.1, read as the reverse complement.
CGATGGCGTTGAGTTCGTGGATGGTCGCGAGCGAAGCCGCCTCCATGCCGGGCAGCGGTTCCCAGATCGCGATGGATAAATACTCCTGCGACATACTCCGCGATTATAGCTTTTGACGAGCGGTGGTGCGCTTGCGTTTCGATCGCGGGACGGCGTCGGCCTCTTCCGCAGTGACCGTGTGCAGACGCATGAAGTTGGTGGAACCGGAAGCCTGGCGCGTACCGGCGACGACGCCCAGCACATCCCCGGACTTCAGCAGGCCGCGGCTCAAAAGCTCTTCCTCGGCCATATCGACCATGCCGTCAGTGGAGACCGGCTGCGCGCATTTCACGGGATGCACGCCCCAGTAGAGATTGGTGCGCTGCGCCACAGTTGCGTTGTGAGTGAAGGCATAGATTGCGGCTTGCGGACGGTATTTGGAAATCATGCGCGCGGTGTTGCCGGTCTCGGTGAAAACCGCGATGGCGCCCATGGGCAGGTCTTCGGCGGCGTGCGCGATCGATTCGCAAATAGTTTCCGCGATGGAAAGTCCATGGCGATCGCGACGCCGGCGGGGCAGCGTAAACTCTCCCATGTTGCTCTCGGCTTCGATGACGATGCGCGACATCATGGCAACCGCCTCGCGGGGATAGCGGCCGCTGGCCGTTTCGGCAGAGAGCATCACCGAATCGCTCCCGTCGAAAATTGCGTTGGCGACGTCACTGGCCTCAGCCCGCGTGGGGCGCGGGTTTTCGACCATCGATTCGAGCATTTGTGTGGCCGTGATCACCGGCTTGCGCCACTGGGCGGCACGGCGGATCACATGCTTCTGAATCACCGGGACTTTTTCCGGAGCCATTTCGACACCGAGATCTCCGCGCGCGACCATGACACCATCGCAGGCCTCCAGAATTTCTTCCAGATGATCAATCGCCTGCGGCTTCTCGAGTTTCGCGATGAGAGGAGTGTCGCCGCCGCGTCCGGTAACAATGCGTCTGACCATGTTCACATCGGCGGCGGAGCGCACGAAAGAGAGTGCAACCGCGTCCACGCCGTGCTTGAGGCCGAACTCGAGATCCTTGCGGTCTTTTCCCGTGAGGGCCGGAATCGACAAAGCGGTGCCGGGTAAATTGATGCCCTGGTGCTCGCCCAACATCCCGCCATTCAGAATATCGCAGACCACATCCTTCCCCCGCACCGTGCGCACGCGCAATTCGATGAGGCCGTCGCGTAGAAGAATGCGAGCGCCGGGGGCAAGTTCGCTTGCGAGATCGGGGAAGGTAGTGGAGATGCGCGTAGGGGTTCCGGGGACGTCACGCGGGGTGATGATTACAGTCGAGCCGCTCTCGAGCAGGATAGGTTCGTGGCGCTCCAGGCGTCCAGTGCGGATCTTGGGACCTTGCAAATCCTGCAGGATGCAGAGGGTCCGGTTTTCTTTCACGGCGGCGCGGCGCAGGCGTTCGATATTCCGGGCGTGTTCTTCGTGCGTGCCGTGGGAAAAATTTAAGCGGGCTACATCCATGCCAAGGCGAAGCAGGTCGCGCATCGCCGCCTCGGAATGACTAGCCGGACCGATGGTGCAGATGATCTTGGCGCGGCGAGCGCCGGGAGACGAAAGGGACGTCCGCGCGCTTACGGAGTTTTCTGTCGCGAGCTGTAGCGTTCTGGACTTCACTCTTCTCCTTAGCTTTCCTCGAAACACCCACAGCGCTGTCATCCCGAGCGAAGCGAGCGATCTTGGTTTCTGTTTGGGACCCCTGAGACGCCGCGGCGCAAGCAAGAACCAAAGTCCCTCGCTGCGCTCGGGATGACCGGCGAGATTTCAGGTCCGCCACGCGGAGCGTTAATCCGCCGCCCTGGGTCCACTCACCGCAGTCAGTTCTTTTCCCAGCATGGTGCGGGGAAACAGCATGGCGTTGAATTCCGCCCCCACCAGCACGACCAGGGAGACCATGTACATCCAGACCAGCAGCGCAATAGCGGCGCCGAGCGATCCGTAAATAATACTGTAGTCGGCGTAATGCCTCAGGTAGAAGCCAAACAGCAGGGTAGCCGAGAACCACATCGCGGTGGCGAGCGTGGCACCCGGAATAACGCTATGCCAGGGCTGAGTGCGCGGGACCGCATTGTGGTAGATGAGTGCAATCACGGCAATGCTGGTAAGAGTGGCGATCAGCCAGCGGATGGCGCCCCACATCACCAGGATGTAAAGGCTGTATTCCCGCGCGGTGTAGAAAAGAATGTTGGTTTCAACCTTGCTGCCTAAAGCCACCAGCAAGGTCGCGAAAGTCATAGGCACAAGCGCGAAAATCACCAGCAGGAATGAGATCAGCCGCTCCTTCACCAGCCCCCAAATTTTCGGCAACTCATAACAGCGGCGGAAGCCCTCCATCCAGGAAATCATCACGCCGGAAGCGGTCCACAGGGTCAGCAGGGAAGCAGTGATGAGCAGGCTCACGGGGCGTTGCGCCGCGCTGCGCATGAAGTTCATCGCCGCATTGCTTCCGGCGGGAAGGATGCGCGATAGCGCGTAAGAGATCTCGCGCATGTAGGGCGCGCCCTTGCGCCAGGTGGCCAGCACTGAGCCGACCACCAGTAGCGCAGGGAAAAAAGTAAGAATGGCGGAATAGGCGGACGCTTTGGCGATGGAAAAGGCGTCGTGCTGGAAGGAACGCCAGAAGGCCAGCCGCAAGAGTCTTAGGAAACGAAGCATCGCTGGCCCTAGCTTAGGGCCGGAAGGTGCCGGTTGCAACGAGGGAAGCGGGCCAGGTTCCTCGGTCGGCAATCGCTTTGCGTTTGCGTGCATGGGGGGTAATGTGGAAGCGAGCCATACAAGCGATCAGTGGGTCGCAAAGAACGCGACCCTTCGCGTGGCTCGCCCAGATCCTTCGCTATGCAAAGAACGCTTCGCTCAGGATGACAAACAAATTCGGGGGCGAAACTGGTTCGTTCGCCCCCGAGGTTAATTGTAGTTCGGCTTACTCCGCCGCTAGTTCTTCGGTTTCGCCCTCGTGGCGCATCATCTCGAGAGCGCGCTCGGCTTCTTCGTAAGCCGCCGAGACTTCCGCCTGTACCTTGGCCGCGGCCTCTTCCATTTCTGGCGAGAGGCGCACGTTCCGGTAGTACTCCATGCCGGTTCCGGCAGGGATCAGGCGGCCGACGATCACGTTCTCCTTGAGGCCGCGCAGGTAATCGACCCTGCCGTTAATCGAAGCCTCAGTGAGAACACGCGTGGTCTCCTGGAACGACGCTGCCGAGATGAACGAGTCGGTCGCGAGCGACGCCTTGGTGATGCCCAGGAGCAACGGCCGTCCGGTAGCCGGTCTGCCGCCTTCCTTGATCACACGCTCGTTCTCCTCGCGGAAGTGGAACTTGTCCAGTTTGTCCTCAAGCAGGAACGTGGTGTCGCCCACGTCCTCGACCTGCACCCAGCGCATCATCTGGCGGACAATCACCTCAATGTGCTTGTCGCTGATGTTGACGCCCTGCAGCCGATAGACTTCCTGGATTTCGTTCACCAGGTAAGACTGCAGTTCTTTTTCGCCGAGCACAGCCAGAATGTCATGCGGGTTGAGCGGGCCATCCATCAGCGGTTCGCCCGCCTTGACGCGCTCGCCTTCCTGCACGTTAATGTGAACGCCGCGCGGCACCGAGTATTCTTTCTCCGTGCCGTTGTCGGCCTGCACATAGATTTTGCGCTGTCCCTTGGAGACCTCACCGAACTTCACCGTGCCATCGATTTCGCTGATGACCGCGGTTTCATGCGGCTTGCGGGCCTCGAAGAGCTCGACCACGCGCGGTAGACCGCCCGTGATGTCCTTGGTCTTGGTAGTTTCACGCGGGATCTTGGCCAGCACGTCTCCCGGGGAAACAGTGTCGCCGTCCTGCACCATAAGGTGAGAACGCGAAGGCATCAAGTAGCGTTTGCTCGTCTTGCCCTTGACCACGATCGCGGGCTGCCGCTTCTCGTCGGGCGAATCGCCCACGACGTGCCGCGACAATCCAGTGACTTCGTCTACCTCTTCATGTAAAGTCACGCCTTCCTGCAAGTCCTTGAACTGCGCCGTGCCGCCAATTTCGGTAAGGATGGCGAACGTGTAAGGATCCCACTCGACCATGACCTTGCCTTGCT
>JBAWCJ010000085.1:0-9427 GCA_049590215.1 Candidatus Sulfotelmatobacter sp. | reverse complement strand
CGGTACATCCATCGCAATCCGGTGAGCAGAGGTTTGGTATCGAGCCCCGAGTTGTGGGCGTGGAGCAGTTTTCGCCACTACGTCTCGGGCGTCGAGGGAGTGGTGGAGATTGAGTCTCAGTGGACGGCGCGGAAGCGGGAACTACTCGGGGTCACGCCGCAGTTGAGAGCTCCAGATCAAAATCCCCGCCCTGTCTCTGCAAAAAGCGCAGAGACGAGGACGGGGCACCCGCAACTCGAGTAGAAGGAAAGGCCAGCCGCTTTTTATTTCCACAGCCTGCCTGTGTGACATCTGACCTTGTGCGCGCCTTCAAATCGCGTAATCATGGTCGAGGCCGTGACGGTCGGGTGAACTCGCATCGCCCCGCGTCTAAGTCCTTTGTTTCATGGATTTTAGTATCTAAGTCCTTTGCCATGCGGATTTTGCGGGGAATTTCCTGCTAACTCGATGACTCCACTAGACCCCAGGGGGGAGGGGGTACCCAGAGGGACGCTCCCGGCGACGCAAAGCAAAGAACCCGAACTCGCCTCTTCAGAATTTATTTTTGCGAAAGGGGAACTGCCCCACCTCTGCATCCGCGCAACCGAGGCTGTCCCAGAGTGGCCAAAATGAAACAGATTTGCATCACACACTTCTGCGACACTCGCAGCCATGAGCACTCAAACGATCGCAGAATATCTTGACGAAGAGCGGCAGAAATATGCCGCCAATCAGCTACGAGTGGACGAAGAAGCTGCGCGCATCCAGCCGCTTCAGCATGGCCACCATCGCGCGGGAAACCAACCTAAGCTGGAATTGGTGCCTGCAGTCAAATCCGCAGCCAAGAAAAAGAAAAAGAAAAAGAGAACCGTCGCCGTCGGTCGCGCGAAACCGCGCGCCGTGAATGCAAGAAAGATGGCGGCGAAAATTCGCAAGAGCGCGTGACTTTTTCCTGGTTTCGAAACTGTGCGACCAGGCTGCTGTTTAAATTCAGGCAGTCTACCCGGTTCGCCCGATGGCTCACGCGAAATACAGGCGATACGATTCAGGCACAGGATGGCCTCAACCGCATTCGGAAGAATGCCGCAACGAGACAAAATAGAGGAGGAACTCATGAATAAGGATCAGGTGATTGGCAAGATCGATCAGGCAGTGGGCAAGGTGCAGCAGAGCGTCGGGGAAAGTGTTGGTAACGACAACCTAGCCAATAAAGGAGTGGTCAATCAGGCCAAAGGCGCGGCGAAGGAAACTTGGGGCGACGCGAAAGACGCCGCGAAGCAGATCCACGAGTCGCACAAGCAAGCCGCTTCCGAAAAGGCCGCCGAGAACCGGGAGAAGATCAGCCAGTCCGTGGATGACACGAAAGAGAAGGCCAAGGCCAAGATCGAAGAATTCAAAGAACGTCACTCCGCGTGACATTTGGTGCGACCCGCCCTTGGTCGAGTGCTGGCCCAGGTTTGCTCCACCACAGCGGAGGTCGTCTCACTCACTTCAGCAGCGCCTTGACTGAGGGCGGCAAATCGAAGACTGATTCTGCGAGGGCCTCGTAGGTGACGGAGTTAACGGTGAAAGTCCGCATGCGGTCGCCGGTGCGCGAGATGAGTTTCGTCGCCACCATGGGTCCGCCGAAGTTTTTGTAGTCCTGAAACACTAGGGTCGAGACTGCCGCGGACTTGTTGTCCGCCTGAAAACGGTAGCCGGCGAGCAGGCCGGTTTGGACATCGTAGAACTGATTGTTGTCCTTGCCCCAGTGCGTGGTGCCGTGAAGCCAGTAGCAGGTACGGCCGTCAAAATCCGTCACGCCCGCGAGTTCGAGGTTTTTGAAATAGTCGGGCTGGTGGAGCGCGTATTGCAGGTCGGCGTCGCGGCGCACGGCTTCGAGGGCGGTGTCTTTGTCGATGCTCGGTCCCTGGGCATCGATCGACCACGAAACTTCGCCGTCAAATCCGGAAATGACTTCGCTGCCGTCGGCATGGGTGACTTTAAAGATCGACTTGAACGGCTTAGCGTAAGAAACGAAGGTCGCTTTGCCGAAAAGGCCGGTGCCTTCAATTTCTCCGCGTACGGTTTCGGACTGGACATGCGCTATGGCCTCGACGCCGCCCAGAGCCTGCTTGTAGCGATCCAGAACGGCGCCAACAGTCTTGAGTTGCGCCGCCTGCGGCCAAAGCTGTTGTGGCAGGATCAGCGCGACGCAAGCAAACAGAACGATTCCGAGCTTGATCAGACGCACGTCGGTTAGACGGAGGGCCCAATTGAAAGTTATCCCTCTAAAACCGCGACTTTCTATTTAAAGATCGAGGAAGCGGCTGCGATGTTGAACAGGCGGCAGCATACAGACTTCGTAGCGGCCGAAGATGCGGTAGCGGTGCCGCGCTATGGCGTTGTAGACGGCGTCTCGGAGGGATTTGGGCAGAAATTGCAGCAGGGATGCGAGTGCGCGCCAGGGACCTCCTAGTTGCTTTAAGACGAAGAGGATGGCTTCGGAACGAGGGAGCAGATATTCGTCGGGGAGTTCATGGTTAACGACTAAGTAAACTGTATCCAGATCGGTGGGGCTGGCGCCGTGGCGGGCGAGGATGGGAGCGGCGAACGCGCTTTGCAGGGAGGCGAAGCGGAAGATGGCGTTGCGATCGCGGCGGAGGATGAATCGGACAAAAGAATTGCAGAGTGCGCAGACGCCGTCGTAGAGGAGGATGGGGTGGGGCATGAATTCGCGATATGAATGACTTTAGCAGGTGCGGGATCAAAAGCCCCACCCCAGTCTTCCAAAGAACGGAGAGACTGGGGTGGAGCGCCCCCTCGAAAATATTGGCGAGCGTGAAGGGGTGGTTTGACCTATTCAAGGCTTGTGCTCCCGGTTCTTTGGGTGATCGGCACAAACGTGCAGGGCAAACTCTTTGTCACGCCGCAGCTCGAAGTTACGCATCATTTCATCGAAAGATGCCCCTGCCGGCGGACCAGAAGGCTTGAACCGCCAGCCACACTCGGAGCAACCAAAGCCCCCAAAATGTGGTTGCTCAATCCATACCAGCTTCCGGTTCATGGCCGCCCGTTTCGCTGAGTCCCGACGTTATCTGAGTGCACGGCTACTACGAGCCAGCCGTCGAGGGACGAAGCGTTCTCCTTTCACAGCGGCGTACTGAATGGCTACAGCAAAAAACTGTCGCGAAGTCCGCGGGTGACGGAAGATGCTTAGAGAAATGGACAACACTTTACTCGCGCCAATCTGGGCGGTCTGTCGGGCGGCCTACATATCTGGATAAATTTTTGGCGAGGGAACGCCTGATTTCGGCACCGGGTTCAAGGCGCGCGGTCGTGACGCTGGCGCGCTGCAGCAGCGAGGCCAATGTAAGATACCCTACAGAAGCGTATGGTTCGCACCCTGTACAATCCTCGGCGAAACGCGAATAAATGTAGTTTCTGTTTCACAGATCACGGCGGGTGAGTTCGCCCCCGCGTCCGGGAGGTTCTTCGGTTCTCGCTTGTGGCGCGTAAGAACCTCCAAACCGTGCAGTCTGGCGAGCGCACGAACGCCGCAGGAAAGCCAGTCGGCAACAAAATACTTCTATCGATCTCCGATAGCGAGTACATCTCACTTCGCCCCCACCTTGAATACGTGCGCTTGTCGAACCATCTTGTGCTTCACGAGGCGGGCGGAAGACTGGAGTTCGCTTATTTCCTAAGCCGAGGTTTGATATCTCTTGTAGTGGTTATGAAAGATGGACGAACGGCGGAAGCTGGCATCGTTGGCAATGAGGGCTTCACGGGAACACAGGCGGCGGTTGGGCTGACCAGGGGGCCGCTGCGCGGGGTGGTACAAATCACAGGGGACGGATTTCGGGTAAGAGTTGGGGCTCTGCAAAATGTTTTGGAATCCACCCCACACCTGCGAATGCTGTTGAACCGCTATGCCGCGATTCGGGGTATGCAGGTTGCTCAAACCGCCGCTTGTAATCGGCTGCACGAGATAAAGCAGCGCCTGGCGCGATGGTTGCTGATGACTCAGGACAGGGTGGATTCAGGAGCGCTGCCCATCACTCATGATTTTCTGGCAACGATGCTGGGGACAGACAGGCCCAGCGTGAGCCTAGCAGCTGGGATTTTGCAGAAGAAGGGGCTCATCGAGTACACCCGCGGCGCGGTGAAGATCGTAAACCGCAACAAACTTGAAGACTCCGCCTGCGAGTGTTACGGGGTTATCCGACAGTACGATGGTGACATGGGCTTGAAGTAAGTCCGCGAGTGGCGCCCGCCCTACGCGGTCGAGCCCTGGCGGAGGAGTTTTGATCGGAGGCGGGGGTGGTATTGGGTCTGGCGTAGGTAGGGCATTTCGCTGGGGGCGCTCTTGGCGCGGATTATCCTTATCAGTTGCTCTTTTTCGTTGCGCGTCCAGCGCGATAGGTTGGGGATTTCGGACAAGACCAGGGACCAGTTTTCGAGGGAATGCTTTTGAAGAGGGGTCCAGCGCGTGGGGTTGAGGTTTAGGGCTTGGGTTACGGCGGCGGCGGAGGCTTGGCGGATTTTCTGGCTATCTCCGTTGAATTTGCGCGACATGCGGCGGTTGATTCGGAGGCCCAGGTTGCGGGCGGAGAAGGTATCCCAGGGGCCGGGGCCCGCAGCGGCTAAAGCCGGGGCTGATTTAGCGACGCCTTCGGCACGCCTTAAGGCGTGCCCTGATACGAATCCTTTCCTGCCGAGAATATTATTCGTCGGCGCTCCGACGTCGTAGAACATGTGGGCTTCGGCAAGGCGTTTCAGAGTGCGGGGTGGGGTGCGGTAGTTCGGGTTGGCGGCGATTCTTTTTTCTTCTCGTTCACACAACTTTTCGAGATCGGGGCGGCCGGGGCGGAAGCCTAGTTTGCGATAGAACCAGAATGCGCCGCTTTCGATGGCTTCGTCGTTGTTCTGGCCGATCTGGTATGGGTAGATTGAGATGCAATCGGCTTTGGTCAGGGCGCGGAGGCAGCGCAGGGCCTGGGCGTAGATCCAGGCGGTTTCGCCTTGGCGGTAGGTGTAGAACGTGTTGAAGCCGACCTCGATCCATTCGCAGAGGCCTATGGCTTCGATGTAGTTGATGGGGACTCCGTTTTTTTCGGTGTAGCCAGCCACGTAGGCGCGGAGCGGGAGACGGCGGGTCGGAGGCAGTCCCCAGAAATGCATGGTTACGCCGCGACCGAGGTCGGCTTTGACTACCGTGCTCGGATCGCCCAGCGTGGTGCCGTAGAGTTCGCGGTAGCGGACTACCATTACTTCGCGGATGGATTGCATTGCGGATTCTCCGGCGGCGCGGGAGAGTTTTTTTAGTTTCGGTGCGGGCTTGGATAATTCCTGAGCCAGATTGATTTCGCTGCGCTGGATTAGCGGGGATTCGTGGAAGTAGAAACGGCGGGGGGTGGTCCAGTTGCGGGTGCGGGAGAGTTTGAGGTTTTCGAGGTTCAGGCGGAGCGGGAGACGGAGCGAGTCGTAGAGTTCGGATTGCTGGCGGGCGGGGAGCGGGAGCTTCGCGAATTGATTTAGCAGCCATGGGAGCGCGTTCTGGCGGCCCCTCGCTGCGTCGATCCAGGTTGTCCATGGGATGTTGGCTTCTACGTCGGCGTCTTCTTCTAACAAAGGAATGAAACGGGGCCAGGTGTTGCCTCGGGCACGCTCGGATTGGCAGTCGTCCCAGTAGTCGTTCCAGGCGATTTCGACATTTTTTGGAATGCGATGTACGAGCCAATGGGCTACGTCGAAGGAGAGCGTGTCTTGCATGGTGGTGCCAGCCATGCCGGAGGTGTCGAAGTCGTCGAAGATGGACATGTCGGCGTTTGTGGCGCGGAGTTTTTCTATGCGCCGGTGAAAGGTGTTCAGGAGATTTTCTATGCGGGGGATTTCGGCCGGGCCGGGAGGGAAGGCGCGGAGGAACAGAAGCGCTTCATGGAAGCGGATTAGCTGGTAGGGATCTAGTTGGAGGTTGGAGAGTTGGGTTAGGAGCTTTTGGATTTTCGTGGTTTGGCCCGGACTGAATTGGTTTTTGGCGGCTTCCAGTTCGGTTAGGAGGTCGTTGGGATCATGGGAAGTGCGCGGCATGGCGGCGAGATAGTGTAACGCACGAGCACCTCAGGGGCTAAAGCCCGCTTCCACTTGTTTGAGCTTTTGACGCAGGCTAGGAACGCCTGCTCCGCCCGCTTGCAGTTTGTCGAGATTCCGACTTCACACGGCGCTTGTGGTCGAGGCGCTTCGCTTCGCTCGGCGGGACGGGCGAAGGCGCCCGTCCCCACATGAGCATAGGGTCAGGCGTAGCCTTTTTTCTTCCAGACTTGCCAGTCTTCGCGGACGGACTGGAGCATTTGTTCGGCGGCCTGGTGCAGCCACTTTGGTTTTTGTTTGTCGATGTGGCGGAGGATGGCTTTGCGGGCGGTTGGCGTGCCCAAGTGAATGTTGGCGGTTTCGTATCCCATGGCGTGGAGCAGGCGGAGTTCGGTGTCTGGAGCGCGAAGGGATGCTAGTTCGATGCGGGAGCAGTGAGGGCCGAGGCGGCGGACGATCCAGCGACCGCGGAGCTGAACGAAGGGGTCGGGACAGCGAACGGCACGGTTGATGATGGTCTGGTAGAGGATTTCGGCGGGACCGCAATTTTTTCCGGCGTCGATGCTTTGCGCCCAGTGCGAGGACGATGGGACCAGGGCTTTGGCTTCGCGGGCGATTTGGCCGCCGTGCCAGTCGGCGATGGCGACGTAACGGGCGTGGCCGAGGCTGCCGAGTCCGGCGACGCGGTGGGCGAGGCGATAGGAAATTCCGGGGCCGGGCATCAGGTGCTCGATGGCGTCGATGGCGCTGATGGGGCATTCAGTTTTGAGGGTGGGAAGCGCGTCCATCTTCTGCCAGAAATGGACGGGATCGCGCAACTCGCTTTCGGCGATGCGGCGCAGCCATCCGTGCCTTTCTTCGAGCACGAAGGCGCAACCTTTTTGCCGCATGCTTTCGCAATAGCCTTCGAGAATGGCGGTGCAGATGTCGTCGCGTTTGACGGGAAGATGTCCGGCCTCGGCGGCGAGGTGAGCACTTACGGCTAAGCGGACTAAATCGATGGCGTAGGCCATGGGCCAAGCTTCGTCGAAATCGTTTACGCCCCAGATGAGGCGGCCTTCAATGTCGCGCCAGGTGCCGAAATTTTCTACATGGAGATCGCCTACCGCCAGGACTTTTGGGGCATGAGCGAGGTCTGGACAGACTTGCGGCCAGAGTTGCGCCCAGCGGTAATAAGTGGCGCGGAGGAACATGAAGCAGTCCTTCTTCATGTTGGAGTGTTTCACGCGCAGGTCTTTCTGGTCGATGCGGGTGCGCTGGGCGAGCCAGGCTTCGAACTGGCGCGTGGCTTTGACTACGTTCATGCGGGCAACGATAGCGGCTGGGGAATTGGGAGTCAAATGACCGCCGGAACAAGCTTTCACCACAGAGGCGCAGATACACGGAGAAAACCAAGAACGGAGGATAAGAACTAGAGGTTTTTTTATCTCTGTGGCGAAGGCTTCCTCGTGATGAGGATCACGTAGAAGGATGACGGCCGTCACGGAAATTGAGAGTGCGCGGTGGGAAACTGTTGGCACTGAATTAGTTCTGAGTAGTTGAAGATCGCCCGGCTCCAACCCACAGAACCCCACAGAGCCGTTACCCCAGACGGCAGGGGCCGGGCGCCTTAAAGCCAATTGGGTTTCTCTCGCCAGCAGCACCTCCGCCTTTGTGTTCCGCCTGACACAGTGACTTCAGCTAGACACCGCTCACCGATTCCATAACTTATTGTAAGTCCTGCATTTTCAGTGCGCCGAAGATTGGCGTTCATCCTGCGATGCAGGTTGGAGCACGCGGGAGGCTTTATGCAGATGGCGATCACATTTATGGCGGTGGTGGCGGGCCTGATTTTTTCAGTGGCGGTGGCGTTGCTGGCGGAGGAACTGATTTTCGGGCAGGTGTTCCGGCTGTTCTTCGTCCAACAATGCGTCCCGCAAATCACGCGAGAGAGCGTCGCGCAGACCGTGCCGGTGAAAGCAGAGCAGAAGCGCTGAGGCGCATAGGAGAACTACGATGCTGGCGTTGCGGTATTTGCTGATTACGTGCGGCGTGGGGATGATGATCGCGGCGGTGTGCATTCTCACCTACGATTTGTATCGCGAATTTCTGTACCGGAGATTGCTGGCTACTCCAGGAGGAGCGGTCAGTGCAGTTCCAGTGGCAGTCCGGTGGCGGACTTCGCTGGCTTTGGCGATGCTGGCCTGGGGACCATTGCTGGTGGCTTTCAGCATTATGGTGGTGCCGAGCGGGATGGCTGGGGTGAGGATTAGCAACGTGAGCGGAACGGTGCCGGGGACGCTTTATCCGGGCGCGCACATGGTGATGCCGCTGGTGGAGGATGTGGCGCTGTTTGACACTCGGGATCAGATTTTTACTACCGGGGATTCGGAAGTCCCGAAGCCTTCCGCGGGAGGCCTTCCCCCGAGGCCGCGACTTCTTGATGTGCAGGCTAAGGAAGGACTGACTTTGGGGCTGGCGATTACGGTGCGGTACCGGCTGGATGCGAAGCGGCTGGATTATATCCAGGGGAATTTGCCGCGTCCGGTGGAAAAGGAAATTGTTCCACCAACGGTGGCAAGTGTTTGGCGGGAGATCGTTCCGAACTATACGGTGCGCGATGTTTTTTCCGCGAAGCGTGAGGAAGTGCGGCAGCGAGCCTCGGCGATGATCACGCAAAAGCTGGCGGCAGATGGGATTGTGGTGAAAGAGGTGATGCTGCGGGATTTACAACTCCCTCCCGAATATGCCAAGGGGCTGGAGACTTTGCTGCTGAAGGAGCAGGAGAATGACCGCATGGGCGTCGAGACGGAGCTAAAGACTAAGGAAGTGCGGATTGCCGAACTGGAAGCCGAGGCGGCAAAGGTACAACAAGTGAAGCAGGCGGAGGGTGAGGCACAGGTGCACGTTTTGCAGGCGAAGGGTGAGGCCGACGCGATGCAATACACGTTGCCGCTGAAGGCGAAACAAATCCAGCAGAGCCGACTGGAGGCGCAGGCGCGCAAGGAAGCTACCATCCAGAATGCAGAGGCGGAAGCCCAGGCGAAAGAGATCGACAGCAAGGCTGAGGGGGAACGCAGGAAATTGCTGGCGGACGCGGAGGCGCAGGCCAAGGTGATGGACAGCAAAGCTGAAGGTGAGCGGCGCAGGCTGCTGGCGGAAGCGGAGGCGGATCGTATCCGGGTGACGGCGGTGGCGGATGCGGAGCGGCTGCACAGCGAGGCAGCGATATTGAAAGACAATCCGCTGCTGATTAATAAGATTGTGGCGGAGCGGCTCTCGGACAAGCTGCAGATCATGATGGTGCCGGCCGATGGGAAATTCTTTTTCGCCAATGATGTGCTGAAGGGCATGGACCTGGCTAGTCAGGGGAGAGCGGGAAAATAGTGATCAGGGG
>JBAWCJ010000084.1:0-2809 GCA_049590215.1 Candidatus Sulfotelmatobacter sp. | reverse complement strand
GCAATTGCCGGTCACGAATCAGGTTGGCCACGCGAAAACTCGGCATACCGGCCTGACGCGTACCGAAAAACTCTCCCGGCCCGCGCAGTTCCAGATCGAGTTCGGCGATCTGAAATCCGTCATTGGTACGCACCATCGCATCGAGACGCCGCTCGCCTTCTTCCGTCACTTTGCCGCCGGTCATCAGAATGCAGTAAGACTTCGCCGCCCCGCGCCCAATGCGTCCGCGCAGCTGGTGAAGCTGCGCCAGGCCGAAGCGCTCGGCATGTTCGATGACCATGACGGTCGCATTCGGCACATCCACGCCAACTTCAATTACCGTGGTCGCTACCAGAATCTGCAACTCGCCTTTCTGAAACCTACGCATGACCTGATCTTTCAATTCGGAATCAAGCCGGCCGTGCAGCAGCCCGACCTTCAGATCAGCGAATACTTTGCCGCTCAGCTCGCGGTACATCTTGATCGCAGCCTTCAGCTCGGTCTCTTCGTTTTCAGCGATGACGGGGTAGACCACATATACCTGGTGCCCCTTCGCGACCTGCTTCCGCACAAAATCCCACACCTCGGGCGAGCGGTCGTCAGTAATCCGACGCGTCACGATCGGCGTGCGCCCCGGCGGAAGCTCATCAAGTACGCTGAGATCAAGATCGCCATAAAGCGTGAGCGCCAGCGTGCGCGGGATGGGCGTCGCGGTCATGACCAGAACGTCGGGCTCGGCGGGAGTCTTGTCATCACCGCCTTCGCCCGACTTCTTCATCAGCTTCAAGCGCTGCAGAACGCCGAAGCGGTGCTGTTCATCGACGATGACCAGCCCCGGCTTCGCGAACTCAACTTTCTCCTCCAGCAGGGCATGCGTGCCAATAACAAGCTGCGCGTCTCCTTGAGCGATGTGGCGACGAATGTCGCGCTTCCGGTCGGCTTCGAGCGATCCGGTCAGCAGGACGATTCGATATCCCGCATTCTCCAGAATTCTGCGCGCAGAGAAGTAATGCTGTTGCGCAAGAATTTCAGTAGGCGCCATCAACGCCACCTGGCACCCGTTTTCGATGGCGATGATCGCCGCCTGAAAGCCGATAATGGTTTTTCCCGAGCCCACATCTCCCTGCAGCAAACGCCGCATGGGATAAGGCTTTTGCATGTCGTCGGCAATCTCTTTCAGCACCCGCTTCTGCGCCGCCGTAGGATGGAATGGCAGAATTTTCTTGATCGCCTGTCGTACCCGGTCGTCCAGGCGAAAAGCGATGCCGGTTTGCGTCTTCTGCTGGCGCCGCTTCAGCTCCAACCCTAGCTCGATAAAAAACAATTCCTCAAAAATCAGCCGGATGTGCGCCGGTGTGCGTGACGACTGCAACTCCGCCAGGCTCTCTCCAGCCTCGGGCCAATGCACTTTCCACAACGCCTCTCGCGGCGAAAGCAGCGCCAGTCGCTCCCGCACAACGGTTGGGATGGTTTCGGCAAGGTCCGGGGTAAGATCATCCAAAGCGGTGCGGATCACTCGTCGAAACCAGCGTGCGGTGACGCGCCCTTGCCCCGCCGATTCATAGATAGGCACGATGCGCCCCACTTCGAGGGATGTAGCGGCCTTATCATCCGCGCCATCAGAGCCGGCATCACCCAGCATTTCAAATTGTGGCTGGATGATCTGCAGTTCTCCGCTGCGCGAATCTTGCTCCACCTTGCCATAGAGCGCAATCAACTGGCCGGGCTTGAATTTGTCCTGCAGGTAAGTGCCATGAAACCAGAGGCACCGCAGCTTCGATCGCCCCTGCCCCACGGTTAATTGAAAAATCGGCATCTTGCGGGTGCGAAACAAACCTGAGTTCCGCACTTCGCCAATCACGGTAGCCATTTCGCCGGCGCGCAACTCGCCAATCCCGCGCGGATTCAACCGGTCTTCGTAGCGAAACGGCAGATAATTCAGCAGATCGCCCACCGTCGATATACCCTTGGTGGCAAGAATTTCCGCCAGCCGCGGACCAATCCCTTTGACGTATTGCACCGGCGTGGTGAGTTCAAGCATGCGGACGTTCCCAAGGAATGTTAGCAGCAAGTCGGCCCAAGAACGCGGCGCTTGACTTTGCAGCCGATGGCGACGTTCCGGCAACAATCGGATAAGCACAGGCAACTCTCTCGGCATCGCGTATCATCCCTCCCATAATGTTGGCAAGGGTTTGTCCATTAGTCCTGTTGCTCGTAAGCGCGGCTGTCGCCCAGCAGGATTCTAATCTTCGCGTTCAGTCGAATGTGGTGCTGGTACCGACGCTGGTGAAGGATGCGGAAGGCCATATCGTCTACGGCTTAACGCAAAAAGATTTCGTAATCGACGACGATGGCGTGGAACAAACGATTCGTTTAGACGATTCCGCCGAATCTGAGCCCGCTTCAGTTGTCGTGGCAATTCAGACAGGAAGGAGAGCCTGGCGCGAATTTTCCAGAATGCGTGGGATCGGCCCCATGCTGATTCCTGTTTTCGATCAACTCCGATCGCGAGTCGCCTTGGTCGAATTTGATAGTCGTGTCAATCTGGTCGAGGACTTCAGCGACGATGAAAACCCTTTTCTTGAAGACCTTAAGGGGCTGCAAGCGGGCGACAACGGCGCCGCGATCCGCGACGCCGTAGCTTTTTCTGTTAGTTTGCTTGAAAAAGAATCGCCCGAGCGCAAGCGGGTACTGCTCCTGGTTTGCGAAAACCGCGACCATGGGAGCCATGTGACCAAAACCGATGACGTCGTGGCCGCCATCGGCAACAGTAATACTACTGTGTATGCACTGGCGTTCTCGCCTTCACTCTCGCAGGTGCTGGACACCG
>JBAWCJ010000083.1:0-1979 GCA_049590215.1 Candidatus Sulfotelmatobacter sp. | reverse complement strand
ATGTTGCCCTCGCGATCGACCACCGAGAGATAAGTTGTGTCGCTGAAAGGCGGCGTGCCGGCGGCAACCGCACAGTTAGCCTTGCCGGGATCGATCAGCCTGGCGCGCTCTCGCGCGTATTCTTTCGAGAGGATTCCCTTCACCGGAATCTTCGCGAAACGCGGATCGCCGTTGTACCGCCCCAGATCGGCGTAAGCCAGCTTCATGGCTTCGATCTTTTTATGCAACTCGACGGCGCTCAGAGGTCCATCAGGAGACGGCGCAGAAGTCTCCATGATATTCAGCATCTCAAGCGCCGCCATTCCCTGCCCGTTGGGAGGAAGCTCGTAGACGGTCCAGTCGCGATAAGTGGTTGAAATCGGCTCAACCCATTCCGGCGAAAAGTCTGCCAGATCGTCCGCCGCCATCGCTCCGCCCGCGCTCTGCGACGTGCTCACAATCGCGCGCGCAATTTCACCTTTATAGAACGCATCAGGACCTCCCTCAGCGACTAACCGCAGAGCCTTGGCGAGATCATGATTCTGAAAGACCTGCCCGACCACCGGAGGCTTGCCACCAGGCAGATAAATCCGCCGCGCCTCGGTATCGTGCGAAACTGTTTCAGCGGCATCATTCCAATACGACGCAATCACCTCCGGCACGGGATAGCCGTCGTCAGCATAAGAAATCGCAGACTGGAAAAGATCTTTCCAAGCCAGTTTCCCAAAACGCTGGTGCAGCGCATTCCAACCAGCAACCGCACCCGGCACCGTGACCGAGTCAATGCCAAACCTCGGCATAGCGGTCGCATCCTGTGCTTTCACATGCGCGATGGTCAACCCCCGCGGCGCCCATCCGCTCGCGTTCAGCCCGTACAGCTTGCCGGTTTTCGCCTCCCAGTAAATCGCAAACAGATCGCCGCCCATGCCGTTCATCATGGGCTCGGTCACGCCCAGCACGGCGTTCGCGGCAATCGCCGCATCCACGGCAGAGCCTCCACGTTCCAAAATCTTCGCTCCTGCCACGGACGCCTGCACATGGCTGGTAGCAACAATGCCGTAGCGTGTGATGACCATCGAGCGCGCGTTGGATCGGTCTCGTGCCGACATGGACATGGAAGCTATGAGCAGCAGCACTGCGGCTGCAATGCGAATGGAAATTTTCATGCTACACCCGTGTGAGTAGTCTAAGGCGAGTTCAGGATACTGGTTGCGCTTACTTCTTCAACCCCGCCGTAAAGTTCGTAACCACCGTGACCGATTGGCTCACCTGTTGCGCAATCCGGTTGAGCAGAATTTTCTTTCCGTCGGGGGCAACATCGTAGAAAGCTTGCGGCGCAGACCAGTTGCTGACCATCGCCTGCGGCACGCCGAATTGCAGAGCTCCTCCCGCATCCCTCACCGGCACGGCGAAGATATCGAAAGTCGCGTCCAAATAGTAAAGTTCCTTGCCGTCCCTGCTCCATAGCGGCAGTTGTCCGGCATTGGCCGAGACCTGCCACTTGGCCTGCCCGCCACCAAAGGCCACCACATACACTTCAAACGCGCCCGATTCATCCGACGTGTAGGCGAGCCAGCGGCCGTCTGGCGAAAACTTTGCAAATGCGCCCCGCGACAACACCATCGACGGTTTGCGCTCACCCTGGAGCGGAAGGGCCCAGGTCTGGCCCGTGGGACCGCCCCGGTTATAGATGAGATACTTCCCGTCGCGCGACCAGTCGCTGGGCTCAATCCCCTGGTCATCGGTGAGCAGAAGCTCCTCCGCGCCGCTGCCATCGGAGGGTTTGCGGTAGAGGTTGAATTGACCAGCGCGAGGCGAGGCATAGGCGATCCACTTGCCGTCAGGCGACCAGACTGGGGAAGTGTTCGCCACCGGTCCAAAGGTCAGTCTGGTGCGAACGCCGCGCGCCAAATCGAGCACCCAGATATCGTTCTCTCCTGAGTCAATCTGAAGCGCGATGCGGTCCCCCTGCGGGGAGATCACCGCCCCCTGCAGCTCTT
>JBAWCJ010000082.1:0-5355 GCA_049590215.1 Candidatus Sulfotelmatobacter sp. | reverse complement strand
ACCTCTTCGAATTCCTGGCGTTCCGCGGCGTTTCCGGCCCCGTTGCCCTCGATGGAATCATCACCAGCAAGATCTTTCCCAACTTTTCTTTCAATACGCTGGACAGTCCGATCTCACCTCACCACGGACATCAGTTCACGACCGGAATAGAGCTCGCGGGGTTGGGAGGAACCATTCGATCGGTCCGGCCGATCGTTCAGTACAAGAAGTTCATCCCGATGCAGAACCGGCGCAATGCGCTGGGCTTCAACGTTCAGGGATCCTTCATCACCGGCTATGGTGGTTTGGTTGCGCCTCCGTTCCAGCGTGCTTACATGGGCGGCGAGAACGATCTGCGCGGGTTTGACATACGTTCGGTCTCTCCGGTGACGTTCCTGCCGAACGTGGGATCGATCACACTGACCAATGCTGATGGAAAGCCTGTGCCTCTGAACCCGCAGAATCCACTGGCGGGCAATGTGACAATACCCATTCCGATTGATCAGATCACCTTCCCGGGCGGCGATCTTAGCATTGTGACCAACGCGGAGTACCGCATCACGATCTATGGTCCCGTTGCTCTGGCTCCGTTTATCGATCTGGGGATAGATCCCATCCTGCGAAAATCGCAGTTGCAGATTGCCTCAGAGCAATACCAGAATGTGATCGGGACGCCGGTGGGATGTCCTATCCTGTCGCAGACTGCCACCGCTAATACCTGTTCCCCGGGCTCTCTGTTGAACCCCCGGCCGTCACAAGACTTGCAGGTTCTGGGCACGACCAACTGGCGACCGCGAATGTCCACCGGGCTTGAACTCCAAATGTTCCTTCCAGTAGTCAACGCGCCGTTCCGCATCTACTGGGCCTATAACCCGCTGCGGCTGGATAACGCGGCGAACCCGCCGATACCCGTTACGCGCGCCATGTTCCCCTCTGGGCAGAGCGAGGCGGCTGGCGACTACACGTATAACCTTGCGAAGACCGTCTACTCGCCGAGTTTCCTGTTGCGTGAGCCACGCAAAACGTTCCGCTTCACGGTGGCTACCACGTTCTAAAGGCGGGTTCCGAGGCCGGGTTTCAAGCATGTTGCAAGGCAGGTTCGCGCCTGGTAAGGTTTGACGCCAGCGGAGGAAGCTCTCTATAATCTTATTGATCCACACCATTGAGAAAGCTGATAGGGGTGGACGGCACGTCCGCAACCCCGGCGTGTGACGCTCGCAACCCAGTGCGTCTTGTCTCCAGGTGATGCTCGACAACGCGATGCTCGACAGCGGTCGTTAGAACCAACGCATGACGACGGCCTCGTGAGTGCGGCCCGGTGTAGCCTGAAGAGGGTAGTCTGAGTTCATTCCCGGAACCTGTTTACCGGAACCATTCCAAGGAGTTTAAGCGATCCAATGACAAGCAAGTTTATGCGGTCCTTCCTGGCCATTGCGGTTTTCTCAATTATTTCTGCATGGGCCCAAACCGGTGGTGCCGCCCCCGCGCGTGCGGCCAGTTCGCCCGCATCCTCGGCGCCCACCACAACCATAGCGACCGGCACCGGTTCCAAGCTCGGAACCATCAACATTGAACAGGCGGTGCTGGGTTCAAACGAAGGCCAGCGCGACTTCGAGGTCTTGCGCAAAAAGTTGGAGCCCAAACAAAGCGAATTGAAGGCTCAGAACGACGAACTCCAGAGCCTGCAGGAACAACTGCAGAAACAGGGTGACAAGCTGAACGACGATGCCCGCGCCACCCTCGTAAAGCAGATTGAGACCAAGAAGAAATCGTTTGATCGCGCGGTGCAGGACGCTCAGGAAGACGCGCAGAATCAGCAGAAAGAGATTTTTCAGCGCATTCTGCAGAAGATGGCCCCGGTGATCGTGAAGCACGCGCAGGACAACGGCTTCGCCATGATTGTGGACACTTCGAACCCGTGGCCGCAAAGCCCGATATTGTGGTACGGCGAGCAGGGCGACATCACCAAAGCGGTAGTCGATGCTTACAACACGCAATCCGGCGTGCCCGCCCCGGCCCCCGCTACGGGAGCAGCGGTCAAGCCCGCGCCTTTGAAGCCTGCAGCTCCCAAGCCGGCAACGGCACAGCCCAAGTAGTTTTTTCGCGACACCGCGAGTGTCGGAAAAGTTCCAGAGGCCGCGCTTCTACGCGGCCTTTTTTCTTTGCTCTCTCGATTCCTCCACAACAAGGTTTGGTGTCTTTAGCTGTAGCCGCGTTCATTCAGGAGGACACCATGTTTGACGACACACTCAATTCATCATGGGACGAGCGTTCGCGCCGCGGATTGACCACCTTGACCTCGTTCGGATTCCAGGCCCTGGTGGTCGGCGCGTTGCTGGTTTTGCCGCTGCTCCGTCCCATGGGCCTGCCTTTGCTCCGCCCGCTCTCGACGCCAGTCAGCTTGGGACAGCCTCTAGCTGAGACTCCTGCGGTCAGAACGCACGCAGGTGCGAACACTGCTTCGCCGAGTAGCGCGAGCATCTTTCTCAGACCGTCTCCGCGATTTCGGACTGATCTCCCTGCAGCCGGCGATGATGGTCCGCCACAAGTTCCCTCGTCTGGACCGTACATCCCGGGATTGAAGGGCAGCTCGGACGGAGTGATCGATTCATTCGGCGCGGGCACACGTCCGATCATGCCTGTAGCGCCGGCTGTCGTGACCCATCCGATCTCCGTCTCCCACATGAGCGAAGGAGACTTGGTTCACAAGATCGTGCCGGCGTATCCGGCGCTGGCGCGGGTTGCGCGGCTTCAGGGTCAGGTTGTGCTGCAGGCGGTGATCAGCAAGCAAGGCACAATTGAGAATCTCAAAGTTCTGGCTGGCCATCCTATCCTAATACCTGCGGCGATTGAGGCTGTCCGGCAATGGCGTTACCGGCCTTACATCCTGAACAACGAACCGGTCGAGGTGGAAACGCAAATCACGGTGAACTTCTCGCTGACTGGAAACTGATCAGGTACGCAGGTTCGCGACACAGGCGAAGAGCGTCACGCAGGAGTAGCCCGAGGGTAACCTGAGGATGCGCGGCCCTCCCGCTATAATCGAGGCCAGTGGCGTCAACTGTAGAAACTTTGAACCGAGTGGCGACCCGCCCGACATGGGCGGAAGTCTCGCTGGCCACTCTGCGGCAAAACTTCCGCACGGTGGTGAAACACGCGGGCGCGGGAGTGACCGTGTGCGCGGTGGTGAAGGCTGACGCTTACGGCCACGGCGCGGTGGAATGTTCGCGCGCTCTGCAGGCCGAAGGCGCAACCTGGCTGGGCGTCACATCTCTCGATGAGGCGATCCCGTTGCGCGAGGCAGGCATTGAGTCGCGAATCCTGCTCATGACGGGGTTCTGGCGAGGCGAAGAGAGCGAGATCGTCCGCCTGCGGCTTACGCCCACGGTCTGGGAGCCGTGGCACATCGAGTCTCTGGAGCGGGCGGCGGGGCTCGCCGCAGCGCGGCATGCGGTGCATTTGAAAGTGGACACAGGCATGGGCCGGCTCGGTGTGGCGCTGGCTGAACTTCCTGCAGTGCTGAAAGCTCTGCGTGCGGCTCCGCATCTTGATCTCGAAGGGCTTTCGACTCATCTGGCTTCTTCAGAAATTATGGACGCACCGTCCGTGGCCGAGCAGGAGCGCCGCTTCGAAGAGGCGCAGCGCGTGGTGCGGGCGGCGGGCTTTGATCCGGATTTGATCCACATGGCCAATACCAGCGCACTGATCTCGCGGCGAGAAACGTGGAACAACATGGTGCGGCCGGGCGTCGCGCTCTATGGATATTATCTGCCGTTCCAGCGAGCGGGCCGGGAAGTGAGCGGCGGGACGCTGCGGCTTGCAGTCAAGCCGGTGCTGACCTGGAAGACGCGAATTCTTTCCATGCGGGATTTCGCTGCCAACCAGCCTCTGGGCTATGGCGGAACTTATGTGACCAAGGCGCCGGCGCACGTTGCCGTGCTGCCCGTGGGCTACGCCGATGGATATAACCGGCAGCTTTCGAATCGCGGGCGCGTGATCGTCCGCGACCACTACGCGCCCATTATCGGCAGTATCTCGATGGACCTCACGCTGGTGGATGTAACGGGCATTCCCGGGATTGTCGTTGGCGATGAAGTAATCCTGCTCGGTAATCACGACGGGCTGAGCGTCGATGCACTCGAGCACGCGCGACTAGCTAATAGTTCGCCTTACGAGATTCTCTGCAATATCTCGAAGCGCGTGCCGCGAAGGTACGGCAACTGACTGCAGATTGATCCAGATCGAAAAATCACCAGATCGATCGCCTAAAATCTCTGGAATCAGTAAGTTGGACGACCCGACCTAGCATTGAGGCCCGCTAAAATATTAAGAACAAATAACTTGCCCGTAGAATATTGTATTCAAGAGGCTTAGGTCGACTTGCCGCAGCAAAGTGCCCTAAATCAGCGGGTCACCGCTGCAAAATATTGGATTCACGGGAGTTATCTCATTGCTATTCAGATGTCAAAGATCCAATGCGTAAAGAATATGGTCTCAGTCTGCGGGCGTGAAGTCAAGAGAATTCAGGCTTGTGGGTCAGTCGCGTTCATCGTCCGACTTGATCTTCCAGAGCTGGTTCGAGCTCGCTTCGGATGATGCCCATCTCGACGTAGATAGGACGCATGATCTGCCGGATTGCTTTCAGTTGCGTTGAGAACCAGACTGCGCCTGCAACGCAAAATGCTCCCGTAATCATAACTGCATGCGGCGCCCCTAAAGTGTGCGCCAGGCCGCCTGCCAGCAGACTGCCGAACGGTGCCATTCCTACAAAGGCCATGGTGTAATAGCTCATCACCCGGCCGCGCTTATCTTCCGGCACTAATGTTTGAATAACGGTATTGCTCGCCGCCAGGCCTTGCATCATGCCGAAACCGACGATCAGCATGAGGAACATCGACAGCCAGAGGATTCGCGACAGGCCAAAGCAGATCAGACCAACACCGAAGAGCGCGGCGGAAAGCTGGATCATCGTGGTCAGTCCGCGGACCGTCTTGCGCAAGGCGAGAGAAACTGCGGAGATCAACGCACCGACGCCGGTCGCTCCTAGCAGGAACCCGAGCGTATGCGGTCCGCCATGCAGGACCTTTAACGCGAAGATGGGCATGAGCACCATGAAGGGCATACCCATCAGGCTAATCAGCGCGAAGAGCAACAAAATGGTCCGTACCGGGCGAAAGCCGGAAACATAGGCCCAGCCCTCCTTGAGTTGTCCCAACATGGAGGTGAGGGCGCGTTTCGCGGGCGCGATATTTATCCTCATCATGAGTAGCGAAGCGATGACGGCGAGATAGCTGGCGCCGTCGATCAGGAAACAATATCCTTCTCCCGCCGCGCCAATGATGAAGCCCGCCAGGGCAGGTCCCACGAGCCGAGCCA
>JBAWCJ010000081.1:0-4247 GCA_049590215.1 Candidatus Sulfotelmatobacter sp. | reverse complement strand
CGCGCCCGCAAATCGTTCATCAGAAATTCGCTGGTCACCCCGGAATGCACCAAGCCTTCAACCAGCAGGATGTGCTGGCCGCGAATGTCCGGTTCGTGGCTGAAAAAAATCTCCACGACTTCTGCCGCCTCATTGCCTTGTTCACTAGTATGACTGCCCGGCTGCCTGCTGTACTTGGGCTTGATGAACTGGCATACCACGGGCACGTCGAGCGCCCGCACCAGGTCGGCCATGAACATGAACGCATTCTCCAGCACCGCCAGCGCCTGGATCGTCTGCCCCTGGTAATCATCGGAGATGTGGCGCGCCAGCTCTTTCACGCGCTTCTGTATCTGCTCAGCCGCAATTACCTGTCGCAGTGGCGCGACTTTCGACGCATTCATGAAATGGTGATGCCTCCCGATCCTCTACTCATGCCTCAGCATTAGCACGACTCGCACTAATTTAGAACCAGAGACTAGACCGCGTGCTCTCCAACCGCCCACGGCACCTCGCGGATCAGCACCGCTTCCTGCCCCGCTCCGGCGCGCAACCCGGCGGGAACCGGAAAGCCCCGCATCCACACAATCTCGTCTCCGCTCACGACCACCGGCCAAAGCCTGCGTTCCGGCTGTGCTACATGCCGCTCCTGCAGCAGTTCTTTGACCTTCTTCGGCGACTTCGTGTGGGCCGGCCAGAACCGGTCTCCCGCTCGCC
Organism: Candidatus Sulfotelmatobacter sp.; assembly: GCA_049590215.1. Classification (GTDB taxonomy): domain Bacteria; phylum Acidobacteriota; class Terriglobia; order Terriglobales; family Acidobacteriaceae; genus Sulfotelmatobacter. Next base: position 3,551 of record JBAWCJ010000081.1, on the reverse strand, counting down.
AGTTCCGCACCAACAGCCCCGCCGTTAACAACTCTGCGCCGAGAAGTTCCTGCGGATTATACTCCGCATCCTGCGCGCCCGGAGCAACCAGCAGCGCTTCGATTACTACCCCAAGTTCCGGCACCAGGCTGCGCCCCGGCACCGCCAGCGGATATTCATAGTCCGGAATCCGCTCCTGGCGCCGCAAGTCAGGCGTGACAAACACCACAGCTTCCGGCTCACGGCGGAGCTTCCATCCCAAAGGCAGTGACAATTCCTTGCCCGCCGGACCATCCTCGGCCGCGAACCGCAGGATTTCTTCGATGTGCTTAAACTCCAGCGGAATCCTCGCCTCGTCCCCCACCGCCTTCACCACTCTTCGCTGTACCGCCCGCGGCTCAGTCAAAAGCCAGGGCCGGCTCACCGAAGCGTTCATCACCGCCGGGCCCGGCTGCTCAAGCCGCTCGACTAGTTCACGACTCAGCGCAGGCTGAGAAGCCTGAATCTGCACCAGCTCCTGCGAACCCTCGAAACCCGGCAACCCGCGCGCCCACTCTGGTTGCGACCACTGCACGACCGTCCCTAGCCAGCCTGAGACTTCGTTCTCCCAGTAGTCTTCCTCGTCGCGCGCAATCTCCGCCAACTCGGAAAGACCCTCCAGAACTGCAGGATTAAACTCCCGCTCAAGCACCGGCACCACCAGCCGGCGCACTCGATTGCGGGTGAACTTGGAATCGGCGTTAGTCGAATCTTCCCGCCAAGTCTGTTTCAGATCGACCAGGTACTGCTCAAGTTCCCGCCGCCGAACCCGGAGCAACGGCCGCACGATCTCCCCGTGTCCATCCTCATCGTCACGCTCCACGAGGATGCGAGGATAAATTCCCCCCAACCCCCGCAGTCCCGTCCCGCGAATCACCCGCATCAGCACAGTCTCAGCTTGATCATCCAGCGTGTGCCCGGTAACGATCTTGTCGAGAATGTGTGGAAGGATAGGGCTCGGGAAGGGCACGGCTTCAGCCGTGCCGTTAAGCGTCCCAAGAGTCTCGGGCTTCAGCCCCTGAGGGGTCTCGTCTTCGCCAGCGCCCAAGAGCGAACGAAAAAATCCATAGCGCAGCTCCCGAGCAGCAGCCTCCACCCCGGCACCTTCCTGAGCAGCAAGCTGAGCCACATCCCCGCCAGCCGAATAAAACTCCAACCGATGCTCCCGAGCCAGCCCGCGAACAAACTCTTGATCCGCCTCCGACTCCGCCGCACGCAGCCCATGATTGAAATGAACAACAGAGAGAACGATGCCAAGCTCCTGACGCAATTCAACCAGCAGCCGAAGCAGCGCAACCGAATCAATCCCACCCGAAACTGCAACCCCAACCCGGTCTCCAGCCCGCAGCAATTCCTCCCGCTGGATATCCACCGACACACGCTCCGTTAGTTCAAGCACGGAAACATGGTACATCGGCAGGATTCAGAGGGAACGATTACAAGAAGAGCAACCTGTCATCTCTGCGTTATGATCCGGAGAACGTGATCTCTCCTCTCCAAACTCCGCGCCTGTTGCTTCGACCCTTAGAGCTCGCCGACGCCCCGCAGACGCAGCTTCTGTTTCCGCATTGGGAGATCGTCCGTTATCTTACGAAAACTGTTCCCTGGCCCTATCCGCCGGACGGCGCCTACACCTACTATCGCGATGCAGCTCTTCCCGCTATGGATCGCGGGGATCAATGGCATTGGACCCTCCGTCTCAAGACTGAACCAGACCGGCTGATTGGCAGCGTGTCCCTGCTGAAAGGAGAAAACATCAATCGTGGATTCTGGCTGGGATTGCCCTGGCACGGCCAAGGCCTCATGACCGAGGCCTGCGAAGCCGTCACCGAATACTGGTTTAACACGCTCAAGTTCCCGGTGCTGCGGGCTCCCAAGGCAGTTGCCAACACCGCATCCCGCCGCATCTCCGAAAAAAGCGGCATGCGCCTGGTTGCCAGGGAAGAACACGAATACGTCTCCGGACGTTTGCCCACAGAAATCTGGGAAATCACCGCCGAAGAATGGAACGCCCGGCACACGCGGAAAAACTGAACACCTGGGGCGACGGGGCTTAGGCGCTCTCAGGGTTGGGGAACTGCGCCTCAGAGACGAGCCTGCCTAAGAGGGACACGGTTTCCAGGGTCCCGGTATCTTCAACGCGGTCGCGGAGAATTGTGTAAGAAAAGAGAGCTTCGCGGGCAAGATTGGGGCCGAAACTATGGCCAACTGCCCACCAATAGTTGCAAATTGGAGATCCTCTTTCTTCCGAAAGCTGCTTCCAAGCTACTACGACGTTTTCGCCAGATTCGTTGAGTTCCCCAGCCTCTTTTTGTGCCCGTTCGTTTAGAAGTCTGCTGAGGTCTTCTTTGGAACATTTCCCAGGGTTCGTCAGCGTAATGAGGCTTACGCGCAACCAGCCTGAATCAGTATTCGGTGCCTGATAGAGATAATGATCTGTCTCGTATTCTTCTGTCCACTCGTGCGGAATCAAGAAACTGATCTTGTCGTTGAACGGAAAAACTCGATCTAATCGAATCGTCGTCACAGCCCGGGACTCTTCTCCGCAATCAGCTTCCGAACCTTCTCCACAAATTCCCCAGCAGCCATGTCCTCAGTCTTCTCTTTCCCGCGGGTGCGAACATTCACCTTCCCAGCCTCAGCCTCTTTATCCCCGACGACGAGTAAGAACGGCACCTTCTGCATGGCATGCTCGCGAATCTTCGCATTCATTTTTTCATTGCGAGCATCCACCTCCACGCGCACCCCAATCGCCTTAAGCTGATCCGCAACTTTCTTGGCATACTCCACATGCCGCTCGCTGATCGGGATCATCGCCACCTGCACCGGCGACAGCCACACTGGAAACGCTCCAGCGTAGTGCTCAATCAGCACACCGAAAAAGCGCTCGACCGACCCGTACAGCGCGCGATGCACCATCACCGGCTGCTTCCGCGAACCATCTTCGGCGACGTACTCCAGACCAAACCGCTGCGGCAGGTTGAAGTCAAACTGCACCGTCGAGAGCTGCCAGAGCCGACCGATAGCATCGACCAGCTTGATGTCAATCTTCGGCCCGTAAAACGCCGCCTCACCCGGAATCGTCTTGTACTCGATCTTCCGGCGATCCAGCACCTTCTTAAGCGATTCAGTCGCGTGGACCCATTGTCCTTCGCTGCCCACGAAATTCTTCCGGTCGTCTGGATTCCAAGTCGAAAGCTCAGTCTGGAACTGGTCGAAGCCAAAATCCTTCAGCACATCCAAAGCAAAGTCAAGACAGCTGGCAATCTCATCTTCAATCTGCTCCGGAGTACAGAAAATATGCGCATCGTCCTGAGTAAACCCACGCACCCGCAACAGTCCGTGCATCACTCCAGAACGCTCATAGCGGTAAACCGTGCCCAGCTCACCCAGCCGGACCGGCAAGTCGCGATACGACTTCAGCGAGTCCTTGTAAATCAGAATGTGCCCGGGACAATTCATCGGCTTCAGCCGGTATTCGGCGTCGTCGAGCTCCATGGCGTCGAACATGTTCTGGGCGTAATAGCCCTCGT
>JBAWCJ010000080.1:0-16657 GCA_049590215.1 Candidatus Sulfotelmatobacter sp. | reverse complement strand
GAGGTCGCCACCCAGAGCCTCGTCTCCCCGTCCCTGAATGCTCACGTGCGCCCCTTGAAGGTGGACGTAGATTTGGTCCTGGTCCCAGTCACGATCACCGATCCCATGAACCGCCTTGTGACCGGGCTTGAGAAAGAGAACTTCGAGCTTTACGAGGGCGGCTCGAAAGAGGAGATCAAGTCCTTCTCTAGTGAGGACGCTCCGGTCTCGCTGGGAGTGATTTTCGATTCCAGCGGAAGCATGAGCAGCAAGATGGACCGGGCCAAAGACGCGGTGATGGAGTTCTTCAAGACTGCCAACCCGCAAGATGAGTTCTTCATGATCACCTTCTCCGACGAGCCTGAGGTGGTCAACGATTTCACCAGTTCGGTGGATGACATTCAGGGCAAACTCGTATTCACGGTGCCGCGCAGGCGGACTGCCCTGCTCGATGCCATCTACATGGGCATCACGAAGATGAGGGAGGCCAAGTATCCAAAGAAGGCGCTTCTGATCATCTCTGATGGAGGCGACAATCACAGCCGCTACACTGAGGGCGAGATCAAGGCTTTGGTAAAAGAAGCGGACGTAATGATTTATGCCATCGGCATTTACGACCGGTATTTTCCCACTGAGGAGGAGCGCTTAGGTCCGGCGTTGCTGGGTGAGATCACGGAACTGACTGGTGGACGCGCTTTTACCGTCGAGAATCCCAATGATCTAGCCGATGTGGCCACTAAGATCGGAGTCGAACTGCGCAATCAGTATGTGCTGGGGTATCGTCCCAAAATAGTGGTGCGGGACGGCAAATGGCGTAAGATTAGGGTGAAGTTATTGCCCCCGAAAGGATTGCCGCCACTCCGAGTGTATGCCAGAACGGGATATTACGGGCCCCAGGAGTGACCGGGCTAGGAGCTTTTTTCGTGTTCTGAGCTACGCGATCTGGGCCGCAATCGCAGTCTCGGCGCTTACGCAGACTTTTGCCGGGCAGCCGGCGCGGACCGCTTCCTCCTTCCAATCTCAGACTGTTCAGCCCTCATCGACGCAATCCCAACCTGATCAGCCTCAGTCGCCCGCACCCACACCTGCGTCGCCCCCTGCTACTTCAAACCAGCAGCAACCCTCCACTGAAAACGGAACCTTCGTCATCCGCAAGGATGTTGACGAAGTCCTGCTGCACGCCACGGTGGTCGACGACAAGCAGCATATTGTGACCAACCTTGACCGCAACGCCTTCCAAGTATTCGAGGATGGGAAACCGCAGACGATCATTTCCTTCCGGCACGAAGACATTCCCGTTTCGATGGGAATTGTGATCGACAATTCCGGTTCGATGCGTGAGAAGCGGGCCAAAGTGAACCAGGCCGCGCTGAACCTCGTGCGGGCGAGCAATCCGCAGGATGAGGTGTTCGTGGTCAATTTCAACGACGAATATTATCTCGACCAGGACTTTACCAACGACCTGCTAAAACTCAAAGAAGCATTGGAGAAGATTGACGCCAAGGGCGGAACGGCGCTCTACGACGCGGTGGAAGCCTCGGCGGCCAACTTCAAGTACGCCAGGCTGGAGAGAAAAATCTTGTTCGTGGTGACCGATGGCGAGGACAATGCCAGCCGGGATAGCCTGGAACAGACGGTGAAGCATTTGCAGGTAGAAAACGGTCCGGCGGTGTATGCGATAGGGCTCCTCGGCGATGAAGAACACCCCAAACGGGCTCGGAAAGCCCTTGAGATTATCGCGCAACGAACCGGTGGGCTTGCCTTTTTTCCCGCCACTCTCGACGAGGTAGATGAGATCAGCCGCCAGGTCGCACACGACATCCGCAATCAATACACGATTGGCTACAAACCCACCAATCCGCGATCCACCGGCGGGTTCCGGGAGATCCGCGTCGAGGCCAAGGCCCAAGGGCACAAAAAGCTTGTCGTACGCACCAAGAGCGGCTACTACGCAGCCCTGCAGCCGGCGCAGTCGGAAACCAAGTAAGTGGCCATGGACTTGCTAAACAAGCCCTTGTTTCCGCCGAGCGTGCCTTTGGAAATTTTCAGTGGCCGGTATCGAACGGGATGCTAACCTCGGCGGCGGTACGGGAGTGGCTGGGTGCGTAGACCCAACGCTTGACGGCCGATATGGCAGACTCGCCCAAAATTGGATTGCCTCCGAGCAATTGGACATATTCCACGTTGCCTTTGGCCGAGATAATTACGCGCAGGCGCACGGTCCCGCCGATGTTGAGGCGCCTGAGAGTCTCGGGGTATTCCGGCTCGACCCGGGTGATTAGCGTTCTTTGGGTGCTTTCCCCAGCGTAAGCGACGGCTAGAGTCTTCACACCTTCTGAGCTGGTCTCTGCGCTCACATAGCCGATTGCACCCCTCGTTCTGGTCACGTAGGCCACCACTTCGGCATCGGAGCCCAACGCTTTTGGCATCGAGCCTCTGCCAGTGAATACCAACGCGCGGTAGTACATCTGCAAATCGTCGTCGGTCCTGCCCATGTATGTTTTCAAGAAGGCTTCGTGGGATGGTCCATCTTTCTCCAGCACGGGTTCGACGTGGCTACCATCGGCGAGTGAGTTCTTCTGCTGCAGAAATACTCTTTTAATCTCCTCCGGGGAAATCCTATCTGCTTTAACGCTGGAATTTGCAATGAGCTTGACGTCGACGGCCCTGGCGTTCAGCGCGGAAAGAATCATCAACCCGGCGCCAGCGAGGAGTATTGTTGTGCGCTTCATCCCTGTTCTCCCATGCCTATCCGGTCTTAGAAATTGATGCCGGTCTTAACGACGAAAGCATTGGTGTTGGACTTAAAGCCCTGCGGATTCACTTGCGTATAGAATCCGTTCGGGTAGGGGCCCGCTGCCGTAGCCGTTCATGAAATGACCTTCAACCTTCACGTTCCAGAATTTATTCAGGTCAACTCGTCCCGTGATGACTTTGTCGTAGTCGTGATCAGCGGGCAGGGCAGTATCAGTCGTTGAAGGATAAAATGCGGAGAGAGCCCCGCCTACGACGTTCGTGATCGAGTAGTGCGAGTAATAAGACCCGATTTGAAAGCGTTTGCTGATCCGGTAGGCACCGGACACGTACCAACCGCGTACGTCGGCTAAGCTCTCGGAAGTGCCGCCGAAGAGTTGTTGGTTGCGCCAGTAGCGGCGATACTCGCAGTCGATGCGCAATCTGCCCACGGTGTACTCGCCGTAGAACTGATTGGTCCAGTCGGCTTTCGAGGCTTCAGAGTATGGCACCAAGCCTGCCCCAGGGTTAAACGGGTTTAGCGCCGTGCCCTTGCTGCTTATGTCCTCATTGACGCGCGATGCTCCAAACAGAAGACCTTTTAACGGGGTGTTCCAGCGAAGATCCGCGCCGTACATCAGTCCGCCAAAGCTCGTAATATGGCCTCCGAAACTACTTAGGTAAAAGGGATAGCCGCTATAGATGCTGTCGGTGCGATGCCCCGCATACGCCGTATAAGAAAGATCGCCGAGACGATGCTTGAGGGAAATGTTCCCATAGACATCGCCGCCGAGGTGAGCAATGGTGGCATCCCTGAGGTCGATGGGATAGAGGCTTTGCGGAAGCAGCGCAAAGGGGCGTAGGAAATCCAAGTCCTGAGTGTCGTTATAGAGACCGAGCGTAGTTTTTACTTTTCCGCCGCGAAGCCCAAACCAGCTCTTGAATCGATAATCCGCAAAGGCCCAATCCAGCGAGGGATGGTACTGCCCAAGTTGGCCCAGGTTGCGGTCGTAACCTTGGGCGCCGATCCGGAGCTTATCGCTTACTTCGGACGACATATTAAGGCCGAAATCGGTCCAGGCAGCGCTGGCTTGGCTCGTGTTCATGGTGAGCCAATTGTTGTCGTTTGTGTAGACGAATCCCTGGGACGCGAAGCCGTGCACCTGCGCCGTGCGGTTAAACAGCTTGAATTCCTGCGCCTGCAGGGCGATTCGGCCAGCGCAAATGCAGACACAGAGAAAAGCCAGTCCGAGCCTTCGTCGATACATAGGTCTCCCGCAGAAGTTCGCGCCTACTCTGAAGCATCGGCAGGTTGAGGGAAAGCCTGAGTGCAAGCACCATGAGAAGAAGACAAGAAATATGAGACTAGGATGACGACGGTAACGGTTTGAATAAGAACGCGAGGGCTTGTTCCATTGACGATTCCGAACTCTGCCCTTACCCTGTAGCGTGCACCTGAAAAACTCCGAAGCCTCTCATCTGGGAGTCGCTGACAACATTACGGATCTGGTGGGCGGAACTCCTCTGCTACGCTTGAAGCGGCTGGGCGCTCCAGGTTCCGCCGATCTCTTCGCTAAACTCGAATACTTGAATCCGGGAGGCAGCGTGAAGGACCGCGCCGCCATCGGGATCATCCGCCGGGCAGAGCAGGAGGGTAAGCTTGCGCCCGGCGGGACCATCGTCGAAGCGACGGCAGGCAACACCGGAATCGGGTTAGCGCTGATCGGGGTGAATCGCGGTTACAAAGTGAAATTGTTTGTGCCGGAAAACTTCTCACAGGAAAAAGTAACCATCATGCTGGCCCTGGGAGCCGAGGTGGAACGCACTCCGGACGAAGAGGGCATGCAGGGCGCGATCCGGCGTGCCAAAGAGCTGGTCGCAAGCGATCGCCATGCGTTCATGGCCGGCCAGTTTGAGAATCCGGCCAATCCCGAGTATCACTACGAAACCACCGCGGTGGAACTCTTCGAACAAATGGACGGGAAAGTCGATGCCGTGGTTTTGGGCTGCGGCACCTGCGGAACTTTCACTGGCGTGGCACGCTACCTGAAAGAGCACGTGCCGGGAGTGCTGGCGGTTGCTGTGACCACGCAAGGTTCCTTGCTTGGGGGCGGTACGCCCGGGCCGCACAAAGTGGAAGGCATCGGGAATAACTTCATCCCAGAGACGTTTGACCCAGCCGTGTGCGATGAAGTGATTGCCGTGACGGACGACAATGCCTTTGCGACTGTGAAGCAGTTGGCAGCACAGGAAGGTGTGCTGGCCGGTTCGAGCGGAGGAGCCGTGGTATTCGCCGCGCTGGAAGTGGCGCGCCGTCTGGGTGCGGGCAAACGCGTGGCCACTATCATTCCAGATTCCGCGGAGCGTTACTTGTCGAAAAAGATTTTTGAGGGCGGCATCTAAATCGGCTGTAGAGGGTGCGCATGAAGAAGAACCGACAAGCCGGATTTGCCACTCGCGCCATTCACGATGGACAAGAGCCTGATCCCTTGACGGGCTCGGTGACGGTACCGATTTATCCCACCTCCACTTACGTGCAGCAGAGTATCGGCGAGAACAAAGGCTACGAATATTCGCGAGTCTCCAACCCCACCCGGACGCGGCTTGAGCAGAATCTGGCATCGCTCGAAGGCGGCGTGGCTGCGCCGGTGTTTGCCAGCGGCATGGCAGCTATCAACGCGGTAGCCAGCCTGCTGAAGTCCGGCGACCACATGGTCTGCGGCAATGATTTGTATGGCGGCACGCCGCGCCTGTTTAACCAGGTTCTGACCGGCTTCGGGCTGGAGTTCTCCTATGTGGACACTTCCGACACGGAAAATGTGGAGCGCGCCATCCGAAAAAACACGCGCATGGTGTACGTGGAGACCCCAACGAATCCTCTGATGCGCTTGAGCGATCTGGCTGCGATCAGCAAGATTTGCCGCCGCCGCAAAGTCGAGTTGGTCGTTGACAACACGTTCATGTCGCCCTACTTTCAGCAGCCGCTGGCATTGGGCGCGGACATGGTGCTGCACTCGACCACAAAATTTCTCAACGGGCACAGCGACGGACTGGGCGGCGTGGTTGTATGCAGCACGCACCAGCAAGCCGAGCAGCTGGCCTTCCTGCAGAAGGCCGCAGGGGCAATCCTTTCTCCGTTCGAGTGCTGGCTGGTGCTGCGCGGCGTGAAGACGTTGGCCGCGCGCATGGAAATTCACGATCGCAATGGCCGCGTGGTCGCGGAGTTTCTCGCCAGACACAAAAAGGTGAGCAACGTGTTTTATCCCGGCCTGCCCGATCATCCGCAGCATGCGCTAGCAAAGAGGCAGATGAGCGGCTTCGGCTCGATGATCACGTTCGAGACTGGATCTTTGAAAAACGCCAATAAAATGCTGAAGAAACTGCGCGTGTGCTCCCTGGGAGAATCGCTGGGCGGAGTCGAGACCTTGATCTCGCATCCGGCCACGATGACGCACGCCGGCTTAGGCGCAAAGGGACGCAAAGCGATCGGCATCACCGACGGCATGGTGCGCATCTCGGTAGGCATCGAAGACATCGCTGACATTCTTGACGATCTGGAATTCGGGCTGGCCGAAATTTAGGAACTTCTTGGCAACGGACTTGCGCCGTCCTCTACTCCACCTTTTCCGCCACCCATCGCGAAATCGCCGTGACCGCTTTCCGCGGCGCAAATCTCACCGACTCCGCCACCAGCCAATTCTGCATCCCGGAGATGACAAGCGTCCTCCCGGCCATCAAACCTCGGTACCCGTCCCGCGCAACCGCTTCCGCATTCATCGGCCGGAGTTTCCTGAACAGGCGCGAATCCTCGGTCCCGGCCCGCTTGGCAAATCCAGTATCGGTAGCGCCTGGACAAAAACAGCTGACCACGACTCCCGATCCCGCTACCTCGTTCGCCAGCGCTTCCGAAAAGGAAAGCACATACGCCTTGGTGGCATAGTAAACCGCCATCAGCGGCCCCGGCTGAAAAGCCGCGGTAGATGCCACGTTCATAATTTTCCCGCTGTGCCTCGCCAGCATCGACGGCAGGAACAAGCGCGTCAGATGCGTAAGTGCTGCAATGTTGAGCTGGATCTGTCCCAGAATTTCTACCTCCGGCATCCCGGCAAACTCGCCAAAACCGCCGAATCCGGCGTTGTTGACGAGAACGTCGATCGACACTCCCTCGCGCTGCACCTGATCGAAGAGGAATTTAGAAGCTGGTGGCGCAGCCAGATCTAGCCCCACGGTTTTCACGGCAACGCCAAACTGGCTTTGCAGTTCAGCCGCAGCCTGGTCCAACTTTTCCGCGCTGCGGGCGACCAGCACAAGGTTGTAGTGATCGCGCGCAAACAGCTTGGCCAACTCATATCCGATGCCTCCGGAAGCGCCTGTAATAAGAGCAGTTTGAAGCTTCGACTCCATAAATTCTCCCGCGACAAATCTTAAACCCACATGCCGGCACGGTGGTTTTCCTCTGCCGTTTCGACTGCGAACAAAAGAAAAAGCGCGGGCGATTTCGCCCGCGCCCGCAAACTCGATGACCCTAAGCCCCGACCAACGCTGGCTCCACTCCGTAAATCGAATACCACGATGTCGCAGCCTTCAGCTTGCTGTTCACATTATTGATGTTCTTAACCCCTTCAGTCTCCAGCCATGAGCGGAAGGCAGCGGCACCCTGCTTCGCATAAATCGGAATACCGTCTTTCCACGTCGCGCGCCCGCACAGCACGCCGTTGAACTTCACTCCAGACTCCCCGGCCAGCTCCAGCGTCTCGCTGAACTCGGCATTGCTCACGCCCGCCGAAAGATAAATGAAGGGCTTCGTAGCTACGTTCGCAGCCTGATGGAACAGGTCGATGGCTTCTTTCTTGCTATATGCTTTCTGCCCGGCAAAACACTTCACACCCTCGACGAACTTCATATTCACCGGCACCTCGACCTTCAGCACATCGACCCCATAGCGGTCCTTGCTGAACTCGCGCATGCTCTCAGTGACGATCTGCGGCTTCTTCTTCGCGTAATCCAATCCCTTCTCGTCCGCGCCCTCGTCGTATCCGACGAACTCCAGAAAATAAGGAATGTCATTCGCGCGGCACTCGTCGCCAATGCGCTCGACCCAGGCATGCTTTTTGTCATTCACGTCCTTGGGATCGAACGGCGTGTAGTAAAGCAGGATCTTCACGCAATCCGCTCCAGCTTCTTTCAGCCGCCGCGCCGACCAGTGATCGAGCAAATCGCCCAGTCGTCCTGGCCCCGTCTTGTCGTATCCCGTCTTCTCATAGGCCAGCAGCAGCCCGGCATTCTTGGCGCGCCGTTTCGAGGCCGGCAATCCCCATTCCGGATCGAGCAAGATAGCGCTGGCATGCGGCGTCAAAACCTCCGTGACCAGAGTCTTGAATTCCTCCATCATCGCATCGCTGACTTCCCCGCCCTTTTCCTTGCCCAGCGACTTCTGCAGCGACCCGCGCTGATCCATTGCCGCCGCCGCAATCACACCACGCTCATTCGAAACCCTCTTGAGACCTGCCAGTTTGCCAGGGGTAAGCTTCATAGATTCCTCCGAATCGGTATCGAAAAGATGAGTACTTGGAACGGTTAATTGTAAACTAAGGAACGCGTACTGGGACTCCGCTTTCCGAAGGAAACATCCATCATGCCCATTGCCACAACCAACCCAGCCACTGGCGAGCTAATCAAATCCTTTGAGCCTCTTTCCGCGGCGCAGATCGAGCAAAAGCTCGAGCTTGCAGTCGCCGCCTTTCAAGCCGAGCAAAAAAAACCCTTCGCCGAGCGTTCTCGCCGAATGCGCAAGGCCGCCGACATCCTCGAACGTGACAAAGACAAGTTCGCCCATCTCATGACGCTCGAAATGGGCAAGCCTTACAAAGCCGCCGTAGCCGAAGCTGTGAAGTCGGCCGGAGGTTGCCGCTATTACGCCGATAACGCAGAGAAATTTCTGACCGATGAAATCATCGAAACCGGCGCCAAGAAGAGCTTCATCCGCTACCGCCCCATCGGACCGATTCTCGCCGTGATGCCCTGGAACTTCCCTTTCTGGCAGGTCTTCCGCTTCGCCGCTCCCGCGCTTATGGCCGGCAACGTCGGACTGCTGAAGCACGCCTCGAACGTGCCCCAGTGTGCACTGGCGATTGAAAAGATTTTCCTCGAAGCTGGATTCCCCGAAGGCGCATTTCAAACTCTGCTGATCGGCTCGCAACAGGTAGACGCAATCCTGAACGACCCGCGCGTAGTCGCAGCCACGCTCACTGGAAGCGAGCAGGCAGGCATACAGGTTGGAGTCGCGGCCGCGAAGCGCATCAAGAAAGTCGTGCTAGAGCTCGGCGGCAGCGACCCCTTCATCGTCATGCCCAGTGCCAATCTCGATGCAGCCGTCGCCACCGCGGTCGAGGCTCGCGTCATCAACAACGGTCAGTCCTGCATTGCCGCCAAGCGTTTCATCATCGCCGAGCCCATTGCGGCCGAATTCGAACGCAGGTTCGTGGATCGCATGAAGAATCTCCGCGTGGGCGATCCCTTCGACGAGACCACAGAACTAGGTCCGCTAGCCACAGCCGACGCCGTAACCACCCTCGATGCCGACGTCCAGAAGACCGTCCAGGGCGGCGCCAAACTCCTCACGGGAGGCCATCCCCTGAAGCAGCCCGGCAATTACTATGCGCCGACGGTTTTGACCGAAATCCCGAAAGACTCGCCAGCGTACCGCGAGGAATTTTTCGGCCCGGTTGCGTCGCTGTTCCGGGTCAAAGATATTGACGAAGCCATTCGCCTCGCCAACGACAGCCGCTTCGGCCTCGGCGCCAGCGCCTGGACCACCGACGACCGCGAGCGCGAACGCTTCATCAACGAACTCGAGTCCGGCATGGTCTTCATCAACAAGATGGTCGCCTCCGACCCTCGCATCCCATTCGGCGGCGTCAAGCAATCCGGACACGGCCGCGAACTGGCCGCCAACGGCATCCGCGAATTCATGAATATCAAGACGGTTTCAATTGCTTGAGGAGTCGAACTGGCAGCTAGCGAGGCACGGCGTCTTGCGTGGTGTTCTGCTTGTTCTCAGGAGACGAAGACCGTCCCCGCAATTCGCTGGTCAAAGCGGTTGCTTTGTCGTTCGAAACGCGGATCTCTCCATCCAACACGGCAATCACCCGGCCCGCGCCGGTTCCCTCGAACTGTGCATGGCGGAGAGTGGCATAGCCCTGCGCGCTGGCAGGAAGGTCCAACTTGAAGTCCCCACCCTGGCGCACGGCAGATAGAACCGACTGCGTGACGGCGTCGCGCATTGCGTCCCCAAGCGAACCTGAGCGCAGCAACTCACCGATCATTCCTTCTGCATCAATTCGGTCAACGTTCGCCATCAATCGTAATGTGCCGTCTTCTCCCACCGCCGGCGTTAGCTTCAGTTTGATCGTGCCGTTGCCTTCCGCCATTTCGTTGACCGTCTCTCTGCCAAAACACGCCCAGCGCTCGTAGTGCAACTGCACCACTACCAGCGTCGCAGGATCTTGCGGGCTGAGCGTTGCATTCCGAATTCCAATCCGCTCTCCGCAGGTTTCTGCTTTGTTCAGCTGAGCACCCAGCACCGCGGTCATATTGTCTTGCAGGTCTGACAAATCCGCGGCCAGTTCGAGTTTGAATGTGTTCTGCCCGCCTTCCACGACACCCGGGGAAATCACTCCCGAAGTCGTGATAACTACTGGCTGATTCCTGAAGTTGATCGAGCTCTTCACCGGCGCAAGGTGGAACGCGAAATCCTGGGCGCTGTTGGCCGCCCCGATACTCATTTCCTGCCCCAGATCGGCTTGTTGGCTTCGGAAACTCGTGAGTGCGCGATCAAGATTCTCCGCCGCTCCGGCGATCTGCTGGCTCACTGCCTTGGCATCCGCGTCCGCTTGATCGAGCGCCTTGGCCTGCTGCTCCAGATCGGATTCCGCTTTGGCGAGCTTCTTGATAATTTCCCTCAGCCCGGACTTCTGTCGCTCCGAAAGTCCGTCCACAAACTTCTTGTTCTCCGCCCGTGCTTTTTCGAGCGCCTGGTCAAGCGTCGCGCCGCGACCGGCTAGTTCAGAGGGGCTGTTTTCTTTTCCGAGCTGTCCCTGGAAACTTCGCAATTCGGCGCTAGCCGCTTCCGAAATCTTCACCATTGCAGCGAACTGAATAACCTGCTCGCTGGTCGCTTGCACAGCCAGCACTTCATGAAAATCTTTTAATTCGTCCTTAGTCGAAACTCCGCTCGCTATGCCGTTAGGCCCACTAAGCCCGCCCCCCGACTCACCCCCGCGCCCCACAGCTCCGCCCCCGTGCTGGGCAAGCATGCTGCAGGGATATGCCATCAAAGCCGCTCCCAATAGGACTCTCTTTATCCCGGGAATAAGAACTCCTTTGCGAAACATGTGACAAATCTCCAACAAAAATCGCCGACAGGCGCCTACTTCCAGAGAGCCCAGCTTGGCGCAGGTTGAAACAAAACGCCATAAAATTTACAGTTCTTTGCACAATTCAAGGAACAAGCCTAGTTAGAACTCCGGCTAATTGCACAAATGGAAATTAACCTGCACCGCCATCTCGACCGCGACGGGAACACCCCTTTTCGTTGCTGGTTCGAACTTCCACTGCTTGACGGCCTCAATGGCCTTGCCATCTAGATCGCGGTCCAAGCTTTTGAGCACCTTAACGCTCCGCACGGAACCGTCCTCACCTATCACTATCGACAGAACCGACACACCCTCTTTCACGACCTTCTTCGCCGCGCCGTTCCCGATCTTTTCCTTATTGTCATCCGGGATGGGCTGAGGCGATGATATCGCCCGAGGAGGTTTGACGTCTCCGCCTACGTGACAGATCTTGCCTGGTTTCGCGGGTTTCG
Organism: Candidatus Sulfotelmatobacter sp.; assembly: GCA_049590215.1. Lineage (GTDB taxonomy): Bacteria > Acidobacteriota > Terriglobia > Terriglobales > Acidobacteriaceae > Sulfotelmatobacter. The sequence goes on along the minus strand of JBAWCJ010000080.1, from coordinate 5,079 downwards.
GACTATCTGGGTCGGCCTGGCGACACCAGACTGCAGCCGAGAATCACGAGCGTCCCGACCACGGCAGTTTTCATCTTTCGCACCCGTCCAAAATCTCAATCCTCGATGCCCACCTCACTACTCCACCCCACCGTCTCCCGAACCCCAATCCCCGGCACAGTCCGTCCCACCACCGCCGCAATCTGCCGCACCTGCACCATCAACTCATCGAACTGATCGGGAAAAAGCGATTGCGGACCATCTGACAACGCCTCGTCGGGCTTGTGATGCACTTCCACCATCAATCCATCCGCGCCCACAGCCACGGCCGCCCGCGACAGCGGAGTAACTTTATTCCGCTTGCCAGTCCCGTGGCTGGGGTCAACAAAAATCGGCAGATGGCTAAGCCGCTGCACCGCCGGCACCAGGCTCAGGTCGAGCGTGTTGCGAGTGTGGTCGGCAAACGTGCGCACCCCGCGCTCGCACAGCGCCACGTTGTAATTGCCTTCGCTCAAAATATATTCCGCAGCCATCAGAAATTCTTCCAGCGTAGCCGACATGCCGCGCTTCAGCAGGACCGGCTTCTTCGCCCGCCCTGCCCGCTTCAGCAGAGAAAAATTCTGCATGTTCCGGGCCCCGATCTGGATCACATCCGCATACTCCTCCACTAGATCAAGCGACTCATTATCAATAGCTTCCGTAATAATCCTCATCCCATACTCCTGCCGAATTTCTGCCATGATCCGCAAGCCTTCTTCACCTAACCCTTGAAAGGAATAGGGAGAAGTCCGCGGCTTATAAGCCCCGCCTCGAAAGAACTGCGCTCCGGCGCGATGCACCCGCTCGGCTACGGCAAACGCCTGCTCCCGGCTCTCGATCGCGCACGGTCCCGCGACAATCGCCAGCCCCGTGCCTCCGATCGTTGCCCCAGTCCCGGCAAAACGAATCACCGTGTTGTCTTCCTTAATGTCGCGGCTCACCAGCTTGTAGGGCTTCGAAACCTTGATCACTTCCTGCACGCCCGCCATTTCTTCCAGTGTGCCCTGCTCCACCTCGCCTTTATTCCCCGTGATGCCGATAGCGGTGCGCTGCGCCCCCGGCATGGCATGCGCCCGATAACCCAGCGCCTCAATCTTCGCGCAAACCGAGCGCACCTGCTCCTCAGTAGCATGCGCCTTCATCACAACCAACATAAAATTCCCTCTCGCGGATCATCACAAACTGCAAGCTCGTGTGGGGACGGGGATTCCTGCCCGTCCGATCGAGCGTAGCTCGACCTGCAACGCCTCAAAACCCGCGCCCACCAAGTCTACCGTCACCGGCCCTGCACCGCAAACAGGGCAAGTTCTCTGTGTTTCGATCTAGGGCTCGGTTCGCCGAAAAACGTAAAGGTAAGCTTGATCGCCCCAAAGATGCCCCGGATCTCCCCCCACCGCCACTTGTTCCGCTAGTTCGTAGTCTTCGTGAGCATATGCCCAGACGGTCTCAAGAAATCCCCGATTCTGTTCCAGCGTCGCGGGAGTTCCCCAGGACCGCGCCACGTCCGCGAAAACCAAAAACTTCGGCCGTGCCTCTCGAACCTGCTGCATCATGTCACTCCGCATTTGCTTGGCGTACTTCTGCTTCTCCATCAAAGGATAGGTATAGAGATAGCTGCTGGCGCAGTGCCGTTCAGAATAAAAACAAATCTCCGGTTCGGATCCGAAGATGCCAATCGTGTCCTGCTCGGCTGAATGCGCCTTGATGTAGTTGCCCACAGCAACTGTCTCCAAAAACGGATCCCGGTCGAAGATCTTTTTGTTGAGGGAAACGGGATCGAGATGAAAGTAAGTCTTGTGTTGACCGCGCACCGAAATCGCAAACACGACGGCAAAGTAAAAAACTGGAATCCACAGTACCAACCTGCCGAATCGTCTCTCCCGTAGTGTTTGCTGCACAGCGCTCACGCCCACTCCCGTACACAGCGCAGCCGCTGGCAACAACAGAATGAAGTAGTGAGGACGAAAATAAAGCCCCGGGCAAACCGCCAGCAAAGAGAACAAGAAGAAACTCGACGTGAACCCGCCGCGTCTCCGTGTACAGCGGCTCCACAGCGGCGCGGTAAGGCCAACGGCAACAATCTCCCAGATCACGAACGGACGCACAGCCCACGGCAACGTCGCGCGCAGCATAGGCCATCCTTCCCGCAGCGTCGTCATGGAACCATACTCGCGCGCATAAGACCAGGTCCAGAACCAGAAGCTGGAAAAGACCCCCGCGTGAAAAAGCATCAGGCACGTCAGCCCAAACGGCAAAACCAGCCCGGCGAACAGCGCCCCGCCACACACTGCAGCATTGCGCCAGGGAAACGGCCGCTTCCATTCCCGCCACAACCAGTACAATCCCCCGAAAACAACAAATAGAATTCCGGGCTGCTTCATCAGAAACGCAAGCCCGAAGCAGACTCCGCTTCCGAAGAAAAGCCCAGTCCACTCCGTGTCAATCGCATAAAGTAACAGCAGAATCCCCGCCAGTGCCGCCAGCGCCACAAAATGAGTAGCGTGCGCATATAAGCCCAGCACGCCTGGACGGCACGAAAGAAAACTGTATGTGATTCCCGCAACCGCACCCGCCACCGGGCCGTAGAGATACTTCGCCAGAAGAAAAACCAGGATCGTCGTCACAGCATTGACCAGGATCAATCCAATCCGGATGCCGGAAGTTGTCTCCCCGAAAACCGCCATCATGGCCGCATAGGCCGCGTAAGTCCCGGGCAACTTCATGTTGCTGGCAATTTTGTAAGGCGGGATCCCTTGCAGCATCAGCTGTCCGATGTAAGCAAACTCACCCTCGTCGCGTTCCAGCGGCATGTCCCGCAGCCGCACTCGCACCAAGGCAAAAAACACCATCACCACCAACAGCGCGCCCAGGCACCAATACGTCGTCCAATCTTTTCCGGACCGTTCAAGCTCGCTGGTTGCCCCAGGCCAAGTTGTGGTTTCGATCACGAAAGTTCTCTCGCCGACCCAACAACCGATCGCCAACCAAAGAAATCCATTGTACCGGGATGCCCCTCGGCGACCTCGCCGAATGTCGAAACAGCGCCTGAGGCGGACAGCCGTCCTCGGCTCTCTGCGGAGCGCAGTTCCACCATTTCCGCGCACAGTTCTCCCCGCTCATTGTAAAATCAGAGGCTTACTCGGAGTTCCTCCGGGCTCCTATGCCTTCGCAAGATAATTCGGAAGTCGCCACCGCGATCAACCACAGCCGTCCTGATCGGCCCGATTACGACCGTTCCAACGACGACCGCTACGATCCCCAGCGCGTAGAAGCCAAATGGTTCGAGCGCTGGCAAAGCGATCCCGAACTCTACGCCGCCGAACCCCATACTGCAAAAAAGAAATATTACGTGCTCGAAATGCTGCCCTATCCCTCGGGCGCACTGCACATGGGACACGTGCGCAACTACTCCATTGGCGATGCGCTGGCGCGCTTCATGTGGATGAATGGCTACAACGTTCTTCACCCCATGGGATGGGATTCTTTCGGCTTGCCGGCGGAGAACGCCGCCATCCAGAACAACACTCCGCCGCGCCAGTGGACTCTCGGCAACATCGCAAAAATGAAGGCGCAGATGAACCGGCTTGGCTTCGCCTACGACTGGTCCCGCGAAGTTACCACCTGCCTGCCCGATTATTACCGCTGGAACCAGTGGTTCTTCCTAAAGTTCTACGAAAAGGGCCTCGCCTATCGCAAGAAGAGCAAAGTCAACTGGTGTCCGAAGTGCGCCACTGTGCTCGCCAACGAGCAGGTTGTCGATGGATGCTGCTGGCGCCACGAAGATACGCGCGTTGAGCAGCGCGAGCTTGAGCAGTGGTTCTTACGCATCACGAAGTATGCAGATGAATTGTTGCGCGATCTCGACAAGCTCGGCGGCTGGCCCGAAAAAGTCCGCACCATGCAGCGTAACTGGATCGGCCGCAGCGAAGGCGCTCTGGTCGATTTCAAACTCGACTACGCGGAAAACCATAAAGGATTTGGTCCCGCCGGCTCGACTATCAGTGTATTCACCACGCGCATCGACACCATTTTCGGCGCGACCTCGGTGCAACTCGCGCCCCAGCACCCCATCGTCGATGATCTTGCAGCGAACAATCCTGACTTGCGCGCCAAGGTCGATCAACTCATCTCCGAGCAGCACAAAGCCAAAGAAGTGGGTAACATCGGCGAAATCGAAAAGCACGGTGTCTTCACCGGCCGCTATGCCATTAATCCCTTCAACAGCGAGAAGGTTCCGGTGTGGGTGGCCAATTACATTCTCATGGATTACGGCACCGGCGCCATCATGAGCGTTCCGGCACATGACGAGCGCGACTACGAATTCGCGAAGAAATACAACCTCGAAATCCGCCTCGTAGTTCTTCCAGTCTCGAACGACCCGGAGGAAACCATGGCGGAGCCGGCGCTTCCCTTCACGGCGCACAGTGAAGGCATGTTGATCAACTCCGGCCAGTTCAGCGGACTTGAGTGTGCCGATGCCATCCAGAAAATGTCAGCGTTCGCGGAAAAAAATGGCTTTGGCAAAGCCACTGTCACCTACCGCCTGAAGGATTGGGGAATCTCGCGCCAGCGCTACTGGGGCACGCCCATCCCCATGCTCTATTGCGAAAAGGATGGCATCGTCCCCGTCCCCGAAAAAGATTTGCCAGTGATTTTGCCGGAAAATGTCGACATCGCGCACGCCCTGGGGTCCCCGCTCAGCAGTTTGCCCGAGTTCGTCAACGCGAGGTGTCCCAAGTGCGGCGGGCTGGCGCGGCGCGAAACCGACACGATGGACACCTTCGTCGATTCGTCCTGGTATTTCTATCGTTACACGGACGCGCACAACGACCGCGCTCCGTTCGATTCCAAAATTGCGCAGTATTGGTTTCCCATCGACCAGTACATCGGCGGCGTTGAGCACGCTATCCTTCACCTTATCTACTCGCGCTTCTGGACCAAGTTCATGCGCGACATCGGCCTCGTCGTCCATGACGAACCCATCGAACGCCTCTTCACGCAAGGCATGGTGATTAAAGATGGCGCCAAAATGTCGAAGAGTCTTGGCAACGTCGTCAGTCC
>JBAWCJ010000079.1:0-3295 GCA_049590215.1 Candidatus Sulfotelmatobacter sp. | reverse complement strand
ACGGTGGTTTCATCGGGAGTGAAGGGCAAGGAGCAGAAGTCCTCGGATGCGACTCCGCTCTCGGTTCCGGCGCCGCAGCAGCTTTCCAACACCTTCTCGCAAATCGCCAAGCAGTTGGGGCCGTGCGTGGTGAACATCAACACCGAATCGACCATCAAGTCGCCGCACCGGCGCCGGGGCGGGCAGAATCCCGATGATGACGACAACGGTGGCGGCGGTGGCATGGATGACTTCTTCAACCACTTCTTCGGCGGGCCGGGCGGGCAAGGCGGTGCAGGTGGCGACGACGGCTCAATTCGCGAGCGCTCGCTGGGTTCGGGCGTGATCGTAGATCCGAAAGGCTACATCGTTACCAACCGGCACGTGGTCGAGAAGGCGGACAGGATCAGGGTGCGGCTGCAGGATGATCCGCCGGGCGTGCAGCATGATGCCAGGGTGATTGGGGAAGACCAGGAAACTGATCTGGCAGTGATCAAGATTGACCTGGACCGTCAGGTGCCTTGGGCGAAAATGGGCAACTCTGATGGCATGCAGGTGGGCGACTGGGTGCTGGCGATTGGCAGCCCGTTTGGGCAAGTGGGTACGGTGACGGCGGGCATTGTGTCGGCCAAGGGCCGGGACATCGTGCCTGGCCGGCAGTTCCAGGTTTTCATTCAAACGGATGCGGCGATTAATCCCGGGAATTCCGGCGGGCCGCTGGTCAATATGAACGGCGAAGTGATCGGCATCAACACCGCGATCCTGAGCGAGACCAACGCCTATGCGGGCGTAGGTTTCTCGCTTCCTTCGAACACGGTGGTGCAGGTTTACAACCAGCTGATCGGACCCGAGCATCGGGTGTCGCGGGGATCGATCGGAATTCAGTTTGATGCGGTGGAGAATCCCGCCATCAATCGCGTATACGGCGCTGGCAGCGGCGTTACCGTGGCGCACGTGGTGCCCGGGAGCCCCGCAGATTCGGCTGGACTGAAAACTGGCGACACCATTACGACCGTCGACGGCAAGAAGGTCACGAAAGGAACGGAGTTGGTGGCGGAAATCGCCTCGCGCAAGCCGGGATCGAAAGTGATGCTCGGCTTCCTGCGCAACGGCAAGCCGCAGGAGACTGCCGTCACCGTGGCCGACCGCGCGAAGCTGTTTGCGGCGCGCTTGAACGAAGATGACAGCGATAACGACGAAAGCACGCCCAAGCAGAGTAAGTTCGGCATCACGGTTCGCAAGCTGACGCCGGAAATGGCCGACCGGCTGGAGGTGCCCGCCGGGAAAGGCGTGATTGTGCAAGATGTAAAGCCGGGATCGTTTGCCGAGGATATTGGTGTGAGCCGCGGGGACGTGATCCTGGAGGTTAACAAGCAGCCAGTGAACAGCGAAGATGATTTCGCCAAGGTGGAGTCCAGCATGAAGAGCGGTCAGGATGTGGTATTCCTGGTGCGCCAGCGCGGGTCGTCGCCTCAGGACGGAACCATCTTCATGGCGGGGACACTTCCGTAACCTCAAACTGGCCCGACCGGAACTGGCATTGCCTCCTGCAATAGGGGATGATTACAATGCCGGTTCCAGTTGGGTCGTTTTGTTTTTGGACCGTTCGTTTCTCTGGCCAGTGCGGCTCGGCGCGTTCTTAGCTTAGAGGTTTGCTATTGAGAATGCAGAAGTGTGGCGCGGGAATGCGGGGTTGGTTCGGTACAGGCTGCGCGGTGGCGCTGATCTGTGCCTGCGGATCGCCGCGCGCCGGGTTGGCGCAAGCGGCTGATCCGGCCGGTCCTGCTGCTTCGACGGCGAGCCACGACGCGGTCCACCCGAAGACAAAATCAAACACTTCTGCCGCGACTCACAAAAGCAACGCAAAGCGCTCAACCTCGCACAGGAGAGGCAAGAAAAAAGCGACGGCGCGGGGCCAGCAGAAGATCGATCCGCAGCGGGCGGAGGAGATTCAGGAAGCGCTGATTCGCGAACATTACCTCAGCGGCGACGCGGCCGGAACCTGGAACCAGGCCAGCGAAGATGCTATGCGCCGCTATCAAGCGGATCACGGCTGGCAGTCGAAAACAGTGCCTGATGCGCGCGCTCTGATCAGCCTGGGGCTGGGCCCGAGCCACGACCATCTGCTGAATCCGGAAAGCGCGATGACCACGGAGCCGGTCACGCATGCGTCGTCTTTGAGCCCGGTGTCACACAGCGCTGATCCGGGAACACGCACGAACGCCGCTCCTACGACTCCTCCGCCTGCGACGACTCCCGATCATGATGGGTCGAGCCCGCAGTAAATCCTCCTTATCAAACTCAAAACAGGATTGTCATCCCGAGCGAAGCGAGGGATCTTGGTTGCTGGACTGCGCCACCAGTGTGCTCGCGGCCCCGGCAACACCAAGGTCCCTCGCTGTGCTCGGGATGACAGGCTCTTGGGTGAGTTGTGGAATTACGGTTCGCAGACAGCGGCTTCTAGTTACCAGACGTTTTGCGATAGCTTCCCAGCACGGGGCGCGGGAAGTAAGGTAACGGCCGTGAATTTATGATGGCCGCCGGATTGGCCTCGACGAGGGCGTCTGCGACTTCCTGGCCGCAGATTTCGGTGGCAGCGTCGCGGGCAGTGGAGAGAATCGGGATTCGTTTCTCCGTATCGTGCGCATCCGTTGCCAGCACGTGCACGGCGTCGTGCTCGAACAGCCATAGGGCGGCGCGGCGCACGCGTTCTCCCCAGAACCCTGTTAGTGCGGAGCCCGTGACCTGGATGACGCAACCCTGCTCGGCCCACTCCAGCACGCGCTGCGGGCTCTCGCGCAGAATCGGATTGCGTTCGGGATGGGTGATGACGGGGGTGATGCCAAGATCGCCGAGCTGCGTAAAGCAATCCGTGGTTTGCTGCGGCACGCTGTAATTGCTCAACTCGACCAGCATGTAGTGCGTACCGCCGATCGCGTAGCGGGCGGGATTGGCAAGCACGTCCTGCATGTTGTCGTAGGAGAGATGGAAGTCGCAGCCCAGACTGATGGTGAGCGCATCGCCTACCTTTTGCTGCAGTTGGTCGACCAGGCCCTGAAGATAAGTTCGGTCGTAGTGGTAGCGGTCGTTGGCGTGAGGCGTGGCGACCTGGTGCGTAATGCCGTCGGCGGCGGCCATGCGGCACATCGCGACGGAGGTTTCCCAGGACTTGGATCCGTCGTCTACTTCCGGAAGAATGTGGGAGTGAATGTCGACCACGATTTATAGAAACCCATGCAAAGCGGTGCAGGTTGCGCCTGGATTTGATTTAAGCAGATTCGGGTGGAAAGAGAAAGTTAAAGGCCTGCGAAGCGGA
>JBAWCJ010000078.1:0-7943 GCA_049590215.1 Candidatus Sulfotelmatobacter sp. | reverse complement strand
TGGGGCGTGGCTGGGGTTGAGCCGAAGGTGATGGGGCGGGGTCCGGTGCCGGCTACTAAGATTGCTTTGCAGAAGGCTGGGCTTTCTTTGGACTACATTGATTTGATTGAAGTGAATGAGGCGTTTGCGGCGCAGTATCTGGGCGTGGAAAAAGAATTGGGGTTGGATCGCGAAAAAGTTAACGTGAATGGCGGGGCGATTGCGTTGGGGCATCCGCTGGGGGCTACCGGGACTCGGCTGGTGATTACTTTGTTGTATGAGTTGCGGCGGCGGAAGAAGAAGTATGGGCTGGCTACGGCTTGCATCGGCGGCGGGCAGGGGATTGCGATGATTGTGGAGACGCTGCTGAATTTTTAGAAACGGAGGCACTGAGAAATTCGTATGTCGTGGCGGACCAAGGCATTGCTAATTTCGATATGCGCGAATCTCATCTTCCTGGCGGCTGCATGGTTTTGGATCGTCTTTCCCTTAATGCCTGGCGTGGTGCCAGTGCTTGAGGTTTGTAAGGTCTTTGATCCTGGGAATCAGCCCTACGTTGCCTCCTGCAGCAGTTGGCATGGGACCGCGGCGGAGGTGCTGGGCGTTATCCTGAATATCGCTTTGGATTGGGGTCTGATATGGGCGGCTGGCGTAGCTGTTCATTCACTTTCTCGACGGGCCAGCCCTGTTCAGAAGAGTTTGGAATAAGAATCCTCTGTTGTGAAACGCCTTTGATCTGTGACGGTCGGTGTTGATGTGCGACAAAAGGGAAGGCTCAATGGAAATCAGCAAGGTTGGCGTGCTTGGTTGCGGGCTGATGGGGTCTGGCATTGCGCAGGTTTGCGCTACGGCTGGATTTGAGGTGACTGTGCTGGAAGTGGAGCAGCGGTTTCTGGATAAGGGGTTTGCCGGGATTGAGAAATCTTTGGCTAAGTTTGCCGAACGGCCGGTGGAGAAGGGCGGGATTACCTCCGCGCAGAAAGATGCGATCCGGGCGCGGCTTAAGGGGACTACTAACAAGGCCGACCTGGCTGATTGCGACATTGTGATTGAGGCGATCATCGAGAATGTGGACGAGAAGAAGAAGATGTATGCGTCGATTGATGGCATCGTGAAGAGAGAGGCGATTTTTGCTTCGAACACTTCTTCGATTTCGGTTACTGAGCTTTTGACTTCGGTTAAGCGGCCGGAGCGGTTTGTTGGGTTGCACTTTTTTAATCCGGTCCCGCTGATGAAGCTGGTGGAGGTGGTGCGGACTATCGCTACTGCTGATGATGTTTACCAGACAGCTTATGAGTTTGGGAAAAAGCTGGGCAAGGTTCCGGTGCGGACTTCGGACAAGACTGGGTTCATCGTGAACCGGCTGCTGGTGCCTTATCTGCTGGATGCGATCCGGGCTTATGAAGAGGGTGTGGGGTCGATTGAAGATATTGATAATGCCATGAAGCTGGGGTGCGGGTATCCTATGGGGCCTTTTACTTTGCTGGACTTTGTGGGGCTCGACACTACTTATTACATTACTCATGTGATGTTTGATGAGTTCAAGGAGCGGCGGTTTGCTTCGCCTCCGCTGCTGAAGCGGCTGGTGATGGCGGGGTGGTATGGGAAGAAGACGGGGCGCGGGTTCTATGATTATTCGGACCCGAGCAATCCGAAGGCGAACAAGCTGTAGGGTCGAGTTGTCTGATGCGGACGCGATGCCTCGGTAGCTAAAGCCCGCGTCTTTTTTGGATTTGAGCGGCACCCTTCGGCTTCGCTCAGGGCAGGCTCTTGAAGCCGTGCCCTTCCCGAACATTTTTCCCGATCGAACCAACTAAGATCGAAGAGCCTATGGAGAAACGAAGAAAAACTGATCGGATGCCGGATGAAAGCAATCCGGAGGATGTGACAACCTATCGCCGGGCGTGGCGGAGCTATGTGGCACGGCGGAACCTGTTGGTGGTGCTCTTTCTCAGTTTTATATTTCTGGGCTTGATGATTGGGAAGCTGAAACTGGGAGAGCCGGCCGACTCTGCGATCTTGCTGGGCTGGGTCGCGGTGTACCTGGCGGGGGCGTGGTGGCTCACGGAGTGGAAGTGTCCGCGCTGCGGGAAGGTGTTTGGGCACCGGTTATGGACGCAGAGCTGCATCAGTTGCGATTTGAGCAAGGATGATGTGGAGGCGGTGGCGCGGGGGAAGAGTTGACCTGCAGCTTTATTGCCGCGGAGCGGGGGATTTTATGAATACGAAGCGCTCGGGTTGGATGACAGGCATGGTCGTGTTGCAATTTCTTTACGCGCTGATGCTGCTCGCACTGGCGATATACCTGATTTCGGAGACCCTCGATGGTCCTAACGCGCAAGCGAGTACCGCTGGACTGGAAATCGCAGCTGCAGTAATAGGTGGTCCTGCGCTTGTTGCCCTCGTTGGATGCATCGGTTTGTGGAAAGAGAAGCTGTGGGGATGGTGGCTGACAGTTGTGGCCGACCTGGGGCTGGTTGCGGTGTTGGTGTATAGCATGATGGATGACGGCTGGCACCACATTGAGTGGGACAACGTGGTTTTGAGTGTGATCCCATTGCTCCTGGTGGTTTACCTGCTGCTGCCCCAGGGGAGAAGGCTCTATTGGAAGATACGCATTCCGGTGGCGCCGGCAAATTGCATAGATCCCTCGCTTCGCTCAGGATGACAATCCTTTTCCTGAGTGACATTCTGAGATTCGTTTCAATCAGCTGGATTCTGCGACAGGTTCGAATTCATGAACTTTGAAAACATTCTTCTGGAAAAGAAAAATTCGATTGCTTACGTCACCGTGAACCGGCCTAAGGTTCTGAACGCGCTGAACATGGCTACCATGGAGGAGTTGCGGGCGGCGTTTCATGACATCAAGAATGATGTGTCGATTCGCGTGGTTATTCTTACCGGGGCGGGTGAGAAGGCATTCATTGCTGGGGCCGATATCAGCGAATTGGCTAAGCAAGATGCGGTTACGGGCAAGGAGTACACGCATCGCGGGCAGAATGTGCTTAATCTGATTGAGAATCTGGGCAAGCCGGTGATTGCCTGCATCCATGGATTTGCTTTGGGCGGGGGGTGCGAGATTGCTTTGGCTTGCACGATGCGGTTGGCCAGTGAGAACGCGAAACTGGGGCAGCCGGAGGTGAAGCTGGGGATTATTCCGGGCTATGGCGGGACCCAGCGACTGCCGCGGCTAGTGGGCAAAGGCATTGCGATGCAGATGGTGCTGGCCGGGGAGATGATTACGGCGCAGGAAGCGCACCGCATCGGGCTGGTCAATGAAGTTACGGTGGCGGCGGAGTTGGTTCCGCGAGCCGAGGCGATTGCGGCGAAGATTATTGCGAATGCTCCGCTGGCGGTGCAGTATGCGATGGAGGCCGTGAACAAGGGCATGGAGATGACGTTGAGCGAGGGGTTGTACCTGGAAGCGGTTTTGTTCGGCGTGGCCTGCGCTACTGAGGATAAGAAGGAAGGGACCACGGCGTTTATGGAGAAGCGGGCGGCGGTGTTCAAGGGGAAGTAATTCTTTGCCACGGATTTTCACGGATCTGCAAGGATAAAAACCTAAGCCACCACGGAGGCACTGAATCATCGAGAAGAAAGATAAGAAGAATTTCGTTGTTGAGCCTCCTCCTGAGTCTGCTCTTCCCGCGCTCGAAGGATCGCTGAGCGCTTCGGGCAAGCGCTTTGCTATTACCGTTTCCCGGTTCAATGCATTTATCACTGAGCGCCTATTGCTGAGTGCGGTCGACGGGTTGCTTCGCTCTGGCGGTGCCAGGAAAGACATTGATCTGGTGCGGGTGCCGGGGGCGTTTGAGATTCCGCTAGCAGCGCGGAAGCTGGCGGAAACTGGGAAGTACGATGCCATTATTTGTCTCGGATGTTTGCTGCGCGGTGATACGGCGCATTATGACGTGATCGTGAATGAAGTTACGCGCGGAATTGGGCAGTCGGCGCAGGAGACTGGGGTTCCGCATGCGTTCGGAGTGCTTACTTGTGAGAACCTGGAACAGGCCATTGACCGGGCTGGGCTGAAGATGGGGAACAAGGGTTTCGAGGCGGCGCTGGCGGCGGTGGAGATGGCGTCGCTGGGGCAGGCAATCAGCCGTCAGCCATCAGCCGTCAGCAAAACCAAGATTCCTCGCTTCGCTCGGAATGACAAATCCAGCGCTCGGAATGACAGATCCAAAAAGAAGACGAAGCGCAAATAGTCCCTCCTTACAGTAAACTGGCCACTAGCCACTGACCATTGGCCACTTTCTTCCGTGGGTACAAGGCGCAAATCTCGCGAACTGGTGCTGCAGATGCTCTTTCAGGCGGACATGGGGAAGCAGACGGTGGATCATGTGCAGCGCACGTTTTGGGCGGAGCATGGCGGGACCAGTGCGGAGGTGCGCGGGTTCGCGGAAGATCTGTTCCGGGTGGCTACGGACCGGGTGGCGGAGATTGACAAACTGATTGAGCGGCATGCAGAGCACTGGCGCATGGAGCGCATGGCGGCGGTGGATCGAAACCTGTTGCGCGCGGGCGTGGCGGAGTTTCTGGGATATCCGGAGACGCCGCGGGCGGTGGTGATTAATGAGGCGCTCGAAATTGCCAGAAAGTTTTCCAGTCTGGAGTCGGTGCAGTTCGTGAACGGCGTACTGGATAGCGTGGCCAAGGATCTGGAGAAGACGGCGTCGGGGGCAGCGCAGCGCTGAAGCGTCGCGCCACCGAAAATCGTCACGCTGGAACACACAAAGAATGAGCCGCGCTCAAGCGCGTGACTGCATGCGGCCGGGCTTCGCCCAGGCCTGGACGGGCGAAAGCGCCCGTCCCCACACAAGCTCGTCCCCACACAAGTCCTTTCCTACGACGGCCCGATCCGGCCTTTCCACATTCGCTTCCTACAAAAATATCTACGGTCTGATGGCGATCATGTTCAGGGCACAGTTGGGGCTGTCGTAGCAGAAGCTGTTGGAAGAGTTTGGCAGGGCGGTGAAGGTGACCTCCATGCGGTCCAGAGATAGAGCTGTATTGACCTCGTGCAGCATGCCATCGGAGCCGGCCACATAGATCAGGGAGCCGTCCACGGTCATGTCGGCGGAAAGGGGAGTCGCGTTGTTCACGAGCGGGATTTGGGAGGTGGAGCCGGTGTCGAAGTTATAGACAAGAATTCCGCTGCTGTCGCTGGCGACGATGTAGGCCTTGGTTGAGTCGGGCGAGAGGAAGAAGTTGATGGGAGTGAAGGAGCCTACGCCGAGATCGATGTGGATAGGCAGAAAGGTTGCGTTCTGGGGGGTTTGGGCCAGGGTGATTTGCGAGGGACAGAGTGTGGTGAGCGGTGCCAGGGAAGAAGTAGTCGCGATGATGTCAATGCCGGTGTTGTCGACGCCAAAGAAAAAGTCGAGACCCTGGGTTTGAAGGGTGGGGATGGTCGGATTGCCCATGGGGACGTTGCCGGCGGGCACCATCTTCAGGAAGATGGGCGGACCGGAAATGGTCCCGGCGGATAGAGCTGGGGTGACTGGAGAACTGTCGCAGGTGTTGTAGATGGCGAGAGTGCCGGGAGAACTCCCGCCGGAGAGCAAGGCGAACGAGCCGGTGGAGTTGAAAACAATGGAAGATGCCGGTGTCGGCAGAGCAACGGGCGGTTGCAAATACTGCAGCGCGGAGTAGGTATACAAAGTGTTGCCGCCATCGCCGAGGATAAGGGTCTCCAATCCGTCGGGGGAAAATGCTGCCGCGGTTGCGCTATTTATGTTCAACGGTAAGGCGGACGAGGAGGCGCCGACGAGGTACACCTGATTGGGAGTGGAGACGGTATCGGAAAAGATGGCCTGGGTGCCGTTATGCGAAACGGCAATGATCTTGCCAGTTACCAGGCCCATTTGCGTGCCGGAAGCAGACAGATAGGAGAACGGACTTGCGCTGCTTCCAAGGCTGCTGGCATTGATGGCGATCGCGCCGAATTCACTGCCCGCGTAAGCTTTGTCTCCCGGAAGGTCGAACATCAAGGAATTGGGCGGGGTGGGCAGTGGAGAAGCGCCGCCTGGGAGGTTGGTGCTGGTTGAGACATTATAAAGTCCCACCTGGCATTGAATGTTGCTGTAGCAGTCCTGGCTGGTTGCTAGCACGCCGGTGGCAGCCGCTGCGCCGGTCACCAAGCCCGAAATCGCGGTGACGGGATAAACCGGTTGCGGGACGTAGGGTGCGGGAACTCCCGATATATTGAGGGGGTATCCGATGTTGCAACTGGGCGGGGTACAGGATGCTGAAATGGAGGCTACGCCGGGCTGGGCCGTAGAAATAGTGCAAGTTGTCGAGTTGGAGCCGCATCCCGTGGTGGGGTTGCCAGCGGTGAGGGCGGCCGGCTCAGAAGAGATCCAAGTCAGCGGGGGTTTGGGCACGATGCAGCCTTGCACGTCGACCGCATAGGCGGTGACGGTTTCCGACGTTCCTTTGTTGACGACAAAGCTGGTCAAGTTGCTGCTTTGCGAGCCGCTGACGTTGAGCTCGAGCGCGATGCACTGCACCGGGCAGGTTTCGAAGTCGAAGGGCTGGCTGGCGACGCCGGAAGCGGAGGCGATCACCTGGGTCTGTCCAGGCGTATTGGCTGATGCGTTGGCCTGGTTGGTGGCCACATCGTAGGTGTTATTCGTCACAATCGGCGTGAGCGTGGCCACGCTGGCGTTGCCCTGGCTCCAGGTAAACGGTCCGACGGAGGCGGTGACATCGGTTCCCTGGCTGTCAAATGCGTTAGCCTGCAGAGTGAGTATCTGGTTCTGGGAAAGGCAAGAATTCGTGGCCTTGAAGGGGAGCGTGCAGGCAGCGGGCAGCTGAGTCTGTGTGGGGCAGGCGGGAGGCGGAGAATTGACTGGCGGAACAATGCTGACCTGAATGCTGGCGATAAAGGGATGGACGAAGACCAGTGTGGGAGCACTGGTGGTCCCGCCGGACTCCGCGGTTATCTCGGCTGTGCCGATGCCGCCGGGGCTGCAAACCGTGTAAAGCGGGGCGTTCCAGGTACCAGCGCAGGCGGCGCCGTTAGAAGAGATATCGACGACTCCGGGATTGCTTGAGGCGAAGGTAAACGTAGTGCGGAGGCTTGAGTTCGCTGCGTTCTGGGCGGTTGCGGTGAAGACAATGACGGTCCCCGCCTGCATGGAATAACTGGTGGCGGGACTGATGGTGATTCTTGCCGCGAAAGGCGAGGACCCGGGTGGCTTGTGGCCGCCGCACGCCGACAAGTATACGAACGAAGAAATAGTGACTGCTATCCACAAACGTCGACCGAAACGCAACCTTCCCATGCATCCTCTCGTCGCCTCATGGTGGTTATCAGAGGAGGCGAACCGCTTCACTGGAATGGAAAACTTTTAGTGTAGAGAACAGAGACGGATTCAGCAAGCTGGCGCGGCGACCGGATTAAGTAACCGAGTCAAGCGCGACTATTATGCCGCGAAGAGCCCTTCGATCGCTTTCGCTTCTCGGGGCAGGCTGCGACACTTCGCGCGGCTCGCTCAGATCCTTCGCTAAACAAAAGCGTCTCGCTCAGGATGACAATCCAACGTCGACAGAGTCCGGCTTGGCCGGATCGCTCCGGTTCCGACAGTGGGATGCAAAAAGATGGGTTGACGATGTTTCCATCCAGTTGCTATATTTGAAAGGTTCCGCGAGTTAATCCAGGCTTGCTGTGTGCCGTGAGTTCCGGAGGAGGTGTGCGGAGACTTGCGGTAGAGCTTTTGAGAAATGCGTTTCCGGCGAAATGAAGTAAGTGCCGGAAACTTTCCTCGCTGAAATGTTCCTGCGCTGCCTTTCGCCCTATCACGAGGGCTGCTTGATCGCCTGAATGAGGCGTGAGAGTGGTCTGCGGAAGGATATGCAGGACAGAGCTGGCGATACGGAGCACCCCCGAGTTTTGCCGGGTGCCACCGTCGGCAGCATAAATCTAAGTTGGGACCCAAGAATCTCTCTCCGTGATTCGT
>JBAWCJ010000077.1:0-2309 GCA_049590215.1 Candidatus Sulfotelmatobacter sp. | reverse complement strand
CTCTTTCGATCTCCCAGGAGGGCGCTGGGTGGTTCTCAATGCGTGTTCTGCGCCTGCTGGGCGATGGCAGCGGTGATTCCGATAACCTGGACGTACCGGTGCTGCCGGGCTTTGAACAGGTTCTCGCCGAAGCCATCCTTCAATATTTGAGGCACCGACCACGCCTGTGGGATGTTTGCTTGCTTAACACATTGCCCCGGGGTTCTCTTGTAGCCCGGTGCCTCGCAGAAAAACTGAACTCGTCATCGTGGACGTTTTTCGAGTATTCGTCCGAATCTTCAGCGGTGGTTCTGCCGGAAAGTTGGCCGTTGTACGCGCAAACACTTTCTGGAGAAGACCGTAAGAATCTGATCCGTTACACGCGCCGGCTACAGTTGCGATACTCCACGCGGATCTACCGCTGCGCAGAGCCAAAGGAATTGCCCATTTGCCTGGATGCGCTTTTTCGGCTGCATCAAGAACGCTGGCAAAACGCGGGGAAACCGGGATCTTTTTCTTCGCCCGAACGTCGGGAGTTTTACGCGCAACTGAGCCAGGAGCTTCTGGCCCGTGGATGGCTCGAACTTTGGGTTCTGGAACTCGATGGCCATATCGCCGCGGTGCAGTTCGCATTCCGTTATGGCGATAACGTCTTCCAGTTGCAAGAGGGATACGATCACAACCGTACTTCTGATCGACCAGGTTACGTTCTGCGCGGTGAAGTGTTGAAGCGACTGATGGCGGAGAAAGTCCGGACGTACGATTTCCTGGGCGGCAAAGATCCGTACAAAGCCCGCTGGGGAGCTCGCGAGGGGCAATACCGCCAGCTCCACTTCGCTCCTTCACTGGGACGCGGCGCGGCCTGGCTTCAGTGCTCGAACAAGACTGGGAGAAGCAAAGAATGGTTGCGCCGGAGGCTTCCGAGTTCGGTATGGCGCTTGCTGCACCAGGCGAAAGGCGCTTTTCCTCAGACCGCCAGCCAGGTCTAAGCACGGTCCCAAGATTCTTAAGCGATGCAGAGCAGGCTGGAATAAAGTGGCGGAAATTTCGATGGCAGGAACAGATTTATGACTCTCGGCAATCGAGTGAAGAATTCCTCGGTGTTATTCGTGCGAAGGTTCGATAGGTTTATCCGCTGGTTGTTGCCGTTCAGGTTATCGAGAGCCTTCCTGAATGTCGGCTACAACCGTCTGCCATATAAGGGCAAGGCCGCGTTCTATTCAGCATTTGCCAAGATGTATCGTGGAAGTGACAATTCAATCCTCCAAGCCGACTGGAAAGTCCGCTTTGCCCGGAAATCGATACGACTCCCTTTGACTGGCTCTTCCATGTGGCTGGATTGGGATTTAGCGGTCTCGCTGGTCGGTCATGATTCCAAGATCGTCAGGTTGTACGAACTGCTGTTGAACTCGCCTTTCCGGCCTCGCGTGTTTTTTGATGTGGGAGCGAACTATGGTTTGCACTCTCTGCTTTTCGCTATGCAGGGCGTTAAGACAGTCTCCTTTGAGCCTAATCCGCAGTGTCACGATTATTTGCGCCAAGTCGCGAAGATGAATCACTTGAGCTGTGACATTCAATCGCTTGCTCTGGGCGAAAAAGAAGATTCGGTGGAGCTCCTGTTCCCGAACGGCGAGACTTGGTTTGGCTCGGTTGATCCTGGAGTCCAGAGCGCGATCAAGAAACAGTTCTCTTCATTTTCAAAAATAAGAATCGCAAGAACCACGCTGGACGTTTTTGTTGAAAATTCCGGTACTGTTCCCGACTTGATAAAGATCGATACCGAAGGAAGCGAATTGAATGTCCTGGGGGGAGCAAGACGGGTCTTGACCGAGCATCATCCGGCAATCGTTTTTGAATGTCGATCTGCGGACGGGTACCGCGCCGATGTTCATTCTTTTCTTTTGGAGATGGGGTATCTCGTGGTAGGTCTGCCGCTCAACAATTTGCGCGAATTGCATCCTCTTTGTTTGGCCGAGTTTGAAACGAGCGATACAGAAGACTTCATCGCCCTGCCCGATGGACGGGGATGGATTGGTCAGCAGGTGTCGATAGTCAAACAAAGTGCCGCTTAACGTTAGCAACTCCGCTTGTCTTTCCAGGACTCTGAGTCGAATGTCCGTGGGTCAAGCCTGATATCCGCGCTCGATGGTATCAAGCCCGTGCCTGTAATCCGGCGCAGTGACTGGATCACGATAGCCCTGCTTGACCTGGTATTCGACCTTGACGAATCGCATCAGAAGTCGCACCGCCCCGTCCACATACCGCGTGTTGAAACTGGCAAAATGCAGACTCATCAAGAGAAAGTTCAGCGGCCCGCGTAGACCGTAGGT
>JBAWCJ010000076.1:0-19520 GCA_049590215.1 Candidatus Sulfotelmatobacter sp. | reverse complement strand
TGACCTGGTATTCGACCTTGACGAATCGCATCAGAAGTCGCACCGCCCCGTCCACATACCGCGTGTTGAAACTGGCAAAATGCAGACTCATCAAGAGAAAGTTCAGCGGCCCGCGTAGACCGTAGGTCCGGTAGAAAAGCGCTTTGTGTAACCAGACCACTCTGATGTGCACGCGATACATTCTCCATCGGCGTTCACTTAGCCGATCCTCACCGACTCGTCGAAAACGGACTAGAGGTTCGCTGATACCCTCGATCCTGTAACCTGCCGCGGCGCATCGAATCATGAAATCGCGGTCTTCACATTCTCGAAAACTGACATCAAAGCCTCCGAGCGCGCGTATCACGCTCGTGCGCACCATCAACGTTGAAGGAATTACCCAATGGTGATAAGTGAGCGCCTGGGCCAAGGTCATAGGTCCCGGGCCAAAGAACGTCCAAACTTCATCGGGCTTATTTGAAAAAAAGGCCCGTACTGAGCAGTGAACCGCCGAGCATTCGGGATGCTCTTCCATGTACCGGCGCTGTACTTCAAGTTTGTTGGGCAGCCAGATGTCGTCGTCATCGAGCAGCGCAATGAACTGCCCTTGCGCAACACGAATTCCGGCATTCCGCGCTCCTGCCAGACCCACATTAGTAGTCAGGTCGACTATCTTGCATGTCGCTGCATAACGATCAAGGTGCCGTCGCGAAGATTCGCGGGAACAGTCGTTGACAATGATGATCTCGAGCGGCTTGAGGGTTTGTGCCAGAACCGATTGCACGGCCTCGTCGATAAATTCCTCACGATTGAAATAAGGAATGATCACGGACACGTCGCTGGCCGAGAGGCTCACCGGGAATTGCCTCCGGCGAGGTTGGTCGTGTCGGCTGGCCAAGACGAAATCAGTAGCGACGGCGCTTGGCTCGTTGAGAAAACGGGGTCTCTGTAGCCGGGCTTGATTTTGTACTCGATCTTGATAAACCGGAAGAGGCGCCGCACGGCGCCATCGACGTACCGCGTTCTACTGCTCGGCCACTGCAGTTTTTCCAGAACAAAGTTCAGGATCCCTCGGAGACCGTACGCCGTCAGATAGTGTTTCTTGTGCTTCCAGCACATTCTCAAATCAGTTCGGTAAATGCGCCAGTGATCCATGGTCAGGCCGTCCTGCTCCTGGCGGCGAACCCGGGCCAAGGGCTGGCTGACTCCCTCGACTTTGTAGCCGGCAGCGCAACAGCGGATGATAAAATCCCGATCCTCGCATTCTCGAAAATTGACGTCGAAGGCAATGGCGCGCGCCACATTGCTGCGAATAAGAATGGTGGGAATGATGGCCCAGTATCCGTTGGTGAGGGCTTGCGCGAGCGTCATCGGCCCGTCTCCATAACGTTTGACAAGTTCCTCGTGCCCGTCGCGGAAAAAGAACCAGGACGCTGTGTGGACGAGCGCGCACTCCGGATGCTCGTCCATGTACTGGCGCTGCACTTCTAACTTTTGCGGCAACCAGACGTCGTCATCATCCAGAAACGCGATGAACTGCCCGCGGGCGGCTCGAATTCCGGCATTTCGCGCTCCTGCAAGTCCAACGTTCTCGGTCAGGTCGACGATTTTGCATGTCTCAGCGTAGCGATCCAGGTATCTGCGCGAGGAGTCCCGCGAGCAGTCGTTGACGATAATGATCTCGAGTGGCTTGAGAGTCTGTGCCAGGACGGATTGCACCGCTTCGTCGACGAACCTTTCCCGGTTGTAGTAGGGAATCACTACCGAGATGTCGCTGGTTGCGGGCATCACTGTGCCTCATCTCCTTTTGCGACCATGGCATTGTGATCTTAAGGCAACCAGGTGGTCCTCGCGGTGGCGCCTTTTCAGAATTCATCGAAAATTAATCAAGATAGCAGCGGACGCAAAGCCGACAATTGCTATCGTGGCTGGTACTCCCTGCGGTTGCGCGAAGGGTACGGGAAAAGAATGCCGGGCCGGGATCGCAGCACGCTGCATGCACAACAAAATGGCGAAGCTCTATGTTTTCGGCGGGCGGCAACGGAAGCCCGGATTGAATGAAGCAACACCGAAAGACGAATGGTATTTGTACGAGACCGCTCTTATTCTCGAAGTCGATACTGAGACCGGTGCGGCGCGGACTTGTGTCGAATATCAAAGCCCGCCCGAAGCCCGAGCCGGTAATCATCCCGCAGCCCATTTTCATAGCGGAGCCGTGATCGGCAACACTCTGTACACATGCACCACGACTGAAGTGCTGATCTATCGGTTGCCTGATTTCACGCAGGTTGGATACATTTCTCTTCCGTGTTTCAACGACGTGCACCACGTGACTCCGGCGTCGGATGGAAATCTGCTGGTGGTGAGTACCGGGTTGGACATGGTGGTCAAGGTCAGTCTCCGCGGCGAAATCTTGGCGGAGTGGAGCGTCCTTGATGAAGATCCTTGGGCACGCTTCTCCCGCAGCATCGATTATCGAAAAGTTGAAACCACCAAACCCCATCTGTCCCATCCCAATTTCGCTTTCGAATTGGATGGCGAAGTTTGGGCCACTCGGTTTCACCAGCGCGATGCTTTTTCCCTGAATGGTTCAGGGAAGAGAATCGAGATCGCCGGGGAATGCCCCCACGATGGCCTGCTATGGGGTGAGCGAATTCTATTCACAGCGGTAGACGGAAAGATAGTGGTCGTCAACCGCCATCGATTGCAGATCGAGCAGGTTATCGATCTCAGGCAGATTCAGGATTGTGATAAGCAAATATTGCCCGCCTGGTGCCGCGGACTCCTTCCGGTTGACGATAGGAAAATCTGGGTCGGGTTTACACGGATTCGAAAAACGTTGTTTCGTGAGAACATTCGATGGGTAAGGAGCGTTCTGCGTGAGGGCACGGTGGTCAAGCCCACCCATATTGCACTTTTCGACATTGTGGACAAGCAGTGCCTCAAAGAAATCGATTTGGAACCTTACGGCATGAATACGGTCTTCGGCATTTTCCCAGTACCGGGTTGAGGACTGGCTGTGAGCATTTTCCATCGCAGACTGCCGGTTCGGCGCGATGAGAGCTTGTGTCAATGTCTACGTGGATTTGAGGTGACCGGCGTACCCTCAGGCGGCTCGATCCGAGGTGAACCATTTGATGGCTGAAGTGTACCCCTTTACCAGATCTGACAATACAATGTCGACGATCTGGTAAACGATAAACTCCAGGGTCTGCACCAGGATGAAGACGTCGAGCCCGATGGATGCATTCTTGATGTAAAAAAGGTCATACTCCAGTTTCTTCTTCGCATCTTCGATAGTATTCCCGTATTTATACCGAATCTGCGCATAGCCGGTAATTCCCGGCCGCACCAAGTGCCTGATGGGGTAATAGCTGAATGCGTCGGTGAGCATATCAACAAACTCCGGACGTTCTGGGCGGGGCCCCACAAACGCCATGTCGCCTTTCAGCACGCACCACAACTGTGGGATCTCATCCAAACGCAAAAGACGGAGATATTTCCCCAGTGTGGTGATGCGTGGATCGTCATCGTCAGCCCATGTCGGACCGATATCCGCCTCCGCGTCTGGACGCATCGTGCGGAACTTGTAGCAGCAGAATCTCTTTCCGTCTCGGCCGATTCGCTCTTGATGGTAGAACACAGGACCAGGAGAAAATATCTTGATGGCCAGAGCTATAATCGGAACCAGTATTAGTGCAAACGGTAGACTGATCAAAACCACTAACAGACTCAAAAGCTGCCGCAGCAGCCAGAAGCTCCCACTGAATCGGAAACCCTCAGCGAAGATGATCCAGCTGCCTTTAAGCTGTTCAACTTCTATCTTCCCGTCGATTTTCTCCAGCCACGAAGTAGCCTCTTCAATGTGTACCCCGCCCTCCAATCGGAGTTGCAGCAGTTCCTTCATAGGCATTGCGGAGCGACGCTCGTCCATCGCCACGATGACGCGATGTACGTCTCGATCTTTCGCTACCTGTAGTAAGTGAGAGGCCATGCTTTTCTGTGTTGGAACCCCCTCCAAATCCTTGCTTGATCCCACTACGTCGACGCCTAAATCCGGGCGCTTCCGGAAACCGCGGAGAAGTCTCTCGGCTTGCTCACCTTCTCCTAAAACGTAAACCCGCTCCCTCAGGTATGGTCGTTCCGCTAACCACGGAAAAGCGCTCCTCCATGCGAGCGTCGACAACGTTGCTATGCCTATGCCCAGCAGAAGGGAATGATTGTCCAACGTCAAACCCGGAAATAGAACCAGCCCCAACACCAGGACGCCTGGTACCGGCAACACCATTAGGAATCGAAAATGGACTTCTCCCCCGCTATCGAAATGCGCTGAGTCATAAAGATCCAACCAGTGACAGAACACGACGGCAACCACGGCGAGTCCCAGAAGCTTGTAGTAACCATAATCAAACTCCAGGACTACGGAGCTGCTTGCACCGTACCAGAGAACTGTCCCCAGCAGGAGTGAGGCATAGACAGCCAGCGCCTCGACGGTCAACAGGACCGCCTTGCGGATTGGATAATAGACTTTAAACAAGCGAATCACTTCGGGTCTCTAAGCTCCTAAGTTGTCATGGCGACGACATTTTGTCCTCATGCGAAATCCTATGAGTTCGATGTACATCCCTCCCATGCTATGCGGGAGGTTATTCCAATCGAACCGGGCGAATATACCAATCGAAGCCAATCAAGAAGACCTGCGGGGTTACGGCCGGGCTGCAGCCCGTGGATTCGCAACTGCCAAGACTCTGGTCATTGAACTGATAACTGGCAAAGGCGTTCAAGGATCGTCCCAACCGCCGCTGCAAAGCCACGCCGGCAAACCAATTCTGGTACGAGTTTCCGGGTATTCCAGCCGAACTCACTCCCACGCCGCTGGATTTGGTGTAGCCTGCGTTCAGGGCAGTTCGCCAGACCCGGGAGATACTCCGGTCGACAGAAAACCGGGCAGTATCGGTGAGCCCTCCAGCCAGGAAACCAGAACCTGCAGTCAGCAGCCGGTTGTAGGAGATGCTGGCGGTAGATTTCTCCCAACGATAGCGAAACGAGGCCTGGCCGGTAACAGTAATTTGCCGCACCTTTCCGTTGACGCCCCCGTTTAAACTGATGAGTTCCGGACCGGCGCCCACCACCAGATCCATTCGGCCAGAAAGACTGCGCTGGTACACAAGCTGCACCGAATTTGCGACGAGGTCGCCGACACCACCCTCGGGAAATTCAAATCTTTGATATCCATATTCCGCTCCGATCCCTGCTAACCGGCTGAGCTGGTAGTTGTATCCCCCTTGCCCAGAAACCTGGCGGCTATTGAATAGGCTTTCGGTGTTCCCAATGTAGTCAGTGATTGAATACGCGCCAGCCAGGTGGGCTGAAGAGCGTGGCGTAAAAGCCTCACCGATACTAGCTACCGAGGTATTGGTGATATAGGCTTCCTGAACGATTCCGTTTTGATTGGCGCCGAAAAAATTCGACACTCCTGTCTCCGGAGGAACTCCGGCACCAGCACCGCCAAACGACGACGCTGCAAAATCCCCTTTGCCGACGTAGTAAAGTGAATCCTTCACGGCGAGTTGTCCTCTCGGCCATAGGAAAGTTTGGTCTGCGTTCAACTCGTGGAACTGCTGGTTATAGAGTTCCAGACCGCCGTAGCTGCTGAATAGCGTGTCACCCCCTGCGTAATCGAGCGCGCTTTGGGAACGGCGCCGGACCTTCAGCAGACTCAGGCTTCCCGACAGATTAGTAACTGAGGATACTTGAGACGAATCCCCTGAAATCCAATCGGGATCGCTTTCCGCACCTTCGCTCACATGGATGCCAGCGAGAAGGTGGCTTCGCGACGGCGCCGGCGGGGCCTCGACCGCCGAATGATCCTGGTTCGAGATCGAGGAGGATTCGACCATTTGAGGCTCGGCTCCCAAGCCCGGTTGAGGAACCTGGTTTTGCACATCGCCTTCTGCTGGCGCCTCTCCGCCATTAGATTGCGACCAGCCCGTTCCGAGGGCGATCATCAGGAACATCATTATCCCGAGGGGTTTTGTGAGGCCTGCTCCCATTCCGTATTTTCTGCAGTACGGCAATGTCTCATTCTCTCTGAAGCGACGTTGCGACCTAGAGCCGCTCCTGATTTTCGCTCGTGGCACACCGTCCGTAACGGGGTATAGCCAAAATTCACACAAAATTAATCTTCGACGCGTTTGGAAGCGGACTCTTTCCTTTCAACCGAGGTGGTTTATTGAGACTCATTTAGGACTTCGGTTTAGGCTGTGCCGATTCTTTGCGAAAGACGGCACTCCTTTCGCAAAACCTTAAAGATTGCCGGCTTCCGGCCGCATACGCCTTTCGACCAAGCAGCCGCCAGGCTAGATGGGAAGCCGGACTTTTCCCGGGCGTAGACGTTTCGCAGTTTGAATGATTGCCAGAATACGTTCGCCATGCAACAACCGCACGGTGCCAAGGTAGACGAGTGCGCCGACGGTGACCTCAAGAATGAGGCGAAGCAGCAACGGCCGCGTGGGAGCGAGGCTGTATTTTACCCACTCCACGGCCGGGATCATGGCGATCGTTCCGCTCACGGCGGGGAGGAGGGCGCGAAAATAGTCGCCGGTTTTCATGCCAATGGTCCGGAATGTTTTGCGATAGAGCGGCAGAACTACAACTGGATAGGCTGCTACCCAACCCCAGGCAATTCCAGCAATGCCACGATAGCTTCCGATGTAGAAAGAGACGGGAAGAATGATCAAAGCAAACAGATCGTTCCACATGACATAACGGATGTCGCCCACGGCGGTTAAAACCTTAGGCAGAAGCGCGACAATCGAGCGGAAGGCCGCATAGAACGAGAGCACTTGCAGGGGAGGGATCATGCCATCCCATTTGTATCCAAATATGAGCGGAACGAAATCCCGCGCTACCAGTCCTAATCCGATGCACGCCGGAAAGGCTGCCAAGGCAATGATCTCAGTAAGGCCGCGCAGGTAGCGCCGAAGTTCGGCTGGGTCATTCTGAACAGCGGCCAAATAGGTCGGAATGACTGTGGTGACCATCGACGCGATCTTCTCGAGTGGTACGTTGGCCAATTCCCAAGCGTTGCCATAGAGGCCTAACGCCGACTGGCCTAACATTCTGCCGGCAACAAAATTGTCCAGGCGCTCGTAAGAATTCAGCGCAACCAGAGATACCGATATCTGCCAACCAAACCTCAGCGGTTCGCGAATCGAACGCAGACGGGGCCAAGCCAATTTGCAGGGGCGCACTCGAAGGATCACGACGGTGCGAACAAGACCCGCAAGCATATTCCCCAAAATCAATGCCCAATACCCAAAACCCAACAGCGCCATGCCCAAGGTGGCTGCTGCCCCTAGCAGTGTGGTCGTAATTCCCAGCACGGAAAGCAAACGGAAGCGCATTTCCTTGGCCAATAACGCGCCCGGAACTCCGCAAAGCGCTGACAGGATGAGTCCGCCGCAAGCAACGATGAACACCGGAGCGAGAGCCGGCGTCCTAAAAAATGCTGCAAAAGGTTTGGCAATAATGACTCCGAATAGGAAACAGAAGCAGCCCGAGATCAGGTTGAAGGTGGTCAATTGTGACAACTGGTCATCGCTAAGGGGGGGGAGAGCGATAACCGCCCGAGGGATGCCGAATCCCGTGATCTGTCCCAGGTATGGCATCAAGATAATGGCTAGAGCAGCGACGCCAAAATCAGCCGGTGTAAGCAGGCGCATTACCTCTAGGAACGCTAGCCATGTGAAGATTTGCGTTCCCCAATCGCTGGCAGCGTTCCAGGCCACACTTCGGGCGAGTGAGCGATCAAGAGGATTCCCGAGTGCGGGCATTGCCTCGGGGACAGGCTCGGCCAAGCTTTCAGAGGCAATCGCTAGCGAGGGATCCGCAGGCTGGTTCATTTTCATCGGCGGGTTAAGGTAAAAAATTTGGCACTGAGCCAGAGAGAGAGGAAATTTTCCAACCCCGCTGAAGAGTCTAACAGCGATGGAATGGGGCTTATATTACGCTTCCGTGAAAAGCCTCCGATCCCCGCTCGTACGGGAAGTTTTGCCAAGCGTGTTGTGAGAAAATCCAAACAAGCGGCGTTTGGACGATGCACCCTCTGCGAGCGCTTGGCCATTCGTTTTCCGAGCAACAATGTCCATGAATAGATCTTGTGGCTACAAGTTCGTCTTCCTTTGCGGGCTTCACCGGAGCGGCACTTCTCCGCTGTTCCGCATACTCCGGGAACATCCCGAGATCAGTGGCTTTCGCAATACGGGCGTGCCGGAGGAGGAGGGCCAACACCTTCAAACCGTGTATCTGCCTGCCAAGGCTCACGGGGGCCCGGGCCGCTTCGGATTTATTCCTGAGGCCCACCTGACAGAGAACTCTCCGCTGAATACTCCAGAAAGCGGGCAAAAGTTGTTCGCGGAGTGGTCGAAATTTTGGGATCTTAGTAAGCCGTTCCTGCTGGAGAAATCTCCTCCTAACCTCATACGGACTCGGTTTCTTCAAGCCGTCTTTCCTGAGAGTCACTTTATCGTCATTTCCCGACACCCGATCGCGGTTTCCCTTGCGACCTGGAAATGGTCACGCTCCAGCTTGGAATCGTTGATCGAACACTGGTTGCACTGCCATTGCCTGTTTGAGCAGGATCGTCCATACCTGCGCCATGTGCTCGTGATCAAGTATGAGGACCTCATTTGTGCCACCGAACCAGCGCTGGAAAAGATTTACCGGTTTCTCGGTTTGGTGCCACAAGTTTCGGCCCCTTTAAATCCGGACGGTAATGAGCGCTATTTCGAGGTTTGGCGGAAGTTGGCAGTAGAGAGGAGAGGGCGCGATCTGTGCCGCCGTATCGTTGCGAAGTACGAGCACAAGGTGCAGACCTACGGTTATAGCCTCGCAGATTGCAGTTCGACAACGCCAGCCGATTCATCTGCCCGATAAGCCGCGATTTTCACCGCTAGATTTCGAAATTCATCAAACATTAATTCCAGCGTCGTTCCCATGTCACAGTGTGAGGGCTATAGTGGCTCCAGCACGCAGTTGAGGCTTGGTTCTTCGGCTGAGTCAAGCCACACCGTTCCAGTTCTGCCCAAGTGTACTGGGCAGCCGAATGCTTGCAGTCCAACCTTCGACATTCTTAACAGGGGCCAGAAATGCTCGGATGTCGAAGCTTCCCCCGACGAGGCGAGCTGTGTCAGCCCATCTGATCGTTCCTGCAAGAGATGAACGCCAAAGCGATGTTATCCAGTTGATCCCCAAAAAACCGGCTGTGCTTCGTGGCAGCGCGGGTTCGGCCGGAATCGGTTCGCGCGATCGACTGCTGGGGATAGTGGGTATTTTTGTGGTCGGAATTATCCTCGGATCAACGATTTATTGCATCGTGAGATATCTGCTGTAGGGTGTGAGTCTCGCGGCTTCGATGGCAGCCTGGTTCCTCGCCGAGGCCGGTCACGCTCTTATCACCAGTGGCGGGGAAGACGCTGGTTCACGCCCCATGGCCACGCTATTTTCCTCCCCAAAGCTCCCGGCCAGACAGCGCCGATATTCACTGAAAATTCATCTTTCCGCAACGGTTTCGTAACAAGACATGCCTAATGTTCATAGCCTGGGAAACTTCACTGAAGCTCGATCAGCACTCCGGTGGCCGGGTGCGGTTGCCAACTATGAGGGTTGGAAATCCAAGATTCATGAGAATGCTATCAGCACCTGTGTGCGTGCTCATGCTGCTCTCTTGTGGAGGCAACGCAGATCCTGCGTCTACTGGAGTCCTCTCCGCCAACTGGCAATTCTCGCTGCAACAAAGCCCGCCGTCCACAAATACGCTGGCAGAGTCGGGGTTTCTCATTCAATCGGGAGGTTCCCTCACTGGCAGCCTGGTTTTGTCGAACCAAGCCGTCTGCCCCGGACTGGGTCCTGCTCTGGGCACTCTGAATGGAAATAACGTTGCGCTCAGGGTGACCCAAGCGGGCCAGACTGTGGCTTTCACGGGAACGGCGGCAAACGATGGCTCGGCGATGACGGGTACATATTCAATTCTGGCATCAGGTTGTAGCGGTGGAACCTCGACCGGAACCTGGACCGCAAGTCCAGTGAAGCCGGTGACCGGTACTTACCAAGCGACGTTTACTTCTGGCACGCTCGGTGTCTATAACTCGACCATAACCGTAACGCAGGGACCAAATACGGGCGCAAGCATTGCGAACCTTTCTGGCACGATGACTTCAAGCAACTCTGGCTGTGCGAATAACCTTTCTATCGCCGGAGTGGTCAGCGGCACGGCGATCGTTTTCAATTTTCTTGCGGCGGACGGCTCCGCAGTCGGGCAATTTACCGGCACGACGAGTACGGATGCAACCACGCTGACCGGAACATACGATTTCCTGGCGGAGGGCAACGTTTGTCCAGGCGATGCCGGCTCGATATCCGTGACTCAGCAAGCACCGTCGACGTAAGCGGAGCAGCAATACCATCTGCGGCGGTCCGTTGGATGCGATCGAGTCGTGAATCCATCGATTCTTGAGGAAGATGTGCAGTTCCAGGAGGAAGCTGTGAGATTGCCGTGGGTAAGCTTGGTGATGGGAATCTTGATTGCCACCGCGGGCTGCGGCGGCAGCGGCAGCGGTGGCGATGGCGGGACTCCTGCTCAAAGCGGTTCGCTTTCCGGCAACTGGCAGATAAGCCTGGCACGGCACGTCAATCCGGTTCCTCCGCTGATATACACAGGTTTCCTGGTCCAGTCAGGTGATTCGATTGCCGGAAACCTGCTCTTTTACTTCCCCACGGATCCTCTGACCAACTGCTCTGGCCTAGTCCCCATTGTTGGAACGGTGGACAGCGGTAATCTTTCGATGACCATCAACGAATTTGGAGAACAGGTCAGCCTCCAAGGAACGTCGTCTCCGATGAGCGGGGAATTCTCGAACGTGCCGGGCGGCTGCACCGCTTATGCCAACAGTGGAACCTGGTCCGCGATCCAGGTAGCTCCCCTGGCCGGTAGCTTTCATGGAACCTTTACATCGACCGTGGGGAACGGCACCATCAATGTGACAGGAACACTTGCGCAAGGCCCGAATACCGGCGGCGGTACTGCCTCGCTTTCCGGCAACCTTACAACATCCGGTTCCAGTTTCTGTTCTTATCTGTCGTCGGCAACAATTACTGGACTGATCAGTGGTACCACGGTCGAGCTGAACCTTTATGGTCCCAATGGCGCGGAGATCACTCAAATTGGCCAGGTGGGTGAAATCAACAATACGAATGTCGTTCCTTCGCCAGGAGTTTGCTCAGTTGCCAGTCCACAGAACGGGATCAACGGTAATCCTTGCCTGCTGGTCACGCCAGACGGCACCTCGCTAACCGGCAATTACTATTTTCCATCCCCTTCGGCCAGTTGTCTCGCGGACCAAGGAACGGTGAGCCTGACTTTACCCTGATTCGGGGGAGACTCACCTCTGATTGGGCCCCGAGGTTAGATTACTCGGAGCGGCCTGCGTCACACTTTGATCGCCGGTTCCACGTTTCTCGTCAGAGGGCCCTAGCTGTTCTTTGATCCAATCAAACCCGGTGCCCTTCGCTCCCACCTCTGTAACGAATGCTTTGGTGTTTTCGTATTGGACGATTTTCGCGCTGCCGGGTGCGGCGGCTTCCATCTTTTCCTTCACTTCGTCCGGCGTAATGGTAACGCCCTGCTCAATGTATTGCAGCCGCACCTGCTGCGTTTTCACCTGGGGTAGCCATTTTAGGGGATCGAGATTGTCCACCTTCTTCAGGAACTGCGGCGTCAGATAGCCGGCACGCTCTCTCTCCGGCACCAGGGAGGATTTCGCCAGCCAATCCGGCCAGTCTCCCCAGGGATCGAGCAAATCCAGCGCTTTTATTCGCGGATCTACGGCGGCCGCCATGATCGCGATGCTCGCTCCCGAGCCATCGCCCCACATTCCCACTCTGGTCATATCAAAATCGCCGCGACGTTCCAGATAGTTAAGAATCATCTGCACGTCGTGGGTCGAAGTGGCCAGCGACTCTTGCAAT
The DNA here is from genome assembly GCA_049590215.1 of Candidatus Sulfotelmatobacter sp. Lineage (GTDB taxonomy): Bacteria > Acidobacteriota > Terriglobia > Terriglobales > Acidobacteriaceae > Sulfotelmatobacter. Next base: position 7,514 of record JBAWCJ010000076.1, on the reverse strand, counting down.
TCGCTCACGAACCATTGGTCTGTCGGGCGGTCGTGGAAACGGTCTTCTGTCAGCGCCGACACAAATCCTATGGCGGCGAAACCATTTCGGGTCAGGAATTCGCAGAACTTGTCGTCTTTGTAGCGAGCGTTCGTGGAGGGAAAGCTGTAGAGATACAAAATCACTGGCGGTTTGGTCATACCCTTGGGCTTGATTACGTACAAATCGATGGGATCCAGTTCTCTCCACTGCACCTGCACAATCTCGCGCGTGAACCCGTCAAAGCTACCCGTCGCCAAAGGCATCGCTCCATGCTTCATATGGGGAGGAAGCGCGGGACTGCTCCAATCTTCGTAGTCTGGATCAACTCGCTTCGGGAGCTTTTCGCCCTCTTTGAGCACAATCACTTTAGCCCCGGGAACTTCCGGGGGTTTTGCGCTGGCGTCAGCGGAGGGTTTATCGCTCGCAGCCACTGGCTCTTCACCAGTCACCGGCTTAGCATTTGTATCTTCGCTGGCAGGCGCGCTGGCGCGCTTGCAGGGCCATACGTGGCAAAAGGCGCGGGCAAAAAAGCCACGAGTGGGCGCGCTCGTTGACTCAGGTGTCCCAGCCTGCTGAGCGCAGATGAAAGTAACAGAGAAGAAAAATATCCAGAACGAAAGAATTGCTATTATTCCTTTACCGACGGACCTCATAGTTAAAGACGCCTCCTCGCTACGAATTGCACGCCCAGAATCGCGCTAGCCCATTCACGAAAACAAGGCAGGCCCCCAACAGGCGGCCTGCCTTATCACTGTTGCACGGTTGAAGGTTGAACCTCAAACTTACTGGAGGCTTCCACCAGCCGTGGTCGTGCCAACGGGCAGAATCGAGCCACCGGCATCGCCACCGCACTCGTTGACGGGCGCCGGACCGTCCAGGGGAACGCCACCGTTACACGTGAACGTCACTTGAACGTTGGATTGATGCGTGGTGGTGGTTGCCGTATCCGGGAACTGGCCGGTTATGGTTCCGCCATCATGCAGGTCGGTGTCGTTGGCCTCTACGTAGGCGTAGTGGTCGCGGATGAAGCTTACATCCCCGTACGGCGGGTTGAAGGACTGGGGTCCACTGGCTGCATCTGAGAAGGGAAGCAGGTCAGGGATACCTCCAGTCGCGTTGTTGTGGATGTCCGCTTGCAAATGCTGAACCAGGGCTTCTGCTCCGTTAGCATCCGAGCTTACTGGGCAATGAGCCGAAGCCGTATCGCACAGCATGCGCAGTTCCGACCACGAGGGGTACGTGCCGTTACGAATGTTCGGGTAGCTGCAAACCGTCCCAACTGGGCAGGTTGCGGTTGCGTTAGCTGCGGTTGTGGTCAACCAGATCGCATTTGCTTTGCAGTCTGGCACAACCGGCGGTCCGGACGAGCCACCGGGAGTGCAATAAGGCATCACGCCCCAGCTCAGCGGAGCTGAAGGTGACGCCGGCTGTCCCGGCTCGCCAGCATTGTTCTCATAGTCAGCGAACAACGGATCGATGCCGTCGATCATCAGGTAGCCGTACTTCTCTACCAAAGCGGTGGCGCCTGCGGCCGGCTGGCCGCTCAGTTTTGAAACGTTGCCGAAGCTGAAGAAGGTATAGGCGATGGAGTCGGGAGTATTGAGCACGCCGTTCTGAGCCACGTTGGCGTTCCCATTCGTCACTTCTCCGGTGCCGATACCGCGGATGCGCATGCCTTCGGTTGAGGGGTTGACCACATCGTTCGGCGGTTCCGCGAACGCTTCGCCGAAGTCCGCCGGGCACGACTGGTAAAGCCCATTGGGGGTTGGATTGTCGTCGGTGCCGCTGAGGACTACGTTGGTTTCCTGCGAGACGTAAGGAGGACGCTCGTAAGTTTCAGGCGATGCTGCAGGGAGCAGACCCTGGTTGCTGCCGCCCTGACCATAGCGCCGGATTTCCGTGTACTCGGTGGTGTTGTAGGTGCCGGAGAGAGGTTCGCGCAGGAACAGCGTAATGGGGAACACCTGCCGATTCGGAACCTGGGCTCTCAAGCCCTGAGTTTGAGCACTCAGTGGCCAAGTGAAGGCGGAGTTGTCGCCTTCGCAATCGCCGCTGGAGAACAAGTTGCCCAACGGACGCCGCGTTACGTGACATTCCGGATAAGTCTGGTTCGTCGCGTTGGCGCAGACGCCGCTGCTGGGGAAGGTCAGACTGGGATAGGTGCCGGAGACCGATGGCCAGGGATGCTGGTCCCAGAGGTTGCGGACATAATAGCTTCCGTCGCTGCTGTAGCTGGAAGGCTGGCCGGTGTTGTCAGGTTGGCAAACCGTCAAGCTTGCGCCGTAGCAGTTTCCGCTGGAGGTGTAGCTTGCGATGACCTGCCCCAGACCAGTGGTGGTGTTCGTGCGGTTGGCGACGAAGATGATCGGGGATTCGCCAACTGGGAAAACCTGGATTGTGCTGGGAGGGGTGTAACTCGGGTTCAACGGATCAGCGGTGCCGGGCAGAGCGAACAAGACGGGCTGAGCGAATGCAGTGCTGCCCGGCTCGCCACTCTGAATGGGAGCGCCGATTCCATTTGCTTTTTCAGTTCCAGCAACGTTGTAGTTGGCATAACCCAATGAGAACGAGTAGATATCCCAATTAGGGGTGCCGTAGGGTGCAAGCGTAGTGGGATAGGTGTCGCCAGGCAGATTGTTGCCCGGGTCGATGGTCAGGTTATAGTTAGGCTCGCCGCCGAGAATCCGGTAGGTGGCCTGCAGAGCATCTTCAGGGCGAATGTCCGTCATGCCAGCAGTGAATGTAACCCCGTTTACCGCCGCGAGAGCTTGAGCGGTGAGGTTAACATCGGGCGCGCTGCCGTTAAAGTTCCCCTTAGCCACCTGGTTGGTTGGAGGGTTATCAGCCGCTAATGCTGCGAAATTCAAAGTGTCGCCCGCGAGATAGCAGCGATTACCGACGGTCGAATCAGTTGCAAGGTACGCCCAGAGATCGGTGACCTTGGGATTAGTTGTATCCTCTACCCAAACTACCCAGACGTTTGCATACTGAGCAACCGGGGTTTCTCCGCCTGTAATTGTCCGTGTGTCGTTGCACCAGGCGGTCTGGTTAGCGGTTTTGTTTGACCAATGGTTGAGGGTGCAAGTGTCTCCGCCGGCTTCGCAAGCGGTCAACGCGGCGGGTCCCAGGTCGTTATATGCGGCAACGGCAAAGCCGTTGTACATCGCCGAGGAACCAACGCCAACGTAATGCACGTTCGGTCCTGCGGCGACGGCAGGCGTAACAGCTTTTTTCGCTACTTTTTTTGTAGCAGCTGCATTGGCTGCAGGAAGCGCGACTGTAACCGCGGCCAGTGCCAGGCCCGCGATCAGAGAATTCATTCTTTTCATTGGTGAATCTCCTTAGAAGATGTAATCCATCAGCTGGTGGTGAATACGCATTGCGGCAGTGCAGCCGGGCTTAGCCCACACGCCAAGGACCAAGGAGGCGGTAAAGATCGAAGAGAACCGGGCCGACAAGCCGGTCTATGCCCTTTGGGGGCTGATTTCTGCATAAGGGCTTGCGATGCAATCCGGAGGAACGGCCCTGAACTCACGTCGCCACTATCCACTAACTTGGTGATGGCAGAATGACGCAATTATTAAACTCGCATGAATTCTTTGGTTGGCGGCGAATCGTGTTGTGGAAACAGGAGAGTGAGATTCGCCGACGAGGGTTAGCCTGCGAGTTTACGCGTCGGCGCGCGAGTCATAAGTTTCAGACCTTCGAAGAGGGAGCCGCCCCGGCTATCCGGCAAGTTGTAACGCGATTTTAACCGTGTGGTCATCGCAGCGTAACAATTTCAGCGTAATTACTAGAAACCTATGTCTTAGCTTTTCCCCCTTAAGTTCGCCGAGTCCGATTCCGGTCCGGCATGAGCGTGCGTCCCGGTCTAGCTTGACAAAGTTGGCAGCATCGTTGGAGGAAAGGTTCGGTGAAATCGTTGCAAGTGATGCTGGGCCTGTCCGCGTGCCTTCTGAGTCTGGCAGCAATCGCCTTTGCTCAGGACAAAGCGCCCGCGACGGCTCCAGCGCCAGATGCCAAAGCAGCCGTCACTGGCACGGTGAGCGATGAGACCGGCACGGGAGTGGGTGGTGCGGTCGTGACCATGGACAACGGGGCGGGACAGTCCACGAGCGCGACTACCGACGGCCAGGGATTATATGCAATCACAGATTTGGCACCGGGATCCTACACGATTTCCGTTGTATTGCGCGGCGCCAGAATTTTTCAAGCCAATGTGGTGTTGAGTCCCGGCCAGATATTGACAATGAGCGTTGCCGGAGCGCCGGTCGCGCAACCGGGTCCCAAGGCTCCATCGCCCACTCCGGCTGCTCCGCCGCCAGCACCAGGTGCGGCAACCCCGGCGCCAGCCGGCAACACATCAGCTCCCTCCCCGCAGACGCAGCCGAGCGGCGCCGTTCCGCCGCCATCGACGGCGAATCCGGCAGCGACGTTGCCAGCTCCAGCGTTGCCGGCTCCGGTTGTACCAAATCCATCTCCATCTGCAGTTGTGCCCGCAGCGCCCGCGCCCGAGCAGACAACCGCGCCGGCAGCGCCGCAAATAATATCCGCGCCCGGGGGCTTCACTGGTCCCGGTATCGGCGGCGCGGTGACGGACCAGACCGGAGCCGTTTTAGTTGGCGCGACCGTAAAGGTCAGCAATGCTACCGGCGTGGTACAGACCGTAGTCTCGGACGACAAAGGCAATTACGCAGTCCGCGGATTGCCGCCGGGTTCCTACAACATTACGGTGACGATGAAGGGATTTAAGCCGTTTGAAGCGAACGGCCTTCCTCTCGCCGCAGGAGAGAGCCTCCCTCTTGACGCAGGGCTGGAACCCGCTGGGGAGCAGACCGAAGTCAACGTGTCGGGCCAAACTGTTTCTCAGGTGGAAACTGAAACAGCGCAGGTGTCAGGCACAATCACTGAAAAAGAAGTCTTGAACCTGGGTCTGAACGGGCGCAACTTCACGCAATTAATCGCCCTCACCCCAGGAGTAAGCAACCAGACTGGCCAGGACGAAGCTCACGTCGGCGTAACTGGAAGTGTCAAGTACAGCGTGAACGGCGGTCGCGTAGAGTACAACACCTTCGAGGTCGATGGTGGCGATGTATTGAATGCCGGCCTGAATGGCGCCGAGAGCACCCTGATCGTTTATCCCAGTCTCGATGCCATCCAGGAAGTGAAAGTGCTCACTTCCAACTACGGTGCCCAGTACGGGCGAACGGCATCAGGTACGGTGATCGTATCCACCAAGAGCGGCGGCGCGCAGTACCACGGCGATGGCTATGAATTCTTTCGCAACGAAGCTCTCAACGCCCGCAACTATTTTGATCAGACCACGAAGGCTCCGCTCTATCGAAGGAATGATTTCGGATTTACTTTCGGCGGCCCCGTCTTCATCCCAAGTATTTACACGAAGAAGGACAAGACATTTTTCTTCTGGTCCGAGGAGTTTCGCTTCGAAAAATCTCCCACCGATCAACAGCCAGATTTCAATCGCGCCGTTCCTTCCCTGGCTGAGCGCAAAGGAGACTTCAGCGACGTCTGCCCGTTCTATACCAATGGTTTCTTTTTTCGTAACCAGTGGCCCGATTGTCCAAGCACGGGCGTGAACGGCAGTAATATCCTGGCCCAGACCGCGTTTTTTAATAACCAGGTCACACTCGACCCCAACGCGCTTGCCCTTCTGAACACGAATCTGATTCCGCTGCCTAATTCCGCTACGGGCTGCAATTCTCCGATCGGCTCCTGTTACGACGCAGTGATCTCGGAACCCACCCGTTGGCGGGAAGAATTGGGCCGCATCGATCACGATTTCAACCCGAAGATTCGGCTATCGCTGCGCTTTATCCATGATGCCTGGAATACGGTCGTACCAATTCCTGAGTGGCAGCATCTGCCGAGTAATACGTTGAACAGCTTCCCCACGGTACAAAACAAGTTTGATGGCCCCGGGGTCAGCGTAGTGGCTCGTCTTACCCAAACCATTAACCCCACGTTTCTGAATGAATTCAGTGCCAGCTTTGCGAACTCTCACATTACTCTGACGAATGTCGACGGCCCGGGCGGGGCGAACTATCTGCGGCCTGCCGGTTTGGGCGAGCCTGGCGGCGCCTGCACGACGGTCTGCCCGCTGGGCGCTCTTTTCAATAACGGCTTCGAAGGAAAAGCACCGTCAATCGTAATAGGTGGCAACAATCAGGAATACGGAGGAAACGGATTCACGGTAGATACTTCCTACATGCCTTGGGAGCACACGAATCCGACTTATAGCTTGCGAGATGATCTCAGCAAGGTGATTAAGCGGCATACTCTGCAGTTCGGCGTGCAAGGGATTATCGCCCAGAAAAACGAGACAAACGACGCCAGTGGAGCCGCTACCGGAGATGTTCAAGGACTTTTAACCTTCAGCAATATTAATGGCGGTGTGAATAGTACCGGCAACGCGTTCGCAAACTTCCTCGCCCTCCTCGGGTCCGGGGATAATCCGATTCAGAGCTACACCCAGGATAGCGCGCAGTCGCGATATCACAATCGCTACCTGATTGGCGAGCCATTCGTCCAGGACGATTGGAAGCTCAACTCTCGCCTCACGCTGAATCTCGGAGTGCGCTTCAGTCTTTTCGGTCTCTACCACGAAAAGTATTTGAGAGAGTACAACTGGGACCCCGCGGCGTTCAGTCCAGCGCTGGCGTCGCAAGTGAGCGTGAATCCAACCAATGGGCAGCTTCTTAGTGCGTCGACGCAAACTCCCATTCCGATCGATCTCAGCAATCCCGATCCCCGTATTCTGAACGGCTTGGTGCACTGCGGTGTAAGTGGCGTACCGGCAGGCTGCATGAAGGGCCACCTGTTTAATCCCGCGCCTCGCATCGGTGTGGCTTGGGATCCTCGAGGCGACGGCAAAATGTCGATTCGGGCGGGCTACGGCATCTTCTATGAGCACGGAACCGGCGAGGAATCCAACACTGGGTCGCTTGAGGCGAGCGCACCCTATGTGCTCAACATGACACAAAGTTTCCCGCAAAATTATGGATGCATCGGGGGCGCGCCCGCGACCGGAACGTGTTTTGCGCCGCCCGGGGCGTATCCCTTGAATGTCGTCGCAATCCCAACCACCGCGGTGTGGCCTTACTCCCAGCAGTGGAGTCTCAGCGTACAGCGGGAGCTGCCGAAATCCATGGTAGCGACTATCGGTTACGTGGGCAGCAAAGGAACCCACCTTACCGTCGAACGCCAACTCAACCAACTACAACCTTTGCCAGCCGCATTGAATCCTTTTGGCGCACAGCAGCCGCTGATTCCGGAGCCTTCAACGGCGGGTGCGGGTGATTGTAATGGGTTTACCGGACATCAGTTTCAGTTAAACAACGGTACAACCGTGGGCCCCCAGGATCCGGCGTTCATCAATCTGGAAGCTGCGTGTTTTGGACAACCCCCGTCATTCGCTCATGTCGGCGAATTCCCTCCCGTGCCCTATGTGAATACATTGCGCCCATATCCGGGCA
>JBAWCJ010000075.1:0-6714 GCA_049590215.1 Candidatus Sulfotelmatobacter sp. | reverse complement strand
ACGAAACGTGCTGTACCCCCAATACCTCCGCAGCGGTGTAAGCAGATCCGTTTCCGCGCTCATGAAGAAAAGTATAGGCTCAGGCGAAGATTAGGAGAAAGTAATTCAGCGAGTTTCTCAGAAAGAGTTTCCAAATAAGGAACCACGTGGGGTCATAGGGAGCGCAGCGTGCGTCGCTCTACCTCACTCGATACTTCACGTCCCGATACCTCCTGGCGAACACCACCCACACCAACGCAATCACTACAAAGCAAAGTAGGCTGCCCTCCGGCCCAACCATCCCGCCCGTAAGCCAAGCAGGACCATGAAACGAAGTCTTCAGCAGATGTCCCGGGAACAGAGTCCCACTATCCGGCACCGAATAAACAAATGTCTCTCCCCAATCCCACGCGGCGTGAAAACCCACTGCAAACCACAAGCTGCCCGTGCGCCGCAAGGTCAAACAAAAGAACAGACCAATCACCGCCGCCGCCAGCAGGCCCGTCCAGCGCTCGCCTTCGTTCAAGCGGTGGCTCCAGCCGAAATACCCCGAAAGCAAAACCGCCGCCGGCCAGAAACCAATCCCCCGGGTAAGAGTGAACTGCAAATAGCCACGAAAATGAAAGTCCTCGTACAATCCCACCAGCAGGAAATAGAACGCCCAGAACGCCGCGAACTTGACAGTGCGCATCCCGTGGATCGCCAAATGTCCCACCTGAAACACTCGCAGCCCGTACATCATTCCGAGTAGCAGCGTTATGCTCGCGAATCCCCACACCCCACCCACCCAAAACAATTTCCCAAATGCCAAACGCCCCGGCAGACCGTACGCTCCCCAAGGCCGATTCTCAACTCTAGCCAACACCAACGCCGGAACCGCCGCCGCGACAAATACTCCAAACTCCTCCAGCATCATCGACCACAGCCCATCTGCGCCCAGATCCAACGACCCAGCCCACCGGACGACCGCATACTCCAGCAAATAGAACATCGCCAAATAAAATGCCACTCCCCATCCCGGTCTAAGTCCGTCCCCATCAAAAAATACCGCCCAAACATACGAGGGCTGCACCGCCGCCGCAAACTCCGGCGCAGCAACTGGGACTCCCGGAGTCGACGCTCCCTGTTTCCCACTCGAAATGTCAATCTCCTCTTCCATTCGTTTTCCCGCCAGCAGTCGCTCTTAGTAGAACTGAAATCGAACTGTCATGCCGAGCGGAGTGTGATCGTCCAAAGGACGATCTCACGCAGTCGAAGCATCCCTACCCCACCTCAAACAAGTCCCTCGTGGGATTTTTGCCGGAACTACTCACTTCCTTTGAGCCCCTACCCACCCATGTAGAAGGTTTCCTCAAATACCCTGCGCCATGGTAAAACACTCGCCTCGTCTCATGACCCGTTTTTTCACCCGCGAACGTTTCGGACGCCCGCAGTTTCTAGCCGGTCTCCTGCTCCTGGCCTTCCTGGCGCAGGCATCCTGGCTGGTCCATTCCGAATTGAGCGCATCCGCCGCCCCCGGCGTCTCCGAGGACGTCCGCATCGACGCAGGATGGCTCCAACTTCACGGCGGCCGCGTCGCTGGTGCGCCTTTCCCCGATATCTCCTTCGGACTTCCTCTCGAGTTTTCCCAATCCGACGGCTACGACACCGAGCACTCCCCACTTCTCTTCCTGGTAACCGCCGCGCCGCTGCTGGCCTCGCCCCAACCTCCGTTCAGTCCCGAATCCTCCCCGCACTCGCGCTGGCTCCCGCGCATTCCTTTCCTGGCCTGCGGTGTTTTCCTCGGCGCTTCTCTCTGGTATGTAGCCCGCCGTCTCTGCGGCAACACTGGCGGATTCCTCGCCCTAACCCTCTACTGCTTTTCCCCCTCCATGATTCAGGCCAGCGCCGTCTGGCACACCGAGCCCGAAATCTTAGCGGCCTGGGGATCCTTCGGCGCTATCTTCACCGCCATCGCCGTAGCCCACACTCTCTACGCCCCCCGCGAAGTAATTCTCTGGAACTGGCGGCGCATCGTGCTATTAGGCGTCGCTTTAGCTATCGCCGTCGGATCCCAATTCTCCATGATCATAGTCGTGCCCTTAGCTCTAGCCTTCCTGCTGTACCTGGCGCCCATCCGCCGCGGCGCAGCCCTCATCATCTGGATCGCAGCGTCCCTCCTCGCGCTTATCCTGCTCTTCGCCACCTATTTCTTCCACGCCCAAGCTTTTTCCGAAAGCATGCGGCACGCCTCCTTCTGGGGAGCGACCTGGGACAGCTTCACCGTCCGAGCCGTCTACCGCCACGTCGCACTCCAGATTCTGCGCGCCTGTCCTCCTCTAACCCTGCTGCTTCCGGTCGCGGTCTTCACCTACGTCCTCTGGTCGCGCACCCGCTATTTCGGCAACACCGCTCCCGGCCTCATGGCTCTCCTCTTCACCGGACTGGGAATGGCCCATCCCCATCTCGCCGGCGCAGGATTCCTCCTTGCCTCCATCCCCTTCATCCTCATCTTCGTCTCCGGCGTTCTAGCCGACCTGGTGGAAACCTCCGCGCGCCCCCTGGTCACCGCCTCCGTCTGGGGATTACTAGCGGCCTACATTCTCTGGAGTCTCCAAGCCTTAACCCAAGTCCCGCAGGGATGATCTTAGTTTCGTTAATGTCGGACAACCGCCTCGACACTTCCGTAACGCATCCTCGTCTCAAAATCGTTGCTAAGCTCATAGCGAACTCCCCCATGGAGATATTTCCATGCGATTCCCAGTCGATGTCGATCTAGCGGTATTCCTCTTCGTGACCGGCAAAATGCTATTCACAGCACTGCCCCGTCTGCGCCAAAGCGTTCCGCACGTCCCCATTCGTTACCAGATCCAAAACGTCCCCGAAGCCTCTCTCACCCAAGCGCAAGCTGGTTATTTCGCGCCTTACGACGAAAAATTGGCCGCCATGAACTACCGCCCAGTCTGCACCTATCTCATCAGCAACTTTGGCAAAATCCTCACGCGCCAGTACGTCAACCCCGCCGAAAGCTCGCGCTGTGAGGTGGCGATCCAGGAACTGGTCCAAACCGTCGAAGGCAAACAAGTCTTCACCAGCAGTTGCGTAATGCACTTCCATACCCGCTTCACCGACGACCGAGTTCTAACTACCCGCAACATGAAACTGAAGTCCGTCCTCGACAATCCGCCCTATTGGGTGCTGCAGGAGTGTCCCCAGATCGATGATCCCGCAAAGTTGAAGCGCATCCACGACGCCCGCGCTCAGACCATGGGATCCCCCGTCGCTCCTCTCACCGACGCCGACCGCATCTTCAAATACGTTCAAAGCGAACATGAACGCTACAGCGCTTATCAGCTTTCCGTGGGAGACTACGAGCCTCTACCCGGCGAAGACAGCTACACCTTCTCCGACAAAGTCTACCGGCGCGGCCTTCGCAACTATTTCAATCCTTTTGCCCAGGGCTTTTCCGCCCAGCGTTTTTTTTCCGTGGCAATCCTCGCAGCCGCCCTGACGGTCTTCGACCGCCTCGAATACGCCCCCGCTGCCGCTCACGCCTTCCGCACTCTCGGCCTCCCTGCCGAATTCGCTGCTGAAGCCATAATCCGGCTTTGTTACATCGTCGCGGGAGCTCTTATCGGCTACTTCCTGGAACGCGAAACCTTCCTCTGGGGCATGCTGCTGACCTACCTCCCGGTCCGACTCTTCACCAGCGGCAGCCTGGGTCCCATTCCCTACAGCGCTCTGGCCGCAGGAGTGGCCTACTGCGTAGCCCAGTTCAAGAAACGCCGCCGCGCCGTCCTGATCCCGCAAACCGCTCCCTGACCAAAATCTCTCGCCGTGCATGCAGCGTGGGGACGGCCGCCTCGGCCGTCCAGCCAAGCATAGCGGGGCGCGGCAGCATCCCCACCGCTAACAATTCTCTACAATTCCCCGCATCAACTGCACCGTCCCCCGATCTAAACTGTAGACAGTGGAGGTACGCCATGCCCCATCCGCTGGAGTATCATATTCGCGTGCGGCCTCTGATTCCGCCTTCGCTAGCGCTTTTCGGGACGCTTCTTCTCGCTTCCAGCAGCCCTGCTCAAAACAACAGCGGAGCTTATTCAGGTCACAGCGTCAGCGCGACCTCCAGGGCCACATCCGCGCGCGTCACGACCAACTCGGGCACCACTTCCTCCTCCAGGAAGCCGCCATCCACCACCTCCCAAACCAACAATAGCCGTCCTCAACCCGCCATCCTTCTGCCGTATTACTATCCCTACGTCTACGCGGTTCCTGTGCCCTACACCGCGGATGTCCTCGACAACGGAGCCTCCGACGACAACGATCCCAACTATCAAGGTGGCCCCACCGTCTTCGATCGCCGTGGTGACGGACCATCCTCCTACATTCCCCCAGGCTACGAATCGAACCCCGTGCAGACGCAAACCGAACCAACTCCAGCGCCTGAATATGATTCCGATTCCCAACCATCCCCCGTTCCCACCGTCTTAGTATTCAAAGACGGCCATCAACTCGAGATCGGAAACTACGCCGTCGTCAATCAGACGCTCTACGATTTAACGCCGGGTCACCCGCGCAGGATCGCTCTAGCCGAGCTCGATCTTCCGGCCACCCAGAAACTGAACGATGACCGCGGCATCACTTTCGACTTGCCGCCGTCAGCCCAGGCGAATTGATATGCGCATACCTGAAATCCCGTCGCTGCCACGGCCCGTGTGGGGCGGACACTCTTGCCCGCCAACTGCCGAGAGCAAATCGACACAAGCAGGAAATTTCGGTCCCCGAGTCGTTCTGGCGATCTGCACATCCCTGCTGACTCTGTCTCCATACGCCGCAGCCCAAAGAGCAGCACATGCTATAACTCCGCACTCCGCAACCCCGCATCTCAACTCAGCCACCGGCAGTTTTGCCTTCGGCCGAGCCGCCTACGCATCCAGATTCCGCCAACCGTTCCCCTACACCTCTCTGCCGTTCCCGTTCTTTGCCGATTCCTTCAATCCCGATGATCTCTACTCCACCGGCTACCCCGTAGCCTCGCAACCACCAGTAATTCTGCTGCAAGCCGCGCGCGCCCTGGCTGGTCGGGCTGAAGCTGGTCCGGCTGAAACAGGTCCAGCAGAATATGCGGACCGACAGTCTTCGCCCGCGCAGCCGCTGATGATCGAACTCCAAAACGGCCACTACGTCCGCGTGAACAGCGCCGCGGCGGATGGCGAAGCTTTGCCGCTGAATCTAGCGCCCGACCGCACTCCGTCACCCCGGCACGAGCTGGCGCCTGTCCTCTTAGTCTTCCGCGACGGACACAGCGAAGAAGTCCGCAACTACACCATCGCCGACGGTATCCTCTACGCCAGCGGCGACTACCACACCGACGGATACTGGAACAAGAAAATCGCGCTCTCCACCGTCAACGTCCCACAAACCCTGGAAGCCAACGCCCAGCGCAACGTAAAGTTCGTCCTCCCCAAATCCCCCAACGAAGTAATCACCCGCCCCTGACTCGTATCCCGTGAACCGCGAGGATGCGCGCAACATGAAGTAAGTACTCGTGATTAAGATGGACGCGTGCGGCGACGGGGAAGAGCCGCGCCTCATGTCATCCTGAGCGGAGCGTGATCGTCCGATAGGACGGTCATGCGCAGTCGAAGGATCCCTTGCATCTTCCCTCCATCGGCGGCTCATCCGGGAGTTCCCACCACCGCGGCCTGCCCTGAGCGAAGCCGGACGGGCCGCGTCAAGCGCCCCTAGGGAAAGGACTTCAGCCCCGGGCGCGCTTGATGAGCACCGACTAGAACCGCGATAAGCAACAATCCCGACACAGTTTTCACATCCCAAAACGTGCTACAATATTCTTCGAGCAAATCCCATTAACCACCTGCAAATGCAACCGTTTAGCCCTAAATTAACCCAAGACCGAAGACCCAAGACCTAACCCATGCCAGACGATCAAAATCCCGAACTCCCCCTGACTACACCGCCCGGAGGCGGCGAAGGCAGTCCCGGCGCCCTGCACATTCAGCCCGTCAACATTGAAGACGAGATGCGCAAGTCGTATCTCGACTATTCCATGTCGGTCATCATCGGCCGCGCCCTGCCCGACGTCCGCGACGGACTCAAGCCCGTCCACCGCCGCATTCTTTACACCATGCAGCAGATGGGCCTGCAGCCCAACCGCGCCACGCGCAAGTGCGCCCGCATCGTCGGCGACGTAATGGGCAAGTACCATCCCCACGGAAATCTAGCTGTGTACGACGCGTTAGTCCGCTTAGCGCAAACCTGGAGCATGCGCTACCCATTGATTTTCGGACAAGGAAATTTCGGCTCCGTCGACGGAGATCCTCCAGCAGCCGACCGTTACACCGAAGCCAAACTAGCGCAAGTAGCCACAGCGCTTTTGGAAGACTTAGATAAAGAGACGGTAGATTTCCGCCCCAACTACGACGGCAGCGAAGTCGAGCCCGACGTTCTCCCCACCAGAATTCCAAACCTGTTAATCAACGGCTCCGACGGAATCGCCGTGGGCATGGCCACAAAAATTCCGCCGCACAACCTGACCGAAATCGTCGACGCGACAATAACCCTGATCAACGACCCCAACGCCCAGCTAGCAGAGATTTTAAAATTCGTCCAGGGCCCAGATTTCCCCACCGCCGGCGTAATTCACGGACGCGCCGGAGTCTTCGAAGCCTACCGCACCGGCCGCGGCCGCTTCATGATGCGCGCTAAAGCCGCCAACGAAAACATCACCAAAGA
>JBAWCJ010000074.1:0-2397 GCA_049590215.1 Candidatus Sulfotelmatobacter sp. | reverse complement strand
GAGGTCGTCTCCGTCAGCCCATATCCCTGAATCGCGGCATAGCCCAGTCGATCCCAGAACTGTTCGGTCTCGGCATCGAGCGCCGCGCCTCCGCAGATAAATGCCCAGAACTTCCAGCCAAACTGCCGGCGAATCCCGCGAAAAATCCACCAGCGGTGCAGGAAATGCTTGCCTTCAGACTCCCGGAACCGCCTCCGAAAATCTTCCATCTTTCCGAAATCTTCGAGATCGCGTTCGATCTTCTGCTTCAGTGACTGCAAAACTCTCGGAACACTCACCAACACGGACACCCGCTCCCGCCGAATCGTATTCACAATCTCCGACGGTCCAAACTCTTCTTGAAAAATCACAGTCCCACCGAGCAGCGGTGGCAGAAACATGCCAAGGAATTGCCCAAACACATGGCTAAGCGGCAACAAATTCAAGAACCGCACCGGATGCACCCAGCGCTCGTACTTCAAATACGCCTGCATCTCCCGCTCCAGCGGAGCAATGTTAGCCAGCACATTTCCATGCGTGATCACTACGCCCTTGGGCTCAGCGGTAGTTCCCGAAGTAAACACAATCTGCAGAATGTCATCGCGCCCAATTGCGACCCCCGAATCCGACGGTAGCGCCGGCGTCCCGCCGGCCATTTGCGATAAGTGTTCCAGAACCACATAAGGCACAGCACCCGCCTCGCCCGCGTGTCTCTGTGAACAAACCCAAAGCCGAGCCCCAACCTGCCCCGCAACCCGCCCAGCAAACTCCGCGGAAGCCCCATCATCCATGGGAACAACAACAACTCCACGCAAAACGCAGCCGAAGAACGCCGCAACCCACTCCGCGCAGTTCTCACCCCACAACATCACCCGCTCGCCCTTGCCGATTCCGCGCACCTCCAAATCGCGGGCAAACCGAACCGCCATCTCGAGAACCTGCCGGTAAGTGAACCACTCCATCCGATACCCACGGCGCTGGCCATAAGCGCGCTCATCGCGGTGCGCTTGAAAATTCGCCAGGAAAAACTCTGCTAACGATTCAGCCATTCAGTTGAATCCGCGTCCGGTTTCGCTACAGTCTAAGTTTAGTGGAAGAGGGAGAGCGCCGTGGGTGCGGAGCACAGGGTGCGGGGGAGGTCGGACTGTGGATTTCGTACGAAAAATAAATCTTTTTCGAGGCCGGCGTAAATGGCTGGACTGAGTGAAGAATCCAGATTTCGGATCAATTTTTTTTCTTCCGATACTTCTGAAAGCCTCGTCCAGCGCGAACTTCGCGAAAGCGTATTTTGCAAAATCCTGCTGTCAAAGAACTTAGATCTCAAAATCTTGAGAACAAACGCCTTAGGACGGCAGAACTTGGCTTCTACGCACCGTCACTACCTCGACTATGATGGCGCAATTGCGGAATGGAGGAAAGGTCAGATGTCACATTGCGGCTGTGGAAAAAGGGAAGCTGCTGCGGACGAATCGTGATTTTGTCCTCTCCAGGCCTAATCAGTTTTGTAGAATATCAGGATCGGTATCGGAGGTACTCATGCTACCGCGGACAATCGCGATGCTCGCCGCTCTTGCCTTTCTGAGTGCACCCGCCGCTCCTGCGCAATCGAAGGAGCATAACCCAGACGATCTGCTTGCTCGACTCTCGTATAACAGCACCTATGTCTGGGATGTGAGCGAGGCCCGTTCGCCGCAAATTTGTTTTGCTCTGTACCGCGACGGATATTTCCGCATATCGAGGAGATCGAGGCAGGTGCAGGACGGCACCGAAAGCCTCCAGGGTACACTGCCCCAGGATCAGTTGGCGCGCCTCCGCACGCTGCTGAAGAACCTCGATTCTCAGACCGGGGTGGGCACGATCTACAAAGCCTCGGAGTCGCTCACAGCGGAGGTGATGCGCGAAGGAAAGATCATCCACTTTTTGTGGATTGATCCGGATCACGAGCGTCCGTTTCCGGATTCCGTGGCCCGTGTCGTCAACTGGCTGCAGGATTTTGCGCCGCACGGCTCCTCGCCTCTCACCCTGCGCGAACTGAGCGATCAGCCAATCTGCCCGTCAGCGTCCGAGAAACCGCTGCATCCGGTGATGGCCAGCGTCGAAGGCCTGTCGGAGGTTCCCTTGTGCGAGCCTAAAAGTGGGAATCGGTAACGCGACTCGGAGTTGCGATCTCCGATTGATGTAATCGAACCAGGAAGCGATCGTCGCTTCACGGTCTGATTTCGATCGGAGTGCCGACGCGGACTAGTTTCCAGATTTCATCCATCTCGGCGTTCGTGACCGCGATGCATCCGTCCGTCCAGTCGTGCAGAGTATGCTCCCTCCCCACCCACGCATACTCCTTCGGAAGCCCGTGCAGCATAATATCCCCGCCCGCGCTGACGCCTAATTTCTTGGCGGCTGCAACGTCTCTCGAGTTTG
>JBAWCJ010000073.1:0-5365 GCA_049590215.1 Candidatus Sulfotelmatobacter sp. | reverse complement strand
ATAAGTTTATCGCAGCAAAATACTCGCCGCAGGATCTTTCCGGCAAAGCCCAATGCAAGCAGGATCTGTTGACCGCGTTCGGAGTGAAGAACGCCGATCCCAAGATTCCCGTGATCGGCATTGTGTCGCGGTTTGCCGCCCAGAAGGGGTTTGACCTGATCGCGCAAATCATGGACCGGCTGGCGCGCGAAGAGATGATTGTGGTCGCGCTCGGCGCCGGCGACAAACAGTATGAAGAAATGTTTGTCCGGCTCAACAAGCAGTTCCCCAACAAGATCGCGGTGAAGGTGGCATACGACAATGCCATCGCGCATAAGATTGAGGCCGGTTCTGACATGTTCTTAATGCCTTCCAAATATGAACCTTGCGGGCTAAACCAGATCTATAGCTTGAAGTACGGCACGGTGCCCATTGTTCGGGCCACTGGCGGCCTCGACGACACAATCGAGCCCTGGGATGCGCGCTCCGGCAAAGGCACCGGCTTCAAGTTCACGGAATATAACGGCGAGTCGCTGCTGCTGACCATCAAGCACGCGCTGCAGGCTTTCCGCGATCAGACTTCGTGGCAGGTGCTGATGCGCAACGGCATGAATAAGGACTTTTCGTGGAATGCTTCGGCTCGGGAGTACGGGAAGGTGTATGAGCGGGTGAAGCAAATGCGCGGGGCGGCACAAACAGCGCCCGAGAAAGTCTTGGTCTAGATTTCTTCCTGCTGTAACGGGAAACAGCCAACGGATTCATGAGCGTAATAGCGATTTAAACAACAGTTACGGAGTTCGACTTGTAGCGATGCGATCCAAAATCTGCCAAAGCTTCGCGGACTCGATATCAGACACATCAACACCGTAAACTTCGTTGATCCTAGCAATCAAATCTTGGTTGTCGTCAGAGCTATGAAAATCCCACAGGCTCGACCCGTCGGATACAAATGCCCAATCGAGGCCCAGCACCCGACGAATGAAGTCTTCCGCTATTCCGCATGAGCGCCGACCCTGTCCCTTGATGCAAACTCGATTTCTACATGTGTGCCCGGCCGAGGGAGTTTTTTCCCTTCCTTCGCTTTTCCGGCTTTCACGGTTGCGAAGTTCTTCTGTAATTCCTGAAGGGCTTCGACCTTTGTGTTACCCCCGCCGCTAACCACCCACCAATTCACGATCTGGGCTGCATACCTGTGCTGTTTCAAGCGAGCACCGACATGGCTCGTATCAACTTCATACTCACGCACCGAGATCGGATAATCGGACAGTTTCCAATCTCGCCTGAAGAGGGACCAAAGCCATTTCCACCGGGCACGAAACTTGTTTTTCAGTCCCATGAGGCTGAAGTCCATTGCGGAGATCCAATACCGAGCGGAGACGGCGAGTATTCTACCCCGAGGAAAAGCACTTAGATAACGAAATCGGGCCATTACCTCGCTGCCCCACAATTCCCGTCGAACCTGCGGGACAGCTGTACCCACACGAGGATTCGCTTTTTCTCCGCCCTGAACAATCCGCTGGTACAATCCGCTTATGGCCGTCACACCTCAGCTGCCGGCTTTCGCCCGCACCATCTTCCACGTCGATATGGACGCCTTCTTCGTGTCCGTCGAAGAACTCTATGATCCCTCGCTAAAAGGCAAAGCTGTTGTGGTCGGGGGACAGCGCCACGAGCGCGGCGTGGTTTCGGCGGCATCCTACGAAGCGCGCAAGTTCGGAGTGCATTCGGCGCTGCCGCTACGGACCGCGGCGAAGCTTTGTCCGCATGCCATCTTCGTCGACGGGCATCCCGAGCGCTACCGCGAGTGCTCGGAAAAAGTCTACAAAGTGCTGACGGCATTCTCGCCGCAGGTCGAAATGGCTTCGATCGACGAAGCTTACCTCGACATGACGGGGACGGAGCGGCTGCATGGTCCGCCGCTGAAAGCAGCGCATAAACTGCATCAGCGGATGAAGGAAGAGACACAGCTGAACTGCTCGATCGGCATCGGATCGTCGCGATTGATTGCGAAGGTTTCGTCCGCGCAGGCCAAGCCCAATGGCGTGTTGTGGATCGTCCCCGGAGAAGAACCGAAATTCCTCGCGCCTCTCGACGTTCGCGAGATTCCCGGCGTTGGCAAAGTGATGGAGAGCCATCTGCACGAGCTGGGCATCAAGAAAGTGGGGGACCTGGCGCGGCTGGGAGAAACAGAACTCGAAGAACGTTTCGGCAAGTGGGGCCTCGCGCTGGCCGGCAAAGCGCGTGGGCAGGATGCCGGCGGATGGTTCGACACCGAAGTCGGCGCCGACACCGAAGCTAAATCCATCAGCCACGAACACACTTTCAACGAAGACACCGCAGACGTAAACCAGCTTGCGGCCACGCTGATGCGGCTTTCCGAAATGGTGGGGCGGCGCTTACGGGAAGCGAAGCTGCACGCGCGCACCATTCAACTCAAGCTGCGCTATAAAGACTTCACCACCATCACCCGCGCTCACACCTTGCCGACTCCTACTCAGCTTGATGGTGAAATCTTCGAACAGGCGCGCGCACTTGTTCGCAAGAACTGGAAACCGGGCAGGGAAGTCCGGCTGCTGGGCGTGCAGGCGTCATCATTTGAGGGGCAGGCAGAGCAGATTAGTCTGCTTGAGGGCGGCCGGCAGCAGCGCTGGAAAGATGCGCTGGCCGCCGCCGACCGGCTCCGTGACAAGTTTGGCGAGTCTAGCGTCACACTGGCCGCAGGGATGCGGGGAAGGTTTCGCGAACGCACGCATGAGAATCCGGCCGGGCTGCCGGGGAAGAGCCCAGCGAGAGAGAAATAAGGCAAAGTGAGTGTTGTCACCCATAAATGGGTGATATTGCTCGTGTCACCCAATTATGGGTGACTACTTGAAAATCACCCATATTTGGGTGACAATAGTACGATGGCGATGCGAACAGGCAGAGCGGCTCGCGGGTCAAAACTTTACATCGCTGTCATTGCTGACATGGTGGGCTCCCGCAGCGTGCCGCGCTCCCAACGCAGCGTCCTCCAGAAGCGATTCGCGGGACTGATCACCAGTCTCAACCGGGATTACAGGAAGATTATCGAATCCAAGTTTGTCATCACCCTGGGAGACGAGTTTCAGGGCCTTTTAAATTCTACAGCCGCGATTCCCGACATGATTTGGCGCCTGGAGCAGGACTTGCCGCAGCGCGAATTCCGCGTCGGCGTCGGTCTCGGCACTCTCGACACTCCGATTCAAAAATACGCCATCAACATTGATGGGCCGGCGCTGCACACTGCCCGTGCAGCAATCGAACAGGCTAAGAAAGTCAGAGCCCTTGGAGGGATATTTCATGGTTTCGGCGAGCTCGATGACATTCTGAATGGGGTGGCGGGTCTGCTCTGGTTTCAACGCTCTCGCTGGACTCAGCCTCAGCGGAATATCGCGAACCTCCTCCGAAAAGGCCTGTCGCAAACTGAAGTTGCCAAGGCATTGGGAATCAAGAAGCAGGTTGTTTCCAGGCAGGTTCTCGCTTCCGGTTGCTATCAATACATTGCCGCGGATAATGCATGGCGTATGATTCTTCAGAATCAAGCCGACCCTTTGCTTGGCACGAAACATGGCTCCTTTAAAGGTCGTTAGTCCCGCTTTCCTGCTTTGGTCTCAGTCGCTGCTGTTGTGGGGTATTGCTGCCTACGGAGTTGTGGCTGACCCTTTACGGGGAGAGACGGTGCATATTCGATGGAAGCGCTGGATGCTGGTTCTTTCGGTCCGCGCGATTCCAGGCGCTGCGCTCACGTATGCGGTGTCACGCTCGATTCTTCTGTCCGGTGTGTTTCTTTTTACGGTTCTTCTTCAACCGCTCCTTCGTTATTGCCTGCCCGTGCGATTGATTGCGGAGTTTGAGAGTTTATCCATCGCAGCAATTATGGTGTGCGGTCTGGGGGTGATCCGTTACCTCCACCTGACTCCGCGATGGGTCCCGGGTTCTATATCTCCTGCCCAGCTGGCAGCGCTTTGCATTTTTGCGAGCACCCTATTGGTGGTCGTTCGCGGAGGCACATATATTGTGCGTGGAATCCTCAGAAAGTCCGGTACATTGCCTTCGGAAGGGCGGCTCGATGAGGTTCCGAAACGATCGCCAACCTCGTCGGAGTCATCCCCACTGGCCGAGACCCGCAGTGCCGTCGCTTCGATTGCTGCCTCGGCTGACGAACCCGCACAGGGCACTGTCGACACGAAAGAGTACAACCGCGGGCGGCTGATAGGAAACTTGGAACGCATCGTTCTCACGATCGTGATCGCGGCGGGAAGCTACGCGGCCCTTGCTTTTCTCGTCGCTGCTAAGGGAGTCGTGCGATCCGACGAGTTCGACAAAGACAGGGACTTCGCTGAGTATTTTTTAATCGGGTCACTCTCCAGTGTGCTCGTCGCCCTCTGCGCAGGCATCGCTCTTCGCTTCGCACTGATTCGCCTCTGGCCTGACCTCTTAGGCCTGCAAATACAGTAGCAATCGGAGGGTACGGGATTCCCCCGGTAGGGGGATCATTGCCGCTTCTTTCTAGAGGCCGTCGGCTGCAAGAAAGAACGAAGGCCGGGTATCCCGGAAGGTGATTCCGGATCCCGGCCCACGTCTTATTGCAACTTGAACTGTAGCGCCGCCGTCTCGGCGGCCGAGGCCGGCCAGAGGCCAGCGCTACAGTGGAGCTTCGTTAGTTGCCCGAGTTTGAGTTTGCGGCAGCGGTAGCCGGTGCGGCGCTCGGAGTCGAGGAGCCGTAGCGTGCTAACCGCGGATAGAAGGGCGTGACTTCAAACGGCATCTTGTCCCGCGCCGAGGTGATGGCGACCGGAGCCGTCTTCACCATCTCCGCCTTGTCGTCCCAGGGATTGATCTTGACGCGCCCGCCCAGCGGGAGAGCGGCAACCTGATCCAGTTTATTGTTGTCCAGCGCCGGACCCTTGGACTCGAGGGCCTGCAAGCGGTCGATGGTACCGTTCTCGGCCAGCGGGTTGCCCAGGTGGGTGGTCAAAAGGGCGGTGAGCTGAGGCGCCCGGGCTTGCAGCGCTTTCAGGAACAAGCCCACGTTGTCGAGCTTCTGCGCGTACGGTGAGTTATTCAGCAACTCGATCGCCTTCTTGTCGGCTGCGGCTTCTTCTTCGGGAATATGTTTGAAGCCCAGGTTGTTGTAAGTGGAATCGTCGGAGAACAGCATGCGGTCGTTGAACGCATACTTGCTGCCGAGATTGTGGCCGAGCACGATGTGCGCCAGTTCATGCGAGAGCACTGCCGCGAGGCTGGCCTCGTCAGGAAGCACGTCGATGAGTCCGCGGCTGATGACGATGGTGTTTCCGACGCTGAAGGTTTCGAGCGGAGCCGTGAGCAGCACGCGTGTGCGCACCGGCCGCGGCAGGTCGATGTT
>JBAWCJ010000072.1:0-3376 GCA_049590215.1 Candidatus Sulfotelmatobacter sp. | reverse complement strand
ACCCCGTCGCAATGCGCCGTGAGCAGCAGAATGCGGCGGCTGTAGGTGCGTCCAAAGCTCGTCTCAAAGAAATGGACGAGCGGCATGTGAATCTCGCGGAGCGTAATGGCTTCAATCTTCATATTGTGCCGACAAGAACGATCTCACCACAGAGGCACAGAGAAAACCAAGTCTTTGGATCTTATTGTTTATAGATCTTCTCTGTGTCTCTGTAGTGAATTCTTAGTCTTCCGACGCATACGACCATTCCTCATCCCAGTTCCCGAGCACGAACCTGCCATTGCCTTCGGAATCGCGCTCGTAACCGAGCACTGCCAGCCCATCGCCGAATGCGTGGAGAAATTGTTCGCGGTTGCGTTCCTGCACCTGCTGGCCCTTGTCTCGCGTTTCCGCCGTGGCTTTCCACTCGTAAATCTGCGCCGGAACTTCAATCGTAGTCTCCCGCTCGAAGGGCGGATTCTTTCCCGTTGCCAGTAACGTTTCCACGCGCTTTGATTTCAGCCACCACTCGGCAATCAGCCGGTCGCTCGGAAGGCCGCCCTGCAGGGGCGATGACGTGATTCCATATTGGTTGATGTTATAGCGCCGGGAGATAGCTCCCAGTTTTTCGATATTCAAATAAGCATTCTTGATCTCAAGCGGATCGAAGGTCCACTCGATCAGCTCGATGCCTCGGGCCAGAGCATCTTCGCGTTGCAACAGCTTGAGACGACGGCCCAACCCCCCATTGCGCTGGTCCTTCCGAACCGCAAGCATGTGCGAGTGGAGATAGACATGGCCCGACCGCGTACCCGGCACGGAAAGCGCGAACCCAACCATTTCGTTGCCGTCGAAAGCTCCCATGACCTGTCCGCCGACTTTTTCGGCCACGACGAACATGCGCAGCGGAACCAACTCGGCGTCGCTGAAGTTCCAAACGTCTTTTTGCAAGGCAACACAGGCCCGTAGCTCATCCAGCCCCTGACAACGACGAATCACTATGGCGTCCGCGCTCACGCCGGCTTCTCCTCTTGCTTGGCCTGCTGCCACAGGGATTCGAGTTCCTCCATGGAGACACTTTCTGGATTGGCGCCGCGCTCGTGCAAGCGTTGCTCCATCCATTCAAAGCGGCGGCGGAACTTGCGGTTGGTCTTGCGCAGCGCGGATTCGGGATCGAGCGAGAGATAGCGGGCGATGTTGACCAGCACGAAAAACAGGTCGCCGACTTCTCCCTCCAACCGCGCCCTTAGATCTTCGGGAATCGTCTGCCGCCCGGAACCGGCGATGCCGCGGCCTTCCGGGCGTGGACCGGGAGCGGGAAACTCCTGCAAATTCTGGCGAAGCTCGCCGGTCTCCTCGCTGAGCTTGTCGAACAGGCCCTCCATGTTGGGCCAGTCGAAGCCAACCTGTGCCGCGCGCGAACTGAGCTTGTACGCCTCGAGTAAAGATGGCATCGACGAAGAGATGCCGGCCAGAATCGAGGGCGTAGTCTTCGCGGCGGAGCTGACGGTGGTCTCGGCGATGCCGCCGAAACGCTTCTTTCGTTCTTCAACTTTCAGCGCTTCCCAGTTGCGCTTCACCTCGGTAGACGTATCGGCTTTCACGTCGCCGAATACGTGAGGATGGCGGTTCACCAGCTTCGCCGAGAGCCGGTCGAGTACGTCGTCAATCGAAAATGTGCCTTGCTCCTTGGCCATCTCCGAATAGAAAAGCACCTGCAGCAGCAGGTCGCCGAGTTCTCCCGGAAGCTCGTCCCAGTCGCGATTGTCGATGGCTTCGAGCACTTCATAGGTTTCTTCGAGCGTATAGGGCTTGATGGAATCGAAGGTCTGCTCGCGATCCCAAGGGCAACCTCCCGGAGCCCGCAAGCGCTCCATGATGGCGACTGCGCGTTCGAAACGTTCGCCGGTCGTGGACATTTGAGCAACCACTCTAAATGAGCCGTCACGGTGCGGGCAACGAGTGCAGGGATGTTTTACACTTGCTCTTGTTACTTCGTAGCTTTGAGCCAACGTCCTTGGCCTTTTGGTCATCAATCTTTGCGGTACCAAGGTTACCTTCTCGGCCCGACGCGGAGAGTGCACACTTTAAGGGTCATAGTGTCTGGCACGGCTTGGTTGATGGCTCTAGTAACGCCTTTCGAAAGCTCTGTATCTGATTGATAAAATATGGTCTTAGCGGCAAATCCCCGAGCCTCCCTGGAAGGCCAGCACTTTCAAGTAGTGGTGATTGGCGGGGGCATCAACGGCGTCGCAGTGGCCCGGCAATGCGCCCGCGCGGGCAAACATACTCTACTGGTCGAACAGAATGACTTCGCCTCTGGGGTAACCAGCCGCTCCACGCGCATCATCCACGGCGGCCTGCGTTACCTGGAGCATGGTGAGTTAGGTCTGGTTCGGGAATCGCTTCGCGAACGGGAAAAGTTGCTTCGGGAAAAATCTCACCTCGTGCATCCCATGCACTTCCTACTCCTCTTGAATGAGACCAGCGAGCGTAGTGCCATGAAGGTGCGCGCGGGATTGTGGCTCTACCAGCGCATGGCCGGAAAACCGCCAAGCAAAGACGCCACCGAAATGGAATTGAAACGCCTGGAGCGAGCGCTGGACGCAGGGCATCGCTGGTCGTTCTACAACTACGAAGATGCGCAATGCGAATTTCCGGAGCGCCTGGTAGCGGAATGGTTAATGGAGGCCGTCGATGCCGGCGCCACCGTACGCAATCACATGGAGGCGCTCGCGGTTGACGTCTCGCACGGCCGCACCCGCGGCGTGCTGCTTCGCGACCAGATCACAGGGCGCGACCAGCGTGTTGATGCGGCCTGGGTGATCAACTGCAGCGGACCATGGGCTGACCGCGTGTGCCAGCGCTCTTCAATCCGCATGGCTAAACCAATGCTCGGCGGGGTACGCGGCTCGCACATTGTTTTGTCGCGGTTTTCCGGTTCGCCCAATGCGGCGGTTTATACCGAGGCGGTAGACGGCCGTCCATTTTTTGTCCTTCCGTGGAACGACCAGCTTCTCGTGGGAACAACTGAAGTAGCCGACAACGGCGATCCGGCGAGAACCGTTCCGTCGCCGGACGAAATCAGCTACCTCGTGCGCTCGGTGGCGCAACTGTTTCCCAAGGCCAAGATAACTGCGCAAAGCGTGAAGCACGCATTTGCAGGAATCCGTCCCCTACCTTATTCGCCCGACAATAAGCCTTCCGCAGTCACACGGCAGCACATCCTGCACGACCATACCGATGACGGCGCGGCGCGCATGTTCTCCGTGATCGGCGGCAAGCTGACCACCGCGGCTTCACTGGCCCGAGACTGCGCCCGCAAGATCGGATTGAAGGCGGCTGAACCGAATACCATGACCATGGGACCCGACAACGCGCTTGATCCTTTTCTGGA
>JBAWCJ010000071.1:0-10264 GCA_049590215.1 Candidatus Sulfotelmatobacter sp. | reverse complement strand
CCCAAAAGCCCGCACAACTTCTCCGCCAGCGCCCCCTGATACTCGTGGTAATAAAGATTCGAGACGTGAATCAGCTTCCCCGCCTGCTCCCGAATCGTCTTCACAATCCGCGGATGCGCATGCCCCAGCGCATTCACCCCCAGGCCCGAGACAAAGTCGAGATACCGCCGGTCGTCGATGTCGTAAAGAAACACACCCTTCCCCCGCGCCAACACCACGGGATACCGGTTATAAGTCCCCAGCAAATACCGCCGCTCCAACTCCGCGATTTGTTCAAATGTTTTCATAGGCGATTCGATTCTACCGGAAGTGCTCACCGCAGACCGTTCTGGGAACGAAAAATCGTCCGAAGGACGTTTGATAATAGCCGTGCGTTTCAACGCCGGGTAAGGCCGGTGACGAATGAACCCCGTCCCGTGCGAGTGCGAGTGCGACGTATGAACACCGTCACATTTCAACCGGCCTATCCGTATAATTCAAGAGCATCAATCGGATGGGGACGGGAGCCTCGCAATGTTTGAGCAATTGGACGAACAGGAAAAGACGCGACAGGTTTCAAAGGCGATGTCACTCGGAATATTTGCTGCCTACCTGGTCGGAGCGTTCGGAGGCCTGTGCCTTTTCATCGCCCTTGGCGAGAGACCCTTCGGGATGCAAATCGCAACTGCAATCACGTATACGTACTTTGCTTTTTGGTATGTCTTTTTTCCAACGAGAGGACTACTCGAAAAATATAACTTGAGAAACACGACGGTCCAGGAGCAGATTCCGCTTCTGCTAGCGATACACTGTGCGTTCCTGATCTCGATTTTTCTCGGCCAAACCATTTGGTTTGCGATGAAACCCCGCCTACCGGGGTATTGGCTTACAGAAGACGGGAAGGATTGGTGTGCATTGGCAATGATGGGCTCTGTCGTCTTCATTTTCTTCGCTCAGGTCTTAATTTCCCGCAGAATCCTGAGTCGCAGTCTGAGAGAACATCCTAATAAATCACGCACCGATGAACTCCTTCAACCCAAGAACTAACCACCGGTGCGGTCCGGGGCCGCGTGTGGCCCATCCTTCGCGTTCTTTGCGAAAGACTGGGACTGTAGCCATCGGACAAACACCGCTTCAAGAATTTCCACAAGCCCGTTGTGACATCTAACCTTGTCTGCCAATTCCAAATCGGCGATCATGGTCGAGGCCGTGACGGTTGGCACAAGCCAACTCGCCGCGCGCCTAAGTCCTTTGTTTCACGGATTTTAGTATCTAAGCTCTTTGACATCCGTATTTTGCGGGGAATTTCCTGCTAACGGCAATAATATACTTGCGGAATCAGGCAATCAAGAGCACAATTCAGGAGGTGGAAGCTCTGACGATAAGAGTAAGGGGGATTGTGCGCCTGCTGGGAGGGTGCGATGATCCGCGCCCACTGGGAGGAATATTCCATGCCTGAAGTTGAGCGCCAGTACCTTGATCGTTATTTAACGAATCAAAAGCAGACGATCAGTCCAGAATCAAAACCAGAGGATTTTTTTGCGAGGTTCTGCATCGCTCAAATTCTGAAAACCAAAGACCTAAGCATGGACGAAAGGGAGGACGGGTACGTCAGTGGCCCCTATGATGGCGGGATCGATGGTGCCTATTTGTTTGTTGCTGGGAAATTCGTCACAGACGATATGGAACCGTCAGATCTCGACGATTATGAGGGATTGACGCTTTCTTTTCATTTGGTACAAGCGACTCAAAGCGCCCACTTTACGGCAGAGCAACTCAGGAAGTTCGAGGACACCAGTAAAGACCTTCTGGACCTCACTAAAAATGTGGACGCAAATCCCGAGCTATATAACGCCGCTGTGCGGGGAATGATGCGGAGGTTTCGTAACTGGTGGAGCGCGCTACAAACCAAATTGCCAACCACAACCATCACATTTCATGTCGCGAGCAAAGGAGATGACATCCACCAAAACGTCAAAACTAGGGCAGAGGGACTAAAGGCGATTGTTGGTGGGCTGTACCCTTGCCAATGCGATGTCCTCTTCTACAACGCAAAAACGCTGTTAGAAATGGCAAAAACGCCACGCCGCAGTCCCGTCACTCTTAAATTCACTCCGCCACATGTAGCATCAGCATCGCTGGGTAATGCCTATGCGGTGTTGGTGCCACTTCCCGATTACATAAACTTTCTTGTCACACCTAACGGAGAGCGGCGAGATTATATTCTTGAGCCAAATGTCAGGGCTTTCTTGGGGGCGAAAGGCATAAATTCGCAAATTCTCGCAACACTAACCAGCGCAACTCCCTATACGGAAGAATTTTGGTGGCTCAACAATGGGGTAACGATTACAGCGTCCAAAGTTACGCCTAGTATCAACTCACTACTCTTGACGGAAGCTAGGCTAGTGAACGGCCTGCAAACTTCGCGCATGATTTATCAGTATTACAAGGAAAAAGCAGAAGAATTGAAAAGCGACCAAAGACATATTCTTGTGAAGGTGATCGAGGCTGCCCCAAAAGTAGCTCGGCATATCGTGACCACCACGAATAGTCAAACGAAAGTTGATCCGATCTATCTTCGCACTTCAACTGATCCGATCCACGACAAGATAGAGGCTGCTCTTCCTGATTTTGGTTTCCACTATGAGCGGGTGAAAAATCAATACTACGAGGATGAAACGGTCCTTCCAAAACAGATAGTTTCTTTGC
This sequence comes from Candidatus Sulfotelmatobacter sp., assembly GCA_049590215.1. GTDB lineage: Bacteria > Acidobacteriota > Terriglobia > Terriglobales > Acidobacteriaceae > Sulfotelmatobacter. The sequence goes on along the minus strand of JBAWCJ010000071.1, from coordinate 7,576 downwards.
CGTACCTAACCCGTGCCATCATCGCTATATTCATGCAAGACCCAGGATCGGCGCGTGGCGGTCCTGACAAGTTCGCACAGAAGCACTACCCCAAAATGTTTAGTCCTAACAGTAAACCAGATTTTTTCGGGCACATTGCGCAAATTATGAAACGGGTTGATCAATACCTAATCGCCGAAGTGCCATTAAAAAATGACCGCACGAATCTCTGTTACTACTTGGCCTATGATGCGACCTGTTCAATTCTCAAGAAAAGCCATCTTCAACGCGGATTAATATCGCAAATGAACATGAAGAGGCTTACGGATGACCTGTTGGCGAGGTCGCTCCAAAGAGTAAACGGGCTGTACAAAAAGTTAATTTCTAGGGGAATTGAGCCTGATCTAGTTGGCAAAGGCCGGGAGTTCACCACCGAACTGAAAGCGGAATTATCGAAGGAATATCCTGTTAGGTTGCGTCGTAAGAAAGCTCCAGCATGAAGCCAAAATCGGAATTTGAAAACTTCGACCGGACGATGCGCGCTTTAATGAGCGTTCCACATAGTGAAATAAAAGCCGCGCTAGACGCGGAAAAGCAAGCGAAAAAGAAAAAGCGGAAGGCTAGGAAACCTTCCGCTTCGGGCCACGCACGAAACGACGCGGGTTAAAAAGACTCTGACGCTCCGCCTTCGCGTTCTTCCGTCTTTCCCGTCAGTTCAGCATACGTGAGTCGCTTTTTGGCGAATTGTGGCAGTGCTAGTGAAAAACGCTCACAAGGAGTAATCGGAGTCCCGTCCGCGTGTTTGCGATTGTTGTACCGAAATACTTGCTCGTCAACATAACGCTCAAGATGGAACGGCTCTACAGCAACGTAGGTTCCCTTAAGGCCGCGTTTCAACAGCGACCAGAAGTTCTCCATGCCGTTGACGTGAACGCGGCCGCGAACGTAAGTCTCAGTCTTGTTTACAAACTCGTGCACGAACCGCCATTGCAGGCCTTGCTCATAAGCTACGGCATCGTCGGTATAGACCTTGGTTCCATACTTCACCTGCTTGAGAATTTCAGACTGCAAAGTCTCGCGAGTGACGTTCGGCATTACTTTGGCACGAACCTGACGAGCGGTGCGATCAAGAATTCCTTGGACGACGGTCTTACCGAATGCGCCGCCCTTTGCTTCGTAACGAATGGCCTTGTCCTTGTGCATGTTCTTTTTCTGGCCGCCAACGAAAGTCTCATCTACCTCGACCTCATTCTCGCCGCCCCCAATCTTCGGATTAGTTCCGAATTGCTTCCGATTCAGGGACAGGCCAAAGCGGATGCGATGCATCATGAACCATGCCGATTTCTGGGTAATACCGAGATGGCTTGCGACCTCGTAAGAACTAATCCCATTCTTGCAATTGGACAGCAGCCAAACGGCAGTAAGCCACTTGTCGGCGGGGATCGGCGAATCCTCCATGACGGTTCCAACCTTCGCGGAGAACTGGCGCTTGGGATGCACGCTCTTGCATTGCCACTTGCGCTGATTCTTGAGGAATACCACGTCGGCGCGGCCACAGGCGGGGCAGGTCACGACACCATCCGGCCAGCGCAATCGGATCATGTAGGCCAGAACATTGTCAGGATTGCCGAAATAGCGGATAGCCTCTTGCAAGGTCTTTGGTTGCTTGTGATTGGCGTCCATGCAAGAAAGATAGCAAAATGCGTTTGATTTGTCAAGTATATTATTGCCCTGCTAACTCGAAGATTCCAGAGACAGGGAGGGGGGAGGGGGTACCCGATTTTCAGCCAAGAAGTGAGCGATCCCAACGTCCGCAGCAACCACGCCCCAAACTTTATTTTCGCGCGGCAATCCACAGCGATGTTAGTCCCGCCGCAAAGGCACAAGCACCGATGCTCGCTAGAAGCCAAAGCCCGAAAGCCGAAGCCGAAAGCCGCTTCAATACCGAGGCGCATTGCCCGGCGGCCGCGCCCTCGATCTCCGGCATCCAAAGCCGTTGGACTACCGTCCCTAACGATGAGATGCAATGTAATAAATTCCGAGCGCAATAAAAGCGCTTACACCAAGGAGAACAAGCGCGAAAATAATCGCCAGAGGCCAGAAAGCCCACGACCACGCTTGTCTTTTCCTGATGTGTTGTATGGCATTGTGCAATGAGAAAGCCGTAGCTATCGCGCCAAGCGGAGTGAGCATGAAGGCGGGCATAAAACCATCGCCCTCACCTGGTCCCTTGCACCACTGATGCTGGTAACAGTAAAGACGAGGCAACAGAATCAAAAGGAGGTAAACAACGGCAATAAAATACGAAATTGCGAGGCCCAGCTTGCGTAACATGACCTGCCCCTCGAGCCTTATTCTCGCGGCGTACCGACAGCCACGTTAGCACAGGGAGCCCGCTCCTAATATAGAGGCGCATCCCCCGGAGGCCGCGTCTTCCACCGCCGGTGCACCCAAAGCCACTGCTCGGGATACTTCCTCACATACTCTTCAATGATCGAAGTAAATTTCTGCGTGTTGGCCTTGATGTCAGCCTCCAGATCGCCGGTGCGCACCAACTCCACCGCCGGATCAAATCGCAGCCGGTATTTCCCAAGCTCGCGGTCCCAGATGGTAAACGTAGGTACCACGGCCGCATCGGTGCGCAGCGCAATCCGCGCCGGCCCCGTAGCCGTGCACGCCGGGATCCCGAAAAAATCCACAAAGATCCCCTGCGGCGGAGTCATATTCGTATCCATCAACAGTCCAACGACTTCCCCCGCTTTCATCGCCGACAGCAACCCGCGCACAAAATCGTCTTTGTCGACAGCTTTGTTGCCGTGCATTGTCCGATAACGAAGGATGAGTTCGCCCAGATACTTATTGTCCATGCCGCGCATGAGGACATGCATCCAGTGCCCATGCATCGACAAAACAAACGAAGAAAGCTCCCATCCCCCAAAATGTCCCGCAAACAAGAGCACGCCCTTGCCGCGAGCGTGAGCGCGTTCGTAATTTTCGAACCCGTCAAACGCCACGACCTCATCGACGTTCGCGAGCGTGTATTCAGGAAAGTGGCAGACCTCAGCCAGTTGCCGCCCCAGCGAAGCAAACTCCCCGCGCAGAATCCGCGCCCGCTCCGCCTCACTTTTTTCAGGGAACGCCAAGGCAAGATTGCGCATTCCCACCTGCCGCAATCGCACGTGCAGAAGATAAATCACCCAAGCCAGGCCCATGCCGATGGCTCGAGCCAGGGGGCGCGGCAGAATACCCATGAGTTTGATGAACGGCCAGGCTGCCGCGTACTCAAGTCGCTGCCGCATTAGGGGAAGCGGAACGGTACACCGTCAAAAATTACTTGTCAAACAAGTTGGATTGTCATCCTGAAGCGGGCGCTCGTTGCCCGCTGAAGAATCCGGCTGAGCCGAGCCAAGTGTCGCGCTCTTTGCGACACGATGAGGGTGCGTTTGGCTCGCTTCCTTATTTCGCAGCCTCCTGCGCCCACTTCGCCAGCGTAGTCAGAAACGGATTCGCTCCAGCCGGTGGCGGAATCTCTCCGATCAGCGACGTTCGGAACGGCACCATGCGCCCATAAAATTCCCGCGTGCTGTCCTTATCCTGCTTAATCACAGCTCCGTTCAGGCTCACACCGGCAAATAATCCGCGTGCGCGCGAGTAGGTCAGCACTTCCGCCCGCATCTTCCAATCAGTGTTCCCCTCGGCATGGCGTCCTACGGGGCCCGCAGCCACCGAAGCGTCCGCTCCCAGAGCAAACTGGCTCGACAGCAAATGCTTCATTCCATTTTTGTTCATAATCAGCATGACCAGGTCAACCGCCTGCCCGCCGATCTGAAAACCAAAACTGCCGCCCGTAACCACAAAAAATGCGGGCGCGCTCCATCCCGTCGGCGTGCGGCAACTGGCCAGACCGCGCCCATACTTGGCGCCCACAATAAAGCCGCCCTTCAGCATCGACGGCACCACCGCCACGCATTCCGCCGACCCCAACACCTCCTGCGGAATTCCCTTATCCGGCGCCGCCTGGATTTCATTCAGCACATCGGCCGCCGCCTGCACCCGGTCCGAGGCCTTCGACTCTTTCTCCTGATCGTCAGCCGCGACGGAAAACCTGCACAGGCACACCACTACCATAAGCAGCAAAAGCTTTTTCATGGTTCCTCATTCACAAAGATTCTCTGGGAGCAATAAGTTGGATTGTAAATGATGCAGGCAAGGTTGTGTCAGGACGATTAGCAGGAGGGAACTACAGGAATCATCGTGAAGCAGACGAGAACATCCAGCAGACAAAAAAATCGGGGCTGAAAGTAGTGACCCTAATCGCCACTCTCAACCCCGTCTCCCAGGTTCTGTGGTAGGTGACGCGAGTATGCGTCGCACTGGCTTTGCTCGCAAGATTACCGAGGTCAGTGTCCCAAAGTAACTCTTTTAGAAGATGTCATCCTGAGCGTAGCCGCTCTTCAGGCGGAGCGAAGGATCTCATGCTCCTCGGATCAGCCCGCTAGCACTAGCAGGTACTGACCTACTTCGCCGCCACCAGCGAATGCGTGATGGCATGCACCGACAGCGCAATCCGATTCTGCACACCCACCTTGCGCATCAATTTCGCCACGTGCGCTTTTACCGTGCGCTCTTCGATCCCGAGCTGAGCGCCAATCTCTTTGTTCGACCGTCCTGCCACCAGCATTTCCAGCACTTCTTTTTCGCGGTCTGTGAAGGTTACTCGGCCCGCCGGAAAAATCCGTCCCGGAGCCGAAGACACCCGCTCGATGAACATCGAAAGAACTCTGCGCGGCGCCCATACCGATCCCTGACTTACGATGCGAATGGCCTGCGCGAATTCTGCGGGCGAAGCCGCCTCATCCACATAGCCCTTAGCTCCTGACGCGATCGCTTTAAGAATGGTTTCTTCATCCACTCCCGAACCGGTCACGATAATGCGCAGATCCGGCCGCGTCGCCTTGAGGCTAGCCATGACATCAAAAAGGTTTTGTCCCGATCGATTTCCCAGCAGAATCAAATCGACATTCTGCAACGTCGAAATCTCGGGCAGGCCGGCGGAGATCAGTTCGAACTCGGGTTCGGAGTCGAACAAAGCGCGGAATCCCACAAACCTCAGTGGATCGCTCTCCACCACGGCAATTTTGATTATCGGTTTTCTCGCTACTGCTGCTTTCATAGTTTTCCCTAAGGGCGTAATTGCTTAGCTAGAGCATAGCGGCATTTCGCCCCACTGCAAAGAGAAGTGACCGAAGTTAAATTACGGGAGTAACATAAGAAAGACGCTTCAAAACCCGCTTCATACCACAGATTGGCCGGATAATTCACGACGCCACTCGCGGAGAAAAGTCAGCATGAGAAACACTTCCATTTGTCTTCTTGCCGCAACCACGGCCCTCATCATCGCCGCTTCAACTCTGTTCGCGCAGGAGCCGCCACCGGCCGCTCCGCCGGCAGCCGCGACCCAAGCCCCGCCGCCCCCAACCTATCAGCCGAAGTTTCGCGGCGACCCCGCGCGCTCCGATTCCGAAGCCGAGGCCCTCGCCTACATGCGAGTCGTAATCCGCGCCCAGCATCAATTCAACAAGCAGTACGACCACTACGCCACGAATCTAAATGAATTGGTCCACTCCGGCTCCTTCACCAAGCGCATGGTCAATCCCAGCCGCGGCGATTACACCGTCAGCTTCGAAGGGAAGAAAGACAGCTACATCCTGACTATGACTCCCACCCATCTTGACGCTGAGCATCGGTCTTTCTATGCCGAAGACGACGGCAAAATTCACGCCGACGAAGAAAAACCCGCCGACGCCAAATCTCCAGTCGTAAAGTAAATGTCTAATTTTGTCATCCTGAGCGAGGATTGTTCTTCGCGCCTCAAGCGCCAAGGACAACCGCAGTCGAAGGATCCCTTGCACGCGTGCACCTGCGGCGGCCTCGTGAGGCGTTTCCATCACGGACCCGCCTTTTTTTCTCGCGACGGCGCACTGACGACAGGACTCCATTTATGATGGAATGAGAATCGGTTTCTCGACCTAAGAGTAATTCCCTGGAGGAATCATGCCCGCAACCATCGGCGCACCAGCGCCAGAATTTTCCCTGAAGGATCAAGATCAGAAAGAAGTAAAGCTCAGCGACTACCGCGGCAAGAAGCGCGTCGTCCTCATCTTCTACCCGCTCGACTGGAGCCCCGTCTGCACCAAAGAACACGTCTGCATCGTGAACGACAAGAAACAGTTTGAGGAGCTCGACGCCCAGGTCCTTGGTCTGAGCGTCGACAGCGTGTGGTCCCACAAGGCCTACGCCGAAAAGATGGGAATCCAATACCCACTGCTCGCCGATTTCCAGCCCCGCGGCGCAGTCGCCGCCAAGTACGGCGTCTATCTCGAAGACAAAGGCATCACCGGCCGCGCCATCTTCATAATCGACCGCGACGGCAAACTGGCCTGGCAAAAGAACTACGACATCCCGGTCGTGCCGGACATAAGCGAAGTCTCGCAAGCCCTAGCTGGAGTGAAGTAGGACTGGTGGGATCGGAGCGTTGATCAGTCGTGCGATCCTAACCTGAAATCGATGGTATGAGCGATGGTATGAGCAAGGATCCAACAATTAAGCAACAGGTGAAATCAGGGTTTCGCCGCACGGGCGGCTGGCTGTTGGGCATGGCCTGGCTTGGCCTTGTGTTCTGGGGATACATAGAGGCGTTCGGGACGGAAGCGAACTTTTCGGAGTGGCACCACGCTTCGCGAGTCTTGGGGTATTTCCTGCTGGGCACCGCTGCCGTCCTTTTTGTCGTGACGGCGAACCGCTGGAAAAGAGTATTCCCCGGAATTATGCTTGCGGCCACCCTCGGAGCTCTCCTCGAACTGGAGCACGGACATGCCGTCAATAATCCCTCTGTGCTTATTAGCCGTTCGAATGCTTTGGTGCAGTTCGTCGTGATTGCTTGTGTTACAGCGCTGTCGTTCACATTCAGAAGGCGCCTTTTGAACATCCTTGATCGCGTCGCACTATTAGCCTTTGCCGCCTCAATTTACTTGGGAGGGGACGAGGAAGCGCAGCAAAAAATGCCGCTCGCCTTGATAATCGGGGGTGCTTGCGTATTCGTCGCGTGGGCCATTGATCGCTTGCGAACGGTTCGCTTGCGGAATTTGGACTCTCCTAAGTCCCGGGCTTAATCTCCGCCGCCTTCCCATCCTGATAAATCACCACCAGCGGCTTCCCGCCGTTCGGATACCGCACCGTCTTCTCCTCCGACGATGCTCCCGCATCCGGAACTCCCATCCCCACGGCGAAATCGGCCTGCAGTTCATTCATTCCCGGTTTCACTTCATGCTGCTCCACTGCCTGCCAAACATCCGCCGGCCAATGCTTGTACAAGTCATGCGGATCCTCCACATAAAACATCTCGTCAGAATAGATCTTGTACTGCCCGTCCGACTCGAATCCAATGGGAACCGCAAAGCTGTGCCCGTCTTTATCAAACGTAGCCACCACCTGCTTCCGCCCGCCCGGCGCAGGGACCGCCATCACATCCTTTATCTCCAACCGCTCAATCGGCCCCAGCAATCCCACATCATGGGCAAAATCGACGCTCTTCACC
>JBAWCJ010000070.1:0-6704 GCA_049590215.1 Candidatus Sulfotelmatobacter sp. | reverse complement strand
TTGTGAGGTTTTGAAATTCATGACGACTTTGGACGACAAGTTTTTCCAGGCCCGGGTTACCAAGCGCGTCGACTTCGCACCGGACCTGTGGATGTTTCGCATTCAACCGGGTGCGGAGTTCAAGTTTTCTCCCGGGCAATACGCCACGCTGGGAGTGGAACACGACGGCAAGCGCACGGAGCGTCCCTATTCGATTGTCTCAGCTCCCTTTGAAGATGAAATCGAGTTTTTCTTTGAGCTGGTTCCTGAGGGAGCGCTCACCCCGCGGCTGCACCAGCTGCAACCGGGTGACGGATTGCTGATGCGAAAAGTGCCGAAGGGCAAATTTACGCTCGACACGGAAAGTGGGCGCAAGCATCATCTGCTGGTTTCAACCGTGACGGGAGTCGCTCCGTTCGTCAGCTTTGTGCGCGCGCTGTCGAAAGACTGGAAGGAAGGGCGCTTCGACGGCAGTCACAAACTTTATCTGCTGAACGGCGCCAGCCGCCCGTGGGAGTTCGGCTACAAAGAAGAGTTGACGCAGTTCGACGCTGAACTGCCCTGGTTCAAGTATGTGCCCACGGTGAGCCGTCCGTGGGATCACGCCGACTGGCCGGGGGAGATCGGCAGGGCCGACGATATTCTGCGCAAATATGCTGATCACTGGGAACTCGACGCTACGAATACGACGGCGTACTTGTGCGGGCATCCTGACATGATCGCTAACAGCAAGGCGATCTTGAAGCGGCGCGGCTTCCTCGACAAGACGGGGGTCAAGGAAGAGATTTATTGGATTCCGGCGAAGTAGAACCGACTACCTTGTAGCGAGTTGCTGGTAAACAAGCGACTAAATGCCCACCGCCGTGCTTCGTCGCTCCAGCAGGAGCACGTCCCTCCACGTCTCGCCGAGTTTGCCAATGCGTTGTCTTTTTCCAACTTCGTGGAATCCGCAGGACTTGTGGATCGCGATGCTGGCAGCGCTTTCGGGAAAAATACCGGCTTGCAGCGTCCACACTCCGCACCGTTCGGATTCTTCGATCAACGCCTTCAGAAGAATTGTGCCGAGTCCATGGCCCCGCGCGACAGCGGCCACGTAGACGGAGACCTCCGCAACTCCCGAGTAGACGCGCCGAGCGGAGACCGGGCTGAGCGCGGCCCAGCCTACGACCCGGCCGCCACCGCGCCCGACCAGGCGGCAATCCTGGCGATGGCTGCTGTCCCACTTTTCCCAGTCAGGGAGCAGGGTTTCGAATGTTGCCTGGCCGGTGGCGATGCCCTCAGCGTAGATTTCGCGAACCGCGAGCCAGTCCGAGGGCTGCATAGATGTGATCTGGTAATCCATCGCTCTCGCGAGTTAGCTTTCGGCAGGCGCGAAGAAGACCAGGACTTCGAGCTCTTCGGCGATGTCGTAGAAGCGGTGGCCTTCCTCGGCTGCTTACGAATATCAGGCTGCCTCCGGAAACCTCGCGGTCTTCGAAGCCGGCTTTGAAACGGGCGCGGCCACGAATCACGTAGTAAATCTCGTCCTCGCGATGCGGCTTCTGGTGGTCTGTGCCTCCCGCGGGCAGGACGAAGAGTCCAGCGCTCATGTTCGGTACCCGCAGGAACTCGCGGTAAGGCCGGCCGCTCACGGCGCGCTGCTCGGCGATTTCGGGAAGCGTGGCGAAAAAGATTTTCATAACTCTTTATTCCTCAAGCGAAGATGCCTCCGAAAATGAGGTCGGTGAACTGCGGAATCAGGTTCTGCGCCTGCAGTTCGCCCTCCGGCTTATACCACTGATAAATCCAGTTGATCATGCCGAGCAGGGCGAAGGCGGCGGCACGCGGGCTGACCCTCCCTCTTGTCTGATTTTTAGCTTTTTCCTGGACCTCGCTCATCAGGCTTTCGAGGAAATGAATGTAATCCTTCTTGCGGATGTTGATGCGCTTGCGCAGGGCCGGCGGCAGGGGATGGTTCTCATGCAGCATCACCGTGATTTCGCGGTCGCGGGGGCTGAGCACAACCTCGATGTGCAAGCGAATCAGAGCGCGCAGGCGCTCTTCGGGGTCAGCGATGCCGCGCACAGGATTGAGCACGCGTTCCCGGGTGATCTCCATGGCGTGGTTCATGATCTCGTAGAGGATTTCGTCCTTGCTCTGAAAGTGGTGGTAGAGGCCGCCTTTGCTCAGCTTGAGCGCGGCGGCCACATCGTTCATGGAAGTCGCGTCATAGCCGCGCTGCTGGAACAGGCGCGCGGCGGTGCGCAGAATTTCCTGCCGGGAATCGACCACGGTCTCGCGGGTCATCGGGTGACATGGTAAACAGTTGCGCGGAGGAATGCCAATGGACTGCTGGCCTTCAGCTGTCAGCTTTCAGCTCTTAGCTTCCAGCTTCTGGCTTCTACCTTGGGCCATCCCGACAATGTTTTCGCTTCCCGTTTGTGTCGGGCAATGTTAGTTTGTCCGAAACCAACGACAGGTTGGATCGCCAGCCGAATGGAAACCGAGCCCCGGGTCAAGCCGAAATTTAGTCGAGAGGTGACGGGATGCAAGAGGCGAGAACGCGGTGCTGTCGTTCCCTGATCAGTTCCGCTGCGACTGGATTGTTTCTCTTCTTGCCGCTGGCCTGCTTTTCTCAGAGCGCGGTAAAGCCTCAGCCACAGATTCCTTTTGCCGACGATTTGAAGAAGTATCCCGGATTGCCCACGGAATTGGCGCACCTGGTCGAAGCGCTCAAGAATAATGTTCAACTCCCTCCGCTTCGCACCGAGAGCCGCTTGTTGCCACGCCTGCCGATGGAAACCACCTATTATGTCGCCTTCCCAAACTACGGCGAGACGGCCCATCAAACGGTGGAAACGCTGAGGCAGGAACTGCAGGCGAGTGCGGTGCTGCGGGATTGGTGGCAGCACGGCGAACTGAGTTCAACCGGACCGAAGCTGCAGGATTTCCTGGAGAAATTCTATGAGGTCTCACAATATCTGGGCGACGAGATAGTCGTCTCCGGCGAAACGGGCGGGATATCCGAAAAGGGCGCCGCGAGTCGCAAATTGCTTATCGTTGCGGAGCTGCGCAAGCCAGGGTTAAAGAACGCTCTGGAACACATTCTGAAGGAAAGCCCCGGCGAAGCGCAGTCGAGGATTCGCGTTCTAGATCTTCAGCAGTTGGCTCAGGCGGAAAACGGCTCCGGCGCGGAGCAACTCGTGGTGCTGGTACGCCCGGATTTTGTGATCGCGGCAGAAAACCTGCAGTCGGTGCGCGGATTCAACAGCTTTCTGGATGCCAGGACAACGGATTTCGCCTCGACGCCTTTCGGGCAGCGTCTGAAGGAGGCGTATCAAGGCGGAACGTCCGCCCTGATGGCCGCCGATCTGCACACCATTCTTAACCAGATTCCACCAGGAAGGCAGCAGAATCAAAACATCTTCGATCGCACGGGGCTTAAAGATGTGAAGTATGTGGTCTGGGAGTATCGGCACCAGGCCCAAGGCTCAGAGGGTCGAATGGAGTTGAGTTTTGTGGGCCCGCGCCATGGCATCGCATCCTGGCTTGCGGCTCCTGCGCCGCTCGGCAGCCTGAACTTCGTCTCACCGCAAGCCTCCATCGTGAGCAGCGTAAACCTTAAAAATCTGGGAGAGATCTTCGATGACATCAAAGAGATCTCTTCCTCTTCGAATCCCAAAGCGCTCGCCACCCTGACCCTCACGGAACAGGCAATGCACATCAATCTCAAGGACGACTTGCTGAGCCTGCTCCCAGGCGAAATCACGATGGAAGCCGAAGGATTTGCCGAACCCAAACCTGACTGGAAGATAATTCTGCGCACCAGTGATGCGGACCATCTGCAGCAAACGCTGGCGAAGATGTTGGCGACCACGCCCTTCCCGGCAATGGAATTCGTGGAAGACGGAATCACTTACCACTCATTGACGATTCCTTCTACTCCGAAGCCGATGCAGATTGTCTACGCCTTCGCCGAAGGTTATCTGATCGTCGCCTCCAGTCATGAAACAGTGGCAGCGGCGATTCGACTGCACAAATCGGGCGAATCGTTCGCCAAGTCGACCAAATTCACGGCATCTCTTCCCGCCGGTTACCCCGCAGATGTTTCCGCCTTGCTGTACGAAGACCCCACAGCAGTAACGGCTCTGAATCTGCGCCGCATGTCGCCAGAGATGGCGGATTCCTTCGCGCGGCTCTCCCCACCCACCACGCCCATCGTGTTTCGCGCTTATGGCGACGAAAGCGCGATCCGCGGAGTCAGTACAAGTGGAGGAGCGGACGTGGGCATGGTTCTGGTGGCGGCGGCAGTCGCCATTCCGAACATGATGCGCGCGCGGATCGCGGCCAATGAATCATCCGCTGTTGCCAACATGCGCACGGTCAACACTGCGCAGGTCGGCTATTCCGCCGCTTACCCCAAGAAAGGATACGCGCCCGACCTGGCTTCGCTCGGTCCTGACCCCCGTGGACCCAGTTTTTACTCGGCGGAGCACGCGAGCTTCATCGACGCCTCCCTGGGTGATGCGAGTTGCACTTCGGGAGCGTGGTGCTCCGTGTCTGGATACAATTTCCGCCTTGTGACAGATTGCAGGCTGGCGGCACAGGTTTGTAAGGAATTCGTAGCTGTTGCCACCCCCATCAGCAGTAGCACAGGGACTAGAAGCTTCTGCTCGACCTCGGACGGCGTCGTTCGCTACAAAGTTGGCCCGCCTTTGACCTCTCCTGTCACCCCGTCAGAATGCCGCAAATGGGCTCCCGTGCAGTAAAGTGGGCGGAACACTTCCCCCTTGACATGGGGCAGGCGCGAAGGTAGCATTTCTTTAGTAACCGACCGACCGGTCGGTTTGCAGCAGAATCCATCAGGACGGGCTTCAGGGTTCGTCCCACTGTCGTCGGCGGGATGCCGGCACTACAAGGAGCTTCCCAGTGGCTACTATTTTTTACGAGCACGACGCAAACCCCGAGGCCCTGAAGGGCAAAACCATCGCCATCCTGGGCTACGGCAGCCAGGGACATGCGCAAGCGCAGAACCTGCGCGACAGCGGCTACAAAGTGCTCGTCGGCCTCGAGCCCAACCGGCCCAGCGCGCAGCAGGCTCGCGCCGATGGCATGGTCGTGGTGGCTCCCGATGAGGCCGCCAAGCGCGCCGACTGGATCCACGTGCTCACGCCGGATGAGACGCAGGCCGCGGTGTATGAGCAATACATCCAGCCTTACCTCCATCCCGGAAAGATTCTTGGCTTCTCGCACGGCTTCAGCATCCATTTCAAGACGATCGTTCCGCCCACTGATGTGGACGTGGTGATGATCGCGCCCAAGAGCCCCGGCCACCTGCTGCGCCGAGTTTACGCCGAAGGGCGCGGCGTGCCGTCGCTGATCGCGATTCAACAGGATTCCAGCAAGCGGGCTCACGAGTTTGCTCTGGCCTACGCGCACGGCATTGGTTCGACCCGCGCCGGCGTGCTGCAGACCACCTTCCGCGAAGAAACCGAAAGCGATCTTTTTGGCGAGCAGGCGGTGCTGTGCGGCGGTCTGACTTCGCTGATCAAGAAGGGATTCGAGACGCTGGTCGAAGCCGGCTACGCTCCTGAGATTGCTTATTTCGAGTGTCTGCATGAGATGAAGCTGATTGTCGACCTGATCTACGAAGGCGGCCTCGGGCGCATGCGGTATTCGATTTCGAACACGGCCGAGTACGGCGACCTGACACGCGGTGAGAAGGTTGTGGGCGATGCCACGCGGGCGGCGATGAAGAAAACTCTGTCGGACATTCAGGATGGAACCTTCGCTCGCGAGTGGATCAAAGAGAACAAAGACGGCGGTTACAACTTTGCCGAGTTGCGGGAGAAAGAGCAGAAGCATCCGATCGAGATTGTGGGCGCGCAGTTGCGCGGCATGATGAGCTGGCTGCCCGGTCGCGAAGCGAAGAAGCCGGCGGAGGCTCCTAAGCCGGCGGCTAAACAGGTCGTGAATGCTTAAGGGAGCAGAAATCGTTCTGCGCTGTATGCGCGCCGAAGGGGTCGACCTGGTGTTCGGCTACCCCGGCGGAGCGATCATGCCGCTCTACGACGCGCTGGATGATAGCGGAGTGCGGCACGTCCTCACGCGGCATGAGCAGGGAGCGGTATTTGCGGCGGAAGGCTACGCGCGAGTTACGGGAAAAGTTGGCGTGGCCATGGCGACCAGCGGGCCGGGCGCGACCAACCTGGTCACGGGCATCGCCGACGCCAAGATGGACTCAGTCCCTTTGGTCTGCATCACGGGACAGGTGCGGACGGCGATGATCGGCACCGATGCGTTTCAGGAGACTGACGTTTTCGGAGTAACGCTTTCGCTGACCAAATGGAGCCGGCTGGTCCGCACAATCGACGAAATCCCCGACGCGATTGCCGAGGGATTTTACTGGGCGCGCAGCGGTCGGCCGGGGCCGGTCGTCATCGACATTCCTACCGACATATTGAAAGCTGAGAAGGAATTCTCCGGGCCGGTGAAGTTCAAGCCACACGCTCGGCCCGCCGGCGCGAAAGCCGAAGCTGCGTTCAGCGACACGATTGTAGCCTTGCTGCAACGAGCGACGCGCCCGGTCGCGCTTGTGGGCGCAGGAGCGAAGCTTTCTGGAGCGATTCCGGAATTGCGGCGGCTGCTCGACGATTTGAATGTCCCTACCTTTGCTACGGTGCACGGACTCGGCGCCGTTCCTCCGCAATCGCCTTATTACCTGGGCATGGTCGGCATGCATGGAA
>JBAWCJ010000069.1:0-2809 GCA_049590215.1 Candidatus Sulfotelmatobacter sp. | reverse complement strand
TGCCGGGCACTTTCCATTCGCGGTTGCCGGGCTCGGTGAAGCGCAGCACGAGCACGGCGATGGACTTCATGGCGAAGCTCCAGATCACGCCGAAGGCGTAGAGCGCGGCCAGCATATAGACGTTGCCACGGCTGAGGACAATCGTGAGCACCTGCAGGCCCACGATCAGGTTGATGATGCGGTAGCTGGTGCCGAAGCGGTGGTGCGGCTTTTGAAACCAGCTGGTAAGAACTCCGTCTTCGGCCACGCGATTCAGCACGCCATTCGCGCCGACGATGGAAGTATTCTGCGCTCCCGCTAAAATCAGCACGCCCACCAGCACCACGAAGCCATGAAACAGGAGCCTCAGGCTCTCGGGCCCAACCAGGTACATGGCGATGCCGCCGATCAGGTTGGCAAAGTAATCCGGCCGAACTTTGTCGGGGATGATCATAACCGCGAAGAACGAAACCAGCGAGGTGAACAGCAGGCTATAGATAAAAATCACCAGCCCGGTCTTCTCCAGGTTCTTCAGCTTGGGATGTTCGATCTCGCGATTGACCTGTGCCAGAGTCTCTTCGCCGGACATGGCCAGCACGGAGTGCCCGAAGCCGACGAACACGATGAGAGTGGTGAGAATGCCGAGAGGCAGGTGCCTGAACCAGGTTGTATCCAACCAGCCCAGCGATTCTTTTGTTAGCGGCACCACGCCCGTGTGCAACGGGTTGGGCGGCAGTTGCACTGGAGCGCGCAGAACCGTGATGGTGCACCAGATGATCAGGATCACGACCATTACCGTGGTGATCGCCATGATCTGCAGAGCCTTCTGGCTCGATTCGTGCATGCCCTGGGTATTCTTCCACCAGAAATAAAGCACGACGATCACGGCCAGGCCCGCGGCGAAATGGTCGTCAGAAAAATGAAGCGGGCGGTGCATGTACACGCCCATGTCTTTGATGAAGCCCGCCAAGTACTGCCCCGCGGAAACGGCGCTGATGGGGCCGGTCAGAACGTAATCGAAAAGCAGAGCCGAGACTGAAAACTTGGCCAGGGTACCACCCATGGCTTCCTTGACCACGCGGTAAACGCCGCCGCGGACGAACATGCTGCTCGACTCGATGTAGAGCGCCCGCACGCAGTAGCTAAACAGCATGACGCCGAGAATGAACCAGGGAGCGCTCTTGCCGATGACTTTCTCGGCGTCGCCTCCGGCGTAATAAGCGGAGGACGCGAGGTCGGAGAGAACAATGGCGGAGGCGCGCCAGAAAGAGATGAAGGTCAACATCACCGTGGTGGCGACGAAGACCCTTATGGCCGGTTTGGAACCTGCGGATGTAGCCATGCTGCGAGGACGCGCGACTGCTTATCAGGGTAAGCCTATTGAAGATAGCATAGGGGAACGTGGGTGGGAGGGTCGGTTGTCTAACCCTTGGGCGCCAGATACGTATGCGTGATGCGGTCGTGCCAGCAGAGCGAGTCTTCATCGAGGAAGACCCAGGCGTATCCCATGCCGAGAGAAGCTGCGGAAAGAAATGAAGCGAGAACGCGCCAGCGGCGGAGGCGGCGGCTGGCCGGGCTTCCGTCGAAGCGGGCCAATTCGAGGCGCGCCAGGCGCAATCCCGGCGTGGTGCCCGAGTACACGATCAGCAGGTATTGGTAGACGGCCCAGAACAGAGCGCAAAGACCGGCAGCTAACCCTATGATCTGGAGTCGTGGCGGACGAATCGCCGCCAGCTTCCAGAAGATGAAAGCGAAGAGAGCGCCTGCCGCGGCGATGATGAAACCGTCGACTGCGGCGGAGAAGATGCGCCGCGCTAGAGGAGCACTCTGTAACGGGATGTCGATCCCCGGACGTTTCTCTGTCTCGGTCCGCTCGAGCGTCTCGATCGTGATTCCACCCAGAGCCGGCGGCGGCGGGACCACTTCCGGCGCCTCCAGGATGCGAGGACGTCGGCGGTCGATGACCGGCTCGGCCAGTTCGTCGAACGGGGCTGGCGGAGGAGCCCAGGAGCGCGGGAACTCGATGAGCTTTCCCGTCACTGGGGCTGCTGCCGGGACTGTGGTCGGCGGCGCGGATGCCGGGATTTCGACAGCTTGAGGTGCGCCTTCGGCGAAAGTATCCAAGGCCAGAGCCTGGTTGGATGACGGCATTCTGTCCGGCAATGTGGAGGGCTCGACCGAAATATCACGTGCGGTTCGGAGATCCTCCTCCTCGAAATGCAGCTGCAGCGACGGATAGCGGGGCGGACGAGGCTTGCGGCGAGATTGATAACGATTCAGCCGGGCCGCGACCTCCTGGCGCCAGACTGCGGAATCCTCGGGCGCGGGTTGGTCGCCGTCTTTACTGATGGGTGCCGAAGCCTCTATCGGACTCGGGCGCGTGAGATCAACACGCGGCGTCTCGGTCACGTCGCGCGGTGACGCAGTCGGCGGAAGCACGTCGTCGTCAGCCACATCGTCAGCCAGCCAGCGCGGTGGAGCGGTGGAATGCGTGTCGGAAGAGCAGCGGCAGATGTCACCACAAAGCGGACAAGGCATGAATCACAGTCTTACAAGCAAGCTAGAAGCAAGAGGCCGCCGGATAACCACAAAGACGGTGCCGGAATCCAAGAATGCAGGCGGCTTTTGCCTCCCGAGGCGCAAGCGTGCTAACTTCACCACGACTGCTGCCGGTAGAAGCGTCCGCGCGCGTTTTGCATGCGATTCGGATGATCTTGTTCCGACGATACTCGTTCCGGCAATCTTGTTCCGATGACTCTTCGCAACAGATTCCTTATCACGGCGGCGGTGCTTTGTCACCTTCTTCTCGTTCCGCCGTTAGTTACCAGCC
>JBAWCJ010000068.1:0-6703 GCA_049590215.1 Candidatus Sulfotelmatobacter sp. | reverse complement strand
TGAGCGCGGGAAGAATGCGGTCGAGTTCGCGATGGCGCATCATCGGTTCTCCGCCCACCAGAGAAACGTGCATAGGCCGGTGGCGGCGAACCAGGTCGAGGACGCCTTCGACCAGTTTGTCTCCGCGAAGGTCATGAAGTTCACGCAGCGTGATCCCATTGCCGAGATGATTGTCGCCATAGGCGTAGCATCCCGGACAACTCAGGGGACATTCGCGAGTGATCTCAATAGAAAGCAGCGGAACGCTGCCGCTCAAAACCCGCCACCAGGCACGCACCAGGTCGCGGGGAGTAAGACTGGATCGCGGTATTACAGACTGCATTCAAACTTGGATGCAAGCTTGGCCGTTTAGGGTTCTCCGGGGTAGGCCGCCATTAAAGGACGTCAGTCACAAATCGTCGGAATGGATCAATCGCAAAAACTGGAGAATCCCCGTCCTTGTGGTAGATTTTTCCCATGGGCGCGTAGCTCAAATGGATAGAGCACCGGATTTCTAATCCGGTGGTTGCAGGTTCGATTCCTGCCGCGCCTACCAAAAGACCAGCGGCCAGTGATCAGTGACCAGTTATGCTGGCTGCAGGAATGAGCCTCTGCTTTTTATCTTGCTGACCACTGGCCACTGATCACTGACCGCTGGTCTTTCTGTGTTCACATGTGGCCGTGTTCAGGCAGCCGTCGGCTAGCATGAGGCGCTTGACTGGCTGGCCGCCGACGATGTGCGACTCGATGATTTCGTCGACATCCGCTTCGGTGACGTGCCCGTACCACACCGCTTCGGGATAGACGACGAGGTTCGGTCCGTGCTCGCACTGATCGAGACAGCCTGACTGGTTGGCCCGTACTTTGCCCTTCAAGCCGCGTTCCGCCAGTTTCTGCTTGAACAATTTCTGCAGCTTTGCCTGGCCGCTGGGATCGCAGCATCCGCGCGGGTTTCCCGGAGGGCGCTGGTTGCCGCATATGAAAATGTGCTTCTCGAATTTTGGCATGAGATTGCGGAATTCGAATTCGACAAACTTATGACGTGACGGGCTGCCCTTCCAGAGATTGTGAGCTTGCCAGTTCGGCATCCCAAACGCCATCGAAATCGACGAAGTAAGCCTGTATCTCGATTCCGGGGATGGCCTTCGCCAGATTCGCGGCGGCCAGAGCCAGTTCGCGCTGGTGATGCGCGGCTTCGGCCTGGGCATCACCGCCGAAACGATCGGCCAGGCCTCCGTAGGCGCCGCAATCGGAATGCACCATCAGGATCACGCGCTTGGTGCCGTGCAGGCGAATGGATTTTCGAATCTGTTCCAGGACAAACTCACGGTCCGTCTCCAATTCCGGCGAGGCCAGGGATTTTGCGCCGCCGGCAATTTTAATGGGATCGGAATAAACCACGCCGATGCGCTTCAGAAACTTGTGGAACCCCAGGTCAAACCGGTTGTCGAAGCACCATAGGACCGCTGCGTCGCAACTATATTTCTCACGCGGAGAATCGAAGTGAAACACTTTTTTCACGGCGGAATTCCTCAGCGAGATGAGTCGCTGATGGCCATTCTACCGGAGAGTTGAGGTTCGCCGCCGCTTGCGTTGCCATTCGCTGCGCGGCCGCGATAAAATGATTTGTACACGTCTTCTCCGCTTCCATCCCAATAAGCCTTAGAAGTATTTGCCGCGGGCAAGAGTGTGCGACCCCCGGGTGTTCCAACATGCGCGCGCCGCAGCGGTGCGTCTGCGAAATCCCTGTTACGGAGTTGGCATTTGAAACGAGGCAAGACTGCGGTGATTGTCGGCGCCCAGTGGGGCGACGAAGGCAAGGGAAAGATTGTCGACGTTTTGTCGGAGAATTTCTCCGTGGTGGCCCGTTATGCCGGCGGCCACAATGCCGGACATACTGTCATCATCAACGGCAAGAAATTCGTGCTGCAGTTGGTTCCCTGCGGAGTGTTGCGGACCGCCTGCCGCAGCGTGATCGGCAACGGCGTGGTGCTTGATCCCATGGCTTTTCTGAAGGAAGTGGGTCAACTGCGCGAGGCGGGCGTGACCGTCGACGGAAATCTTTTTGTCTCGAACCGCGCCCAGGTGATTCTGCCCTACCATCGCATGATCGAGTTGGCGGCGGAAAATGCTCCGGGACGCGTGAAGATTGGCACCACCTCGCGCGGAATCGGTCCGGCTTATGAAGACAAGATGGGCCGCCGCGGGCTGCGCGTTGCCGATCTGCTCGATCTGCAGCTCTTGAAAAAACACATTGAAAACGCAGTGCGCGAGAAGAACATGATTGCGCACGCGCTGTTCAATTCCGAACCGCTCGATGCTGACAAAATGTACGCGGATTACGCGGCGGCGGCCGGGAAGGTCGCGCCCTTTGTGTGCGACACTGCAGTGTTGCTGAACCAAGCTCTGGCTGATGGTGAGGCAATTCTCTTCGAAGGAGCGCAGGGCACGATGCTTGACATCGACCACGGCACTTATCCCTTCGTCACTTCCTCGAGCGCAACTTCAGGAGGTGCTGCGACTGGCACGGGCGTCGCGCCGAATGCAATCGACTCGGTGATTGGACTTACGAAGGCATATTGCACGCGGGTCGGCGAAGGTCCGTTCCCGACCGAAGAGCAAGGTGAGTTAGGCGACCAGTTGCGCAAACGCGGCAATGAATTTGGGGCGGTTACGGGGCGTCCGCGGCGCACCGGTTGGCTCGATTTGCCTCTGCTGCGCTACGCGGGCATGATCAATGGCATCTCGTGGCTGGTGGTGACCAAGTTGGACGTGCTCGACGAACTGGAGGAGATTCCGGTCTGCGTGGACTACAAGGTCGATGGAAAGAAGACCGTGGAAATCCCAGCGCAAGCTAGCGGTTACGACAAGCTGGAGTGCGTTTACCGCAAGATGCCGGGCTGGCGGACCTCGACGCGGGGCATCACGAAGTTCGAGCAGTTGCCCGAGGCGGCTCGCGAATACCTGGGGTTCGTGGAGAAAGAGACGGGCGCGAAGATCGGTATGATCTCGACTGGTCCGGACCGGGACCAAATCATCTTCATGGACGAATTTGCCGGTGCCATGAAGACAGGCGCTTCCCGAAAAGTCTAGTCTTGACTTCCCACTAGTGAGGCGGCGAGACTACGTAACCACAATCGGTCGAGGTCCATTCGAGGCAAGGAGCGCACGATGGTGGTTTTGGCAGTGACGTGGATGGCGAAGGCAGGGCATGACGGCGACGTTCCCCCAATTTTCGCGAAGCTTACGGAAGAGTCCCGCAAGGAGCCCGGCTGCTTGATGTATCAAGTGCACCGGCACAAGACCGAACCGCGGCGCTTCTTCATCTACGAGCAGTACAAAGACGATGCCGCGCTCGAAGCCCACCGCGCTGCCCCGCATTTTCTGCAATATGCCCGCAAGGATCTGCCCAAGGTAGCAGACCGCGTGGAAGGTCACTTGTACGAAGCGCTAGGGTAGCGCCGGCGTCCTGCCGGCTGTCGGGCCGCCGAGAGCGCGGCGCTACTATTTCGCCAGCTCGTATCCCGCAAAGAAGAAACTCAATTCAAAGCGCGCCGTATCTTCGGCATCGGAACCATGAATCGCATTGTGCTCGATGCTCGACGCCCACTTCTTGCGGATCGTGCCTTCCTCAGCGTTGGCCGGGTTGGTTGCGCCCATCAGCTTGCGCAGGTCGGCGATTGCGTTTTCTTTTTCCAGAGCCAGAGTCACGATCGGGCCGCTCGACATGAAATCGGTGAGCGAGTTATAAAACGGCCGACTGGCGTGCACGGCGTAAAACTGCTCCGCCTGGTACTTGGAGATCTCGAGCATCTTCATGGCAAGAATGTGGAAGCCGTTCTTCTCAAATTGTTCAATAATGTCGCCCACCGCGTTCTTAGCGACGGCGTCCGGTTTCACGATGGTAAGAGTGCGTTGCAGGGTTTTCATAGTTTAGTTAGTCGATCGTCCTTTATCGTTTATCGTCAGGTTGCGCTTCCATCTGGTGCGCGATTGAACCGTATCGAATCTTAGCTCGGGATGACAACTCGTTCAGGCCAGGGAGAGACATCCTAGACTTTGACTCCGAGCGCGGCCACGAGCGTCTCTCCGATGTCGGCCGGAGATTTTGCCACGCGGATGCCGGCCGCTTCCATCACTTTGATCTTCTCCGCGGCTGTGCCTTTGCCACCGGAGATGATCGCACCGGCGTGACCCATGCGGCGCCCCGGAGGCGCAGTCTGACCGGCGATGAATCCGACCACCGGCTTCTTCATGTGAGTCTTCACAAATTCCGCGGCAGTTTCTTCGGCGTCGCCACCGATTTCGCCAATCATAATCACGGCTTCGGTCTCAGGATCGCGATTGAACAGGTCCAGCGAATCAACAAAGTTGGTTCCGATAATCGGATCGCCGCCTATGCCGATTGCGGTCGACTGTCCAACGCCGCGCTGCGTGAGCTGATGCACGGCTTCGTAAGTCAACGTGCCCGAGCGCGACACAATGCCGATCGCTCCTTCTTTATGAATGGACCCGGGCATAATGCCGATCTTGCATTTACCCGGCGAAATAATCCCAGGGCAGTTTGGCCCAATCAGGCGCGAGCGGCGGTTCTGCAGGAACTCCCAGGCCTTAACCATGTCGAGCGTGGGAATGCCCTCGGTGATGCAGACGATGAGGTCGAGTTCGGCGTCGGCTGCCTCCATGATCGCGTCGGCAGCGAACGGCGGAGGAACAAAAATCACGGTCGTGTCGGCGCCGGTTTTTTCGACGGCCTCCTGCACGGTGTTGAAAATGGGCCAGCCTTCGTGCATCGTGCCGCCCTTGCCCGGCGTCACTCCGCCGACGACTTGGGTTCCGTAAGCCGCGCAGGCTTTGGCATGGAACGTGCCCTCGCGTCCGGTCAGGCCCTGCACGATCAAGCGAGTTTTCTTATCGACAAGAATTGCCATAGGTACGATTCCTCACTACCTCATACTTGTCATCCCGAGCGAAGCGAGGGATCCTGGTTCGTGCCTGCGCCACCAGTGTCGCCGTCCTCAGGCGAACACCAAGATCCCTCGCTTTCGCTCGGGATGACAGGGTGGAACTCCCTAACCTCTGGCCGCGGCTACCACTCTGTCGGCCGCGTCCTTCATGGTGTCGGCCACGACGAAGTTGAATCCGGAGTTCATCAGAATTGTTTTGCCTTCGTCCACGTTCGTGCCTTCAAGGCGCAACACCACGGGGAGCTGGATGTTGGTCTTCTTCGCGGCTTCTACCACGCCTGTAGCCAGCGTATCCACGCGCAGAATGCCGCCAAAGATGTTGATCAGCACCGCCTTCACACTCTTATCACTAAGAAGGATTTCGAACGCGTGCGCGACCTGTTCGGCGTTGGCCCCGCCGCCCACATCAAGAAAGTTTGCGGGCATGCCCCCGGCGTACTTGATGATATCCATCGTTGCCATCGCCAGCCCGGCGCCGTTGACCATGCAGCCGACGCTGCCATCGAGCTTGATGTAGTTCAGGCTGTACTTCGAGGCCTCGACTTCGAGCGGATCTTCCTCCGTAATGTCGCGCAGTTCGCGGATGTCGGGATGACGGAAGAGTGCGTTGTCGTCGAAAGTCAGCTTGGCGTCGAGCGCGAACAGCCGGCCGTCGGTGGTGGTGATGAAGGGATTTATTTCGACGAGCGATGCATCCGTGTCGAGGAACGCCTTATAAAGATTCGAGAGAAATTGCACCGCGGGATTGATCTGCTTGGGGCTGAGCCCAAGTTTGAACGCCATTTTACGCGCCTGAAAGGCCTCCAGGCCCATGCCGGGATCGATGTGCTGCTTGAGGATGGCATCGGGATTTTCCGCGGCCACCTGCTCGATTTCCATGCCACCCGCGGCCGAGGCCATGAACACCGGCTTGCCTTCCGCGCGGTCGACAAGAATCCCGAGGTACAACTCTTTTTCAATGGGCAGAGTTTCTTCGATCAGCAAGCGCCTTACGATGCGGCCTTCGGGGCCGGTCTGGTGCGTGACCAATTTCATTCCGAGCATTTTGCCGGCAAGTTCCCCGGCTTCATTGACCGACTTGGCGATCTTTACGCCTCCGCCCTTGCCGCGTCCGCCAGCATGAATCTGCGCTTTGACGACGACTCCGGTCGCGCCCGCGCTGAACAATTCGCGGGCAGCGGCTTCGGCTTCTTCCGGCGAAGTTGCCATCGTCCCGCGCGGCACCGTCACACCATACTTCTTAAGAATCGCTTTGCCCTGATACTCGTGGATTTTCATAATGACGCTCGTCGCTCATTGCTCGTTAGCTGAGAATTGGCAGGAAGCTGCTCGCGGCTCTGAACTAAGGGCAGCAAACCCTTGATTTTATAGAAGCGCAGAGGATTAGGGCAAACCGCGATGCTTCCTTGCAGAACCATCGGGAGCTAATGCTGTGGAGAGGATTGGTCCTTCTTCGCAGTCGAGGGCGTCGACATGCTGAGAGGGAGAGAGTCAATCAGATACTTGCCCTGGTCGCTGTCGACTACGCCAAGAAAGAAATACAAATCGGACGCTTCTCCGTAAACGACCCGGCCATCAAAGTAATAAACCTTTCCTGCCTCGGCCGTGAAATGCACAAGCCCCGCGGGATGCCCCCGATAGGACTGTACGTTCGCGCACACATGACGCTCTCCCGGCTCTACGGACACGGCGAAATAGGAGCTATTCTTGTTTGCGCCCACCCATGCTCCGTCGATCCCGATCTTCGTCGTCACGGC
>JBAWCJ010000067.1:0-9531 GCA_049590215.1 Candidatus Sulfotelmatobacter sp. | reverse complement strand
TAAATTGCTTGCGCAACTCCGCCGGTCTGCCAAAGCTGTTCATCCACCGCCCGCCGCATGCGCTCGAGCAGCTGCGGCACATTCAAAAAATAATCCGGAGCCACCACGCGCATGTCATTCGCAATCTTGGTCAGATCCATGTTGATCGTGACCAGGCTCCGCCGCTTCAAAAACGTCAGCAACGCAATCCAGGACGCCGCAAATGTAAACGGCAAATAGTGAAAGATGCGATGCTGCCGGCCTGAGCCGGATGACGAACCGGACATCAACTGTTCCAATCGCTCTGCCGTTCGCTCCAGCATGAAGCCCACATTCGCCGCCGTCAGCACCACGCCCTTGGCCTCACCGGATGTTCCAGACGTATAAATGATCGTCACGGGACTGTCGTTGCCCACCTGCGGCCGCTCCAGTTGCACGCCTTCCACGCCCGCAAAAATCTGATCAAACAGAAACTGCGGCGGAGCTTTCGCCCAACTTTGCGCAATCGCATCCCGCAACGCTGCATCCCCACAGCACACAATCGCCGGCGTACAGTCCTTCATCATCGCGACCAACTCCGCTGGCGCTTGCCGGGAATAGAGAGGAACGACAATCAGCCCTTCCGCCATGAGCGCCAAATCCATCGCCACCCAGCGAATGCTGTTCGCCGCTAGCAACCCGCACCGCTCGCCTTTCTGCAGACCTTTGGAAGCAATAAAGATCCTCGCCCTGCGAATAAGCTCCAATAACTCGCCACCGGTAACACCCGCGATTTCGCCGTTGCGAATCTCGGCGAGAATCCGCGTATCTGCAGCCACCTGCAGTTGCGAAAATATTTCTCCGACAAATGGAATGAGTGTGCTCAAGATAAAGATGTGGACTGCCAGAAAGTACTTACGAAGGACGCAACTCTAATTGTAGGCCGCCGCCAGCTCCCGCAGCCCTCGACTCATCGGCGGCAAGTAATCCTCCCAACTCCACTCGCCCCGGCGCGTCCCAAACTCCGGATACCTCCTCTGCACTTCCTCCTCAAAATAAACCCCCATGCGCGCCATCACCTTCAAGTTCCTGACGACGGTTCGCGCAATCCCGCTAGCGATCGCCTCACCTTCACAACTCAGCTTCTCCAGAGCTACGAGCAGCTTGCCTTCCAGTTCCGGATCGTCCACCGTCATCAGCAAATCCTGATGCCCGCGTTCCCGCATCAAGTTCCGGATGCGCTCATCCATCGTGATACCCGCCGACGGCACCAGCCCCGGCATCGAGGTCACAATCCCGTGATACCGCGAGGAAGCCATCATGTGGCACGCCCGCAGAATACTCACCAGTTCGTACATGTTGTACTCGTCCGACGTCAGCACGGGAACGCCGCCGAGCTTCTCCGAAATCCGCCGTGCCGGACGCGCATCCAGTCGCTCCGTCGCCGCCAGAATCACAAAAACATTTTTCTTCTTCCGAAACGCATACACTGCATTCGCAATCGCCGTCCAATATTTCCGGTATGCCTGCTCCGCCGCCGGCCCCGAGTTGTGAAAGTAAACCGTGCGGTAATGGCTGTCTTTGTAAGCTCCCGTCAAACTATGTGCCGCATACTTCGCCACCGAAGCCTTAACCGGCCACTCAAACGGATTAATCGGACAGACTACCAGCACCGGCGTCCGCCCATCCCAGCCAACTTTCCGCAGCACGCTCTGCCCGTACTCCGCCGGACGCGGCTCAAACGTCCACGCCGTATCGGTCCCCAACTCCGTAGGCACGCCAAGCTCGCGCAACACGGTCCGCGACTCTTCATTCCGCGTAATTACAAACGAATTCTTGCAATACCGCTCGCACATCTTCGCCACCAGTGGATCCATATACCCGGCCTCCGCGCCATATCCCACGGAAAGCTTGTTCTGCACCGCGGCAATTCCCAGCGACCCAATCATCATCGTGGTCAGCGCGTTGGCGAACTTGCTCTTAAACATCGACCCTTCACAGGCCACCACTCCATCATGCTTCGGTACTTCATTCGCCAGAAACGGAGGAAATATATCCGGCAGGTGCACCTGCTTCGTACCCTCAAAATATCCGCGGGAAAAATCAAAGTTCTGGCTCATCACGCTGAACTCCACCCGCTCCGCGCCCAGAATATGCCGGACCTGCCGCAGCATCTCTTCCACCCGCACATCCGACCCCATATTTCGCGTGCCGTTGTAGCCCGCAAATAAAAGCTTGAGCTTCTCCCCCGGCTGCCAGCGCTTGCCCTCACCCAGCATCCATCCCGCTTTAGCCCGCTCGATCGACCCGCTCACCCAGGCTTCCAAAATAAGGTCCATCATGCGGCTGTCCCTCCCGCCGCCACCGGCCAGGGACGGTATTGATACGCGAAATTATTCTCGCGGCTGAACTTCAGCAGCGGATAGCAATACTCTGAAAACGCCACCGGCTTCTTCCCCAATTCCCGAGTCACCCGCGCGTTATCGAACACCGTATTCCACACCAGATACGGCATAAACACCTTCATCAGCGACGCACTTTTTCCGATCGCGCCCGAACGGTTCGCTAGAAAATTCACCGACCCGGCAAACGGACGCTCCACCACCGGCACAAACACCGGAGCGCGTTTCTGCTGCGCCGCAGCCAGCGCCGTCGTGATCTCGCGAAACGTTTGCGACCCCGCGCCAGACGACAGATGATACGTATCGTGCTCCGGACGCTCCTTCTGATGCAGGGTCGCAATCGCCTCCGCCACAAAATCCACATTCACAATGTCGATCTTGTCAGTAGGACGAAACGGAAGCACCGGCAGCCCGGCCAGAAAGACAAACGCCTTCACCATGTCAAATTGCGTAGTCTGGGCATAGCGGCTGTCTCCCAGCACAATGCTCGGACGGAAAACCGTCTTCGGCGTCTCCGGCAGCAGCACCCGCATCATGTGCTCGCAGAATTTTTTCGTCCGCGCGTACGGATCGTAATCCGACCGCTCCCAATCAATCGAACGATCCTCCGTCACCACTTCATTGTGCCGCTTCCCCGCCACCGCCACCGTGCTCACCTGGCTGAAGCGCCTCAACCCGTGATAATGCTCCGCATTTCGCGCCAGCGTCAGCACCTCCAGCGTCCCTCGCAAATTCACATTCAGGCAGCTCTTCTCCGATTTCCGGTTGAGCGACGCCGCGCAGTGAATCACCGAATCTGTCGTATGCACCAGCCGGTCGTATTCATCACGCGAAAGCCCGAAACCCGGCGCCGTCAGGTCGCCGCGAAACACCCGCACCCGCGTCTGCAAATATTCATAAAACTGCGGAAACTCCAGATGCAATTGCAACGCCTGCCACAGCCGCCCCTGCGCCTCGCCCCCATCCCGCGCCCGCACCAGCACATTGAGTGACGCGCCATGATCCCGCAGAAGATTCGCCGCCACGTGCGCCCCGATGTAACCGGTCGATCCCGTAAGAAATATCGCCATTCACCACGTCCCGCCATTCGTGCCCGTCTTCACCGTCTCGCCATTCTGCAAACTCCGCGCCGGACGCGCCTCCAGCGGCCTTCCCTCAATCAGCGGATAAGTCCACCTCCGCAGCGCCGGTATATGTACATTGATCCAGTAATCCCACCAGTCCAGCAGCCGCGCCTTGTATCCAAACTCCTCACGCTCGTCTTCCACCAGCGCGTGCGACAACTTCTCCACGTTATCCGCTGCAAAATCGTGCTCATTGAGCAGGATGAAGGGCTCAAACAACTCAATCAACTTCTCCAGCCGCTCCAGATTCCTTTCCGCCTTCACCAGCGGAGTTTTCTTCAGCGGCAGCGGCGACATGATCCGCTGTATCGACTTCACAATTGCCTTCTGCGCCGGCGCCGACATCCGCTGGTACCGCTCCTTCGAGACCGGAATCGCATCAAACCGCAGCCGCAGCCATGATTCCAACCCTTCCTGCGCGCGGTAATGCTTGCGGTGTGCCAGCGACGTCAACTCAATCGACCGCCCCATGTCACAGGGATTCGTCACCGACGTCGCCAGCTGATAAAGCGCATCATGCCGCCGCTCCACAATCGCCGCCGCAATCAAAGTCATCCCCGCGCACACCGCGTCCACCGGGATAATATCCAGCCGCTTGCTCTCATTCGACGGCAACTGCCGGAAATATGTCCCCAACAAATAAGACAGCGAAGCCGAGGTGTTGATCCCTTCATTCCACCCCAGAAACGGCTTCGCCACCGAAGTTTCCACAATCGCCGGACGCACCACCGCAATCGGCAGCCCCACTCCGTGCTTCACCATCAGTGATTCCGCCAGGCTCTTCGTCAGGGTGTAAGTATTCGGCCAGCCCAACTCCTTGGCCCGCCGCGTCCCTGCCTCAGTCAAATAAGTTTTCAGCCACCGGATCCGGTTCTTGCGGATCTGATTCTCCAACGCCGCGCCCTGCAAGCCTTTCGCCGCATGCTCTTTCGCCAGCGACTGCGACTTCAAACCTGCGGTCACTTCCGCACCCTCAGCCTCTGCCTCAGCTTTGGCAATTAGTTCATGCAGAGATCGCAATTCCTGTTCCGCATCAAAATTCGGTACCCGACGCGGCGTGTAATTCGGAATCAGCTTCTCCGTCACCCGCCCATCGCGTTCTCCCGCCACATAGCAAGTAGAAAGATGCAGAAGCCCCGCGTGTTCAGCTCCCCGCACAAACTCCAGGATGTTCATCGCCGCATCCGTGTTCGTCGCCAGCGCATCCCGCAAGTCCGGATTGAAGTCCGTCAATCCTGAACTATTCACGATCAGATCAAGATTCCGCTGCAGCCGGCCCGCCACCTCCTCATTCAGCCCCAACCCCGCTCGCGTGACGTCTCCCTCCACCACCTCCACTTTGTCGCGCAGATATTCCGCAAGCCCCGCCCCATACTTCTCAAACAGCGGATCGAACACCGGCGACTCTTCCACAATCTTTTCAAACCGCTGCTGCGCCGGATTCGATTTCTGCTTCCGGATCAGCAGATAAATCCGCCCGATCTTCGGCAACTCCATCAGCGTATTCGCCAGCCAGACCTTGCCAATAAATCCCGTCACTCCGATCAGCATCACGTGCTTGCCCGCCAAAGCCCGCCGCACCGAAAATTCCGCCGCTTGACTCTGCCCCTCAAAATGCACAATCGGATGTTCACGCTCCACCGGCTCCCGACCCGACCCAATCGTTGCCGCCCGCAGTTCCTCCACCGTAATATCCAGTTGCCGCGCCAGCGTCTTCGGCGCCCGCCGCCCATCCGGACTCTGCTCCCGAATCCGCGCGAACGCTCCCCGCGGCCGGATTACCGGCTCCAGCAGCCGCCCCGTAGCCACGCCATCGCGAAATTCCAGACGGTTCGCCACCACCCGCTTCACTCCCAAATGCTGCGCCAGCGGCTTCATCACGTGTTCCAGCGCCTGACTCACGAGCACCACATCCGCGCCCGAACGCACCAGTTCCCGCACCCGCTCCGCCCCGTGCGTCTTCAGCTCAGGCTTCAATCGGTATTGGAAGTATTCTTCGCCCAGCAGATCCAGCCGGTCCCGCGTCACACCGCGCAGTGTCGTATGCACAACCCGGGTCGCGAACTTCCGGTTCGTCGAATACAGAAAAGGACGCAGCGCCGCCATCAGGAAGATCAGTCCACGCCGCCGGAAACGCTCGGCAAAGGTCTGCGCATTCCACGTGAAGAACGCGACCGGCTGCACCACCGTCAGGTCAAGCAGGCTCCCTTCCACCCGCCAGTACACGGTAGGGGACGCAACCGACGGCACGCGAGGCTTGTGGTTTGAAGGCTCCAAGTGGTTTGGCAGTTCCAAAATATGCTTCGTCCAACAGGGATTCTGCACTAAGGCGGACGAATCTCCTATTGTAAACAATGCCCCCGCTGCGGGCGAGCACGTTCCCCGACTTGCCCCGTGCGACCCTGTGTCCTCTGTGTTTAAGGTTTTAGGACCCAACCTGCTGCGACCTTTTCATACTCCCGTAACAATCCCTCCGTATAGTAGCGACGACCTGAGGAGCAACCATGGCCACCGCATCGCAGACCCTACTCGACCAGAAACTCTCCCGCTCTCCCGGCAAAATCGGCATGCTGATTTTTGGCATCGTGCTGGTCATCGGCGTCGCCTATGCCGGCTCCAGCTTGCTCCACGATCTTTCCAACATCCACAACGAGTCTGTCCTGCCCTACGTGCTTCTGGGTATAGCGCTGCTGGTCGCTCTCGGGTTCGAGTTCGTCAACGGATTTCACGACACCGCCAACGCCGTGGCCACGGTCATCTACACTCACTCGCTCGAACCTCACATTGCGGTCGTCTGGTCCGGCTTCTGGAATTTCCTCGGCGTACTCGCCTCCAGCGGCCTGGTAGCCTTCGCCATCGTCTCTCTGCTGCCCGTCGAACTGATCCTGCAAGTCGGTAGCAAAGCTGGATTCGCCATGGTCTTCGCCCTGTTGGTAGCCGCCATCATCTGGAACCTCGGCACCTGGTGGTTCGGCTTGCCTGCCTCCAGTTCGCACACCCTGATCGGCAGCGTGATCGGAGTCGGCATCGCCAACCAGCTCATGAACGGCAGAAGCGGCACCAGCGGCGTCGACTGGGGACAAGCCGCCAACATCGGCAAGGCTCTGTTGCTCTCGCCCATCGTAGGTTTCGGTTGCGCCGGCCTCTTATTGCTCCTCGCCAAAGCTCTCATTAAGGATCCCAAACTTTACAGCGCTCCCGAAGGTACGGAGCCGCCGCCGTTCTACATCCGCTGCCTGCTCATTCTCACCTGCACCGGTGTCAGCTTTTTCCACGGCTCTAACGACGGACAAAAGGGCATGGGTCTCATCATGCTCATCCTCATCGGCACCGTTCCCACCGCCTACGCTCTAAATCACGCCATCACTTACAAGGATTCGCAGGATTTCATCGCCGTCTCGGCCCAAGCCGCCGATGCCCTCACCAAATACGTCAGCCCCAACGCCGCCATCGGCGACGCCCACGAAGATGTCACCGATTACATCCGCACTAAGGATTTCACTCCCAACACCATGCTCGCGCTCCGCACCCTGGTCAGCGACATCGGCAATGAAACCGCTCTTTATAAAGAAATGAAGAACATCCCCAACGACCAGGTTCGCAACTTCCGCAATGACATGTACCTTTGCAGCGAAGCAATTCGCCTTATGCAGAAGAATCACAACCCAACTTTTTCCGCTGCTGATACGGCCATCCTCGCCAACTACAAGAAGCACATCGATCACTCCACCCGCTTCATTCCTCTCTGGGTAAAGGTCGCCGTAGCCATGGCTCTAGGCCTGGGCACCATGGTTGGATGGAAGCGCATCGTGGTAACGGTCGGGGAAAAGATTGGCAAACAGCATTTGACCTACGCGCAAGGCGCGGTCGCCGAAATCACTGCCATGGCAACCATCGGCGCCGCCGACGGATTCGGCCTCCCGGTGAGCACCACTCACGTGCTCTCTTCGGGCATCGCCGGCACCATGGCCGCCAACCACTCCGGAATTCAGTGGTCCACCGTGCGCAATCTGGCTCTGGCCTGGGTGTTAACCCTGCCGGTAGCCATGATGCTCTCAGGATCCTTATTCTGGCTCTTCCGCAAGACCTTCTAGGGAGATCGAGGCTGGGGAAAATCGAAGCTTTGGGAAGTTGAAGGCTCGGGAAGGGCACGGCTTCAGCCGTGCCGTTTAGGTAACGTTGAGGACGGGCTTCAGCCCCTGAGGTTCCGGCCGCATCGAACGTGCTGCGAATGAAGCTTAGGCGCCCGTGGAAGCCGCCAACCCGCGTTGTTTGCGCAACTCTGCCAGGAAGGCGTCGGCGGTAAGCGCAGCCTGACTGCGGAAGAGTCCCAACAACATATCTTCGCTTTCACCAGCCGACGGAACCAGCGCCGCGGAAGATTCAGTTTCCAAACCTTCCGGCTCCACCAGCAACTCCGGCAGGACGTCGCGATTCTCCGTCAGCAAGCTCAAAAACTTTTCCAGCAGCGCACGATGTTCCGGGGTGCTCTGCGTGAACTCCACTCCCATCCCCTTATCGGGATGCATGATCCGAACCACGCCTTCTGTTCTCAAGTCGATCCCGCCCGCTCGCATCGACAAAGTGACGCGCGTCGAAACCGGGAACGGCGAACTGATCTCCAGATAGCACCCACCCAAACTCAAATCCGTAAGCTGGCAACTCGCCGGCGGATCGTCCTTTTCCGCATCCGGAGAATTCCGCCCCAGCCATTCCCGCAACTGCTGCGTAAATTCCACCGACGGATCCTGGAAGCGCAACCCCACCTGCTTCCCCGTCCCCTCCCAAGCAAACTCCGCATGAACCTCTAAAGGTTTAGCCGAACCCGGCAGTGTAAAGACCAGCGTCCAGCGTCCCAGTCTCCTGCTGCGCCGCGGCAGGCTCACTGCAAGGCCGCCCTGGCCAAGATCGGTGGTGTTGACCTTGAAGTGAGTATCCGACTCCCGGCTCGTCATCTCCACCGGAATATGCACCGACACCCGCGAGTTCCGCCGCCGTTCCTTCTTCATCAGCGCCCGCGCCGCGCGAAAGCTCGACTTCGACCGCTCCACCGACACCGGCTTGTACAGGATAAAGTGTGCCCCAATCTCAAACGCCGACCGCAGCCCAACCTCGGGATCCAGAATCGCCACGGCGATGGCCCGCTTGTTGCATGGAGCACTCCGCGCGCTGCGCAGCACCGCCGCCGCTCCCGGCCCGGCGCAATCCACAATGATCGCCTCAAACCGCTCCCGAGTCAGCTTGCGCAACGCAATCTCCGAACTAGCGCACAACTCGACGCTGATGTCGAGATCGCCCAGCGTCCGGCGCAGAACACGCACGATCTTCTCGTCGGAACAAAGCAGCAGCGACTTCAGATTCATGGCCCGCTCTTAAATCCTTCCGGCCGGTCGTAGTCCTCCAACCCGAGCCGTAACGGGCATATCTCGCCCGCGGAATCCAGGCAAGACACGGCCCCCTATCCCACTGTAAGCCGCTCCAAAAGCCCGTTCAATGGCCCCTTCGCGCCACGGGTTACGAGCGTAACGTAGGCCCCTCCAGGGACCATCTCGCAGGAAAGTCCGATCGAGATCCGTCCGATCGGGACTCGTATCAGGGTATGACTTCAGCCATACCGTACCTGGATTCTTCATCACACGTGCCTTTAGGCGCCGGGGGCCGAACCCGCCAGGGATACGCCCGAGCTTCATGCGATAACAACAATGAATCCAATTACTTAGAAATAGCTTACTCAAGTGATACCGCGCAGATTCCGATTGACTTCCATCAAATATTGCCCTAACATGCAAAGTCTCCGATAGCGTTTGGGATCACAAGGTAGGGACATGCCGAGCTGTGCAGGCCCCAGTCGTGTTTTTCCCTGAATCCCCATAGCCTCCGGAGAATCATATACATAGAGCAATCGATAGATTTCATTCCCCTTTTTTGTAGGAAAGGTTTTTGCATGGCGAAGCGTCGCGGAAATCCCAACTGGGGCAAGCCCGAGCCCATCGGCCCGATCGTCCCCACCATCACCGAGTTCGAGCAGGTAGTGCGCGAATACAAGC
>JBAWCJ010000066.1:0-21219 GCA_049590215.1 Candidatus Sulfotelmatobacter sp. | reverse complement strand
GGGCAGGTCATCAATCTGGGTACGAACATTTACCTCAAGAGCCAGTCTTTTCCGCCGGAACATTTCTGGTCGGTCCCATTGTGGCTGGTGGCATTTGCCATCGTGTTTTCTTTTTTCGTGAGTCTCGCGGCGGGCCTTTACCCAGCGGGACGCGCGGCGCGGCTCGATCCCGTGCAGGCCTTACGCTACGAGTAAACTGAA
This sequence comes from Candidatus Sulfotelmatobacter sp., assembly GCA_049590215.1. Lineage (GTDB taxonomy): Bacteria > Acidobacteriota > Terriglobia > Terriglobales > Acidobacteriaceae > Sulfotelmatobacter. The sequence goes on along the minus strand of JBAWCJ010000066.1, from coordinate 21,018 downwards.
GCGATGGATCGCTGTTTCCAAATCATCCTCCTGTTCGCCGCATTGGCGGCTTCGCTTCCAGTCCACGCGCAGAGCCGCATCGACTGCAATGCGCTGAACAGCCGGATTCTGAAACACGAGATCCACTATTGCGTTTACCTTCCGGCCGGCTATGACGCCGGCGCAAGCAAGCTTCCTGCGCAAACCTATCCGGTGCTTTACTTTCTCCATGGCTTGGGCGACAACGAGCAAACTCTCTTTAACAGTGGAGGATGGACGCTGCTCGACGATCTCCGGCAGAAGCGCAAGATAGGAGAATTCCTCATCGCCGCGCCGGAAGGCGGACGAACTTTCTACATCAATTCTGCCGATGGCTCGGTGCGCTACAGCGATTTCTTCCTACAGGAATTCATCCCGCTGATCGAAAGCAAATACCGCGTCAGCCGGGGTCGAAGGAATCGCGCGATCAGCGGCATCTCCATGGGTGGTTATGGAGCGCTGCGTTTTGCTTTCTCGCATCCGGAAATGTTCTCGGCAGTCAGTGCGCAAAGTGCAGCGTTGATAACGGAATCTCCGCAAGAACTCGACACCGCGGCTAAATCCGGCGCTCCGATGGGAAAGCTGCTGGCGACGGTCTTCGGAAGCCCGATCGCAGTCGCGCACTGGAAAGAGAATAGTCCGTTCGTTCTGGCGAACAGGAATCAAGCAGCGCTGCGGCGTATGGCCATATACTTCAACTGCGGTCAGGATGACAACTACGGCTTCGAAAAAGGCGCAGGCGCCCTGGACGAGCAACTGCGCAAGGAAAAAGTGGCACATGAGTATCATCCCTACCCCGGTGACCACAGCCTCGGGTATTTCCTGGCTCACTTCACTGAGGTCATGGAGTTTCATTCGCGGGCTTTCGGCCTTCACTAGGTTTGGCCAGCGCTTTGCATCCAACCGCCTTCCCACACAATCCAATTCACCTACTTAACAACTCGCTTCATCAGGAGAGACCTCGACATGCCAGCAAGAACCGCCGTCTCCAACGATTGCATCGACCAGATTTTCCGCGAGGCACGGACCCACAATGTATGGCTTCCGCAACCGGTTTCCTCTGAGTTGCTGCGTCAAGTTTATGAACTTTCCGCCCTCGGTCCGACGAGCGCCAATACTATGCCCGCGCGCTATGTCTTCATCACTACGACTAAGGCCAAGGAGCGTCTCCGCCCCGCTCTTGCGCCCGGCAATCTCGAGAAAACCATGGCTGCTCCAGTCACCGTCATCGTTGCCTGGGATACGGAGTTCCACGAGAAACTTCCAAAGCTCTTTCCCCAAAGAGATATGCGTTCCATGTTCCATGGGAACCCTGCACTCATTGAATCAACCGCGTTTAGAAATGGTTCACTGGAAGGTGCCTACTTCATACTGGCTGCCCGCGCGCTCGGCCTCGATTGCGGTCCTATGTCCGGATTCGACGCCGCCAAAGTCAACGCCGAGTTTTTCCCTGACGGCAAGTGGAAAGCGAATTTTCTCTGCAATTTAGGCTACGGAGACGGGACTAAGCTTTACCCACGCAACCCGCGGTTGTCCTTCGATGAGGCATGCTTGGTTTTGTAGGCGGGGGTTCTGCGTTGACGCGCTTGAGTTACGCTGGAGTGACCCAAGCCCGCGGAACTGTAGTAAAACTGTAGTAGCCGGAGAGGTGGCCGAGTGGTTGATGGCTCCGGTCTTGAAAACCGGCATACCCGAAAGGGTATCAGGGGTTCGAATCCCTTCCTCTCCGCCAGACCTTTAGTTTCTGCTATTTACAGTACGTGACTACCAACTGACTACCAAATTCGGATCATTTGCCTCCGCGCGGTATTACCTATTGGAGGCAACATGGCAGTCACACTCTACCGCCAGGTCGGCAAAGGCAAGGCTCGGCGCTACCAGAAGGTCAATCTCGGACGTGGGCGCCGCCCAGCCGATCTCACCGGTCCCTATTTCCTGCGGTACTCGCTTGCTGACAGCACCCGTCCGTGGGGGAGCACGTCGGCGACGATCTCGATGAGGCGATCGCGGCCCGTGAACGCAAGCAGGCATACTTCGACGCTCTCGACGCAAACGTGCCCGTCATTCAAGACCAGGACGATGCTGCTCGCACGAAGATCACAGATGCAGTGTATCAATGGTTCGCCGAGCTTCAGCTCTTCCAAGGCAAAGACCAGCAAGGCAAGAGATAGCAGCCCACGTCGCGGCTCTTGTGGAAGCGATGTGGATCTTCCAGCGTCAGCAGGAACGTCAACGTGATCAGCGTGCCTACGCCCTTGATCTGCTTCAGCAGCGCCACCTGCGGATAACTCTGTTGCGCCAGCTTCTCGATCCGTTCGTTGTGCTCAGCGATCTGCTCACTCACCGATTCGATGCACGCCAGCAATGGCTCGAGTGCAGCTTGCAGCTCTGGACTCAGGCCTTCGGCTTTCTCCGGATTCATATTCCGGACGTTGCATCCCCGCAGCCGCTCCCCGTAGCTCTTGGCCAGCCCGGGCGCCGTGTTGACCAGCCCTGCCCGTGCCCGAATCAGCGTCAGATCGGCTTGCGCCCGCACGCTGCGGTGCTTCACCGGATACAGCAACTCCGGATCGATGCGAGCCAACCGAGCCAGCGTCTGCGCATCCAGTCGATCGTCTTTTTTGCGGCTCTCCCCGGTCAGCCGCACCTTGGGCGCATTGGCCACGATCACTTCGTGCCCCAACTCGCTGAGCAAGCGACTGATCCAGGGTGAATGTGTCCCGATTTCCAGTGCGATCCGACTGCGCGGCATCGCGCCGAAGACTTCCTGCAATGCTTTCGCACTCGTACGGACCCGCTGTTCCCGTTGTGTCTGGCCCGATTCGTCCACCACGCAGTACCAACTGGCGCGATCTCCCAGATCCAATCCAATGGTCAGTTTCTGCTGCCAAATATTCCTGCTCTGCGCTGCTGCTCCGGTGCTAACCTTCTTCATTGCCGGTCTCCTTTTTATCTGTGCTTCGAGCACGTCGATAACTTGGGAGCGTACACCGCATCCCGCCGGAGACCGGCCTTCTCATCCCATCTGTTTACGTCAACTAACAAGATGACGCCTACTCCAGCAATTGACCACGAACGAACATGTTTACTGCCCCAAAGGAGTTCCTGTAGCAGCGTTTGCGCCTCTGTAACTCAGGGCGATCCGAACTGAGCGTTCACTCGTCGGGAGGGCCTAGAAACTAAATCTCTCGACAAAGACCTCGCATGCCGACGCAGCATTTCCAGTGAAGCAGACGCCATCCCTTCCGTCGGGCCAAGCCAGAAAAATGTCGCCGGACTGCAGACGCAGGGAGACCGTTGCTGGAGCCGGAGTGTAGACATAATATTGTTCCCCCTGGTTACCGGGGTCGACCAGCAACGGATAACCGTTTGACTGCCAAAGGCTGTTTCCCGATGCATCTACATCCTGCGCATACACGTCGGAGTTGGCTTCGCAAGAACTCAAGTCGGGATAGTTGCGGCAGTCCGTCCACATCACGAGGGCGCCACCGGTTCCATTCGGCTGGAGAGTGGGAGCGAGCTGCAGATTGGGTTCCTGGGAAATATAAACTTGATTCGCGCCCCAGGTTGTCTGGCCGCCGGCATTGAGGTGCTGCATGGCTATGTCACAGTTGGAGCCCTCATTGGGGCAGTCTTGCCAAGCCGCGAAAACTCCACCCGAACCATCCGCGAGCGCTGCAGGATTAAGGCCGACATTTGTCGAGTTTGAAACGGCCATTCCGGACTGAGACCAAGCAACGGTTCCACTGGAACTGAGCCGCTGAGCGAGAATGGATGGCACCTGCGCACTGGAAGGCTGCCATGAGGCGACGATTACCGCTCCTGCAGAACCATCGGTAGCCATACCGAAGGTTTGGATGACTGTACCGTTTGGATCAGAGGCACTAACGCCGGGAACAGCGACAGGGACGCTGCCCCACAACAATTGTCCAGTGGAGGAGATCCGCTGGGCCCTTAAGGAAATCGTTGAGGGGGCCATGTTCGAGGTGAAATACCAAGCTCCGATCGCCCCACCTGACCCATCCGAGATTAGTTCGAGCTGCGCGATATCAGGCGTATCGTTCGCATTCGGTTGCTGGCCGAAAAGGACTCCGTTTACAGGCCACACCGGGTTCCCGCTGGTATCTATCCGCTGGGCATAGACGGTCAGGCCTTCGCCAGCCCGGCTATCCGAAAAAGCAACGATTGCCCCACCTGCAGCATCACTGACCATCGCGAGGCCGTTAACGCCCTGGTTATTTGCCGCCGTCGACACAGGTACACCGGCCGACCCCCACAGCAATGCTCCAGCGGAGTCCAGCCTTTGACCATAGATGTCACACTCAGCCATAAGGGACTCGTCACAAAAACCTGCGCGTCCGTCGAGCCACACCACAATCACTCCGCCAGCGCCATCACTTACCACTCGCGGCATCGCTTGATATCCCGTCCATGGATTCGTTACCAGAATCCCGCCGGCCGCCCAAGTCGGGTGACCACTGGCATCCAGATGTTGCGCCAGGATTTCAACCGGGAACCTGTGCTCCCACACGACGTATGCTCCACCTGCGCCGTCGTCCGCCCCTCCGATGCCCGGTGGTATTTCGCTGTCAAACACTTCGCCGTCATCTCCCCCGGGAAGGCTCAGATTCGTTTCATTCCACACCACTGTCGGCGCGAGAATCGCGAGGATCGTTGCCTGTGCTGGTGCTGACTTCGTGGAGTCGGCCGTAGCCACCGCTTCAATCGTCACCGTCGACGGATTGGGGACCCGAACCGGTGCCGTGTATAACCCTGCAATAACGGTGCCAACGCTGCTGTTCCCGCCAGCCACATCATTCACGAACCACTGCACAGATGGATCGAAGTTCCCGGTCCCCGTAACTTCCTCGGTAAACTGTTCTGACTGCGAAACTTGGAGGCTCACCACAGTCGGCGATATCGATACGGATGAGATTGTGGGACCTGATGGGGTTGACGATCCGCTGCAGCCAACGAAACTCAACAGGCCAACCAGGCCAAATGCGCCAGCGGCTTGGAGAGATCGAATTCCCATAGAGTCTCCTCAAAGGAACGCACAAACACATCGTAGCCCCGAGTGATTTCCCACAGGCCAACTGCACGAGCACGCTTTTGCGCACCTTAACTCCGAGATGCGCCAGAGGGGAAGTGCGTAAGAATCTTACACGCCTTGGCCCAGTTTTCTGTCATCGCCAAAATCGACTTAAGCGCATGTGCCTATTTTTCATTGTGTTTCCCTTCCGCTGAACCAATGGGCATTGCGTCCCAAGTGGTAGCATGCAGTTCGACCACCATTTACCCCGAGAGGCAGCCACCGGAATACTTCGACTCGGGTCCAAGCGATGAAGATTTGCCGCCGCGCTACAACATCGCGCCAACGCAGCCGGTGCCGGTAATTCGCCTGAATCCGAAAGAACCCATTCGAGAATTGTCCTTGCTCCGCTGTGGACTTATTCCTTCGTGGGCGAAAGACTCTTCCGCCGGCGCCCAGATGATCAACGCGAGGTCGGAAACTGCGGCCACGAAGCTCGCATTCCGCGATGCGTTGAAATTTCGCCGGTGCATGATCCCGGCTGACGGATTTTGCGAATGGAAGAAGACCGGCACAGTGAAGCAGCCATATTGCGTTGAAGTTGATGAGGGGAAGCTGTTTGCGTTTGCTGGGATATGGGATAGCTGGAAGAACGGGAGCGGCAATATGGTAGAGACTTGCTCGATTCTGACCACGACGCCCAACGCTGCGACCTCGGTCGTCCATGAACGAATGCCAGTCATCCTTGATCCAGACAGCTATGACCTATGGCTCGATCCAGGAATGAAGGACGTGAGTATCGTGTCCGACCTGTTAAAGCCCTGCGATGCTAGGCTGATGCGGCGCTATCCCGTAAGCGCCCGAGTGAGTCACGCAGCAAACGAGGACGAAGAAAATCGACCGGACTCCAGAATCGGTACTGCTAGATGCCCTCGGGGGAGATCAACGCGATCTCATAGAAGCCGACTTCTCGGTACCAATCCGGCCAGCTTTTTGAACCTCCTTTCCGGGCCGAGTGCAATATTGCGTTTTCCATTAAACTGGCTAGCCAGCGAGGGATTGTCACTTGGAAAAACTTCAGTCGTATTTGCACCAGAGTTTCATCCCAGTATGCCTTCTTTTACTTGCGGGCTCCGCAGTCGCACAGTCGGTTCCACCGCAGTTGATGAGCAGCCTCAAATGGCGACTCATTGGCCCATTCCGCGGAGGTCGAGTGGTTGCCGTCGCCGGCGTACTGGGCGACTCGACGACCTACTATTTCGGCGCGGTCAACGGCGGTATTTGGAAAACATCGGATGCAGGGACGGTTTGGAAGCCGATTTTCGACAGCCAGCCTGTCGGTTCGATCGGCGCCATCGCTGTGGCGCCGTCGGACCCAAAGACAATCTATGCCGGAACGGGCGAGTCGGATATTCGATCTGACTTGTCTTCCGGAAATGGAGTTTACAAATCCGTAGACGCTGGCGCGACGTGGACGCACACGGGCTTGGAGGAAACGCGCCAAATCAGCCGGATCGTGGTTGATCCGCGAGACCCGAACGTAGTTTATGTGGGTGTTCTCGGTCATGCCTACGGACCGAGCGAGCAGCGCGGAGTTTACAAATCCGTCGATGGAGGAGCGCATTGGGCCAAGGTCCTCGATGAAGGGCCTGAGATTGGCATTTCAGACCTGGCGATCTGTCGTGGAAACCCGCAGTTGTTGTTTGCCGGCACATGGAATACACATCGTCCTCCCTGGAGTACTTATGCTCCCATCGACGGACCCGGTGGAGGCCTCCACCGCTCTCAAGATGCCGGCAAAACCTGGTCTCGCGTCAAAAATGGTTTGCCTGAAGGCGATTGGGGACGCATTGGAGTCGACGTTGCCTCAGATTGCAAACGCGTGTACGCACTCATCCAGGCAAAGAAAGCAGGTTTGTATCGCTCCGATGATGGCGGCGATACCTGGACCCTGGAGAACGCGGACCCTAGGCTCACCAGCCGCGCCTGGTACTTCAACAGCGTCACCGTCGACGGGCAGAATCCTGACGTGATCTACATTCCGAACGTCGCTCTTTATCGATCGGTCGATGGAGGTAAGACAATTTCAATTGTGCGCGGCGCGCCCGGCGGCGACGATTACCACCAGATCTGGATCGATCCTAAGAATTCCAACAGCATGGTTCTGGGAACGGATCAGGGCACTACGATCAGCCTCGACCGTGGCCAGACCTGGAGCACATGGTACAACCAGCCTACCGCACAGCTCTATCATGTCATCACTGACAACCAGTTTCCCTACATCGTGTATGGCGCGCAGCAAGATAGCGGAAGCGCTGCCGTCCCCAGCCGCACCGACCATGGTCAGATCACTCCGCGCGACTGGTTTCCCGCGGGCGAAAGCGAGAGCGGCTACATGGCGCCCGATCCCAAGGACCCGAACATCATCTATCTGAGTGGAACCTACGGGGCGGTGGACCGTTACAACAGGCGGACTGGACTTAGCCAGGATGTCACACCGTGGCCGGTGCCGACATTTGGCTCCGAGATCAATCAGCGTAAATATAGGGACCCTTGGACCCCGGTTCTCATTTTTTCCCCCGCTGACTCCGCAACGCTTTACCTCGGGACGCAATATGTGATGAAAACTATCGACGGTGGACTGCGCTGGCAGACCATCAGCCCCGATCTTACCGGATCGACACAGCCGCAGGGTGGCAAAGCGGAAGGAGCAACGACGAACGAGGATGCGAAGCAACGAGGCTATGGCGTGGTGTTCACGATCGCGGCCTCCGCTTTAAACCGCGACACGATCTGGGCAGGAAGCGATACGGGGCTAATTCATCTCACCCGCGACGGTGGGAAAACCTGGAGAGACGTCACGCCCTCCGGCCTGACAGCCTGGAGCAAAATCTCGTTTATCGAGGCTTCGCATTTTGATCCCGCGGTTGCCTATGCGGCTGTAGATCGCAGCCGGCTCGATGATCAGACACCCTACCTTTATCGAACTCGCGATTATGGAGCTACGTGGCAACTCATTACCAACGGCATTGGAACACATGCTTTTCTGCGCGGCGTTCGTGAAGATACTCAAAAAAAGGGACTGCTCTTTGCTGCAACCGAATTGGGAGTTTACGTATCATTCGACGACGGGGCCAATTGGCAGTCGTTGCAGCTTAATCTGCCGGTGACTTCCGTCCGCGATCTCGCGATTCACGGCGACGATTTGGTGGCCGCCACGCACGGACGCTCTTTCTGGATTCTGGACGACATCACGCCGCTTCGCCAGGCGCTTGATGCCGAAAAGAATAATACATTCCGGCTTTACCATCCGGCGCGAGCATATCGCATCGATAACGACTCCTTCCCGGGCACGCCGCTTCCACCAGAAGAACCGACGGCCGAGAACCCGCCAGCCGGCGCCATCATCGACTATTTCCTCAAGCCTTCCGCGAGTACCGTCTCGCTTGAGATTACGGATGCCCAACAGAAACTCGTCCAGAGATTCTCTTCGGAAGACAAGCATCAGGAGAAACACCCATCCCTTCCGATAGCCGAACGCTGGTTCCCCAAGCCACAAGCCCTCGAAACTAATCCTGGGATGCACCGCTTTGTCTGGGATCTGAGTTGGAGCAGCTCGGGAAGACCGAGCGTGGATGAAGAAGCCGAATTCCCCAATCCCAGGGGGCCTAAAGTGGCGCCCGGGATCTACACAGTCAAACTCACCGTTGACGGAAAGGCGCAGACTCAGCCTCTGGAGGTCGTTATGGACCCCCGTTCTCCCGCCACTCAAGAAATACTTCTCCGGCAGTTGCAACTCGGTAGAGAGATTTTTGCCGAAACCGTGGAAGCACGGCGCGCACTTGCCGAGATCGCCTCGCTACGGAAACAGCTTCTTGATGTAGAGCAGAAGGTTGGCGCGAAGGATTCGGTTATAAAGTCAGCGCTGGCGGATGCTCAAACTGAAATTTCAAAGATAGAAACCAAGCCGGGAGCCGCTGGGCAGGCCTCAGGTCTGCAGGGCGCTTTCGCCGATATGGCATCGGCACTGCGTGTTGTCGAAGGTGGGGATCGCGCGGTGCCTTCGCAAGCGATTGCGCTTTACCATGAGTCGAGCAAGGACGTAAAAATTGCCATCGCACAATGGAGCGAGTTCAAGGCAACTAAACTCCCGCGGCTTAATCAGAAATTGTCTGAAGCAAATCTCGCTCCGGTCGCGATCTCGGAAATCGAACAGGAAGTCCAGTTTCTAATCTCACGCTAAACCGTTTGCCGCCGCACAGACCTTCCACGCGGAATTATTTGCGGTCGAGAGAGCCGTGACAGTTGGGGAACATGCGGCTGACGCAAGGCCCTGATCGTCGATGCTCGTTCCGAGTTTGTTTCCAATCGGCGGTTCACAAAGACTTCTCATTTCTCTCCCCAGAGATCGAATTCGCTTGTAACCCGCACAAACACAGGGTATTATGGCGGAGCTGTAGGTGTCACAGCGACTTGCAGGTAACGGCGGCAATAGAATCCCTTCCTCTCCGCCATCCTTAACTTGAACCGCGTGACTGTCAGTACGGAGTCACGACTGCATCTTCGGGATAGCCCGGCATGCCGAACTCGGGAACGTCGAGACCTTCCTCTTCGACTTCCGGTGCTACTCGCATGCTTTTCGCCTTGTTGACGACCCAGAAGACAGCGTAGGTCGCTCCGAATGCCCAAGCGGCATAAAGAGTTGCTCCCATGAGTTGGCAGAGGAACTGACGCGTGTCGCCGTGCAGCAGGCCGGTCACGCCTTGGCCTGAGCGGCCCAGGTAAGATGCTGCTCCCACGCCGTTCCATCCCGCGCCGTAGGCACCATCGGCAAAAACGCCCACGCTGACGGCGCCGAGCCAGCCGCAGTAGCCGTGTACCGAAATCGCGCCGCAGGGATCGTCGATCTTCAGAACCCGGTCGTTGAAGAGAACGCCGGCACAAACCAGGCATCCCGCCAGTACACCGATTACTACTGCGGAAGTTGGAGACACGAAGGCGCACGGCGCCGTGATCGCGACCAAGCCCGCCAGCATTCCGTTGCAGGCCATGGTGATGTCAGGCTTGCCGAACCAGAGATACCACAAGAGCATTGCAGCCGCGGAGCCTGCGACGGCAGCCAGATTCGTGTTCACTGCGACCACCGAGATGCGAAGGTCGGTTGCTCCTAGGGTGGAACCAGGGTTGAATCCCATCCATCCGAAGAGCAGGAGGAACGTGCCGGTCACTACGTAGACGATATTGTGTGCGGGGAAGACGCGAATCTTTCCGCCCGGGCCGTATTTTCCAAGGCGTGGGCCCAGGATGATGGCGAGAGCCATGGCGCAGAAGCCACCGACCGCATGGACTACCGTTGAGCCGGCAAAGTCGACATAGCCGTGACCCAGATTCAAAGTCGATCCCACTTGCGAGAGCCACCCTCCACCCCAAGTCCAGCAGCCGGAAATGGGGTACAGGATCGCGCCGATGAAAAGTTCACAAAGCAGGAACGCCCAAAAAGTGATGCGCTCGCAGACGGCGCCTATGATTATGTAGCCGGCAGTTTCCATGAACACGACTTCGAAAAGCGTCAGGCAGTTGCTGCCAGCGTCATAGGCCGGGCCGGTAAGAAAAAATCCCTTGCCTCCGATGAATCCCCACTGACCGCTTCCCACCAGAAAATGATTGAGCGTGGGGATGCCGCCAAGATTGGTGGGAGCGGCATTGATGGCGACGGCTCCAAACTGGAATGCATATCCGACCGCGTAATAGGCCAGGAAAGCGAACACGTAGGCCGCGAAATTTAGCATCATCAAGTGGGCGGCATTCTTTTTTCGGACCAGCCCGCAGGTTAGCAAGGCAAAACCTGCCTGCATGAAAAGGACGAGGTAACCAGTATTCAAGGTCCAGGCAAAGTTCGTAGCCACGCGGACGTGACCTACGCTGTCAGCCAACTTTACGGCTAGAGGCTCTTTCGCCGACTGAGCCTGATAGTCGTCGAACGCCTTCTTGTTCGCGGCATAGTCGGGAGCTGACTTGTCGGTGGGCTCCACAACCACGAAGGGATTCCCGGCGGCGTCGACCGCAGAAGCTTTATCCCCGGTGGCTGTGCCGGAAGGGTCTGGCTTGGCAGCGTCGTCTGCGAAGCAAGGCGCGGCCAGCCCGGCAAATAATCCAGCGGCCAACAGAAAGACTGCAGTGACAGAAGCTGTCGCCCTTAGTAGTAACGACAGGCGCAGAGAGTGCCTAGCGGCTCGCTTTCTCATGTCTGGTTGCTCCTGTTTCTGAAGGGTCGGCAATTCTCTGGCGAATCGTACCTGCGCTGGAAAGGCGTCTTCAACCGCCGATCCCGTCGGACTTTCATATAGCTGGCATATATGTAGAGGCAAGGCCTGACCTGGGAAAGTGAGACTGCCTCACGAGCGCTCGTGCGTTCAGTCGACAGTCTTCTCCCTAACCGGCAGACGATAAAGGTACGTATCTACTGAGTCCAATTCATATTTCTTATAGCGCCGATCACATGCTCCAATAACGCGCCCAACACTTTCGACCTTCAAGATGGGTGCCGGATTCTCGATAAAGTGGACCAAGTCTGGAGGCGGGGCGACGCTGCAGTTGAAACGGTGACCCTTCGCCCACCGCAGCGACCACGCGAGAGAAAACGCTCTAACGTGCAATGGTTTGCACACGAGGAGGTCACTTCAGTAACCCTACGTCATACATAAAGTAATCATTTTAAAGGCCTTAGTGGCACCTAGGGGCCATACCGCGTGGGCCCGGCATTTGCGATAGTACAAGTACGGGTGGCCAATGCTGGACCCCTACTAAAGTCATGCGGATAAACTGGCTTCGCGGGATTCTCAAATACAGGGTGGTCATTCTGCTGGCAGCCGTTGGTATGTGCCGGCCCGCCCTGTCACAAGAAGTCTCAGCCGCGCTGCTTCGCCCGGACGCGATACAACCCGCCCCGATGGCAGCAACCCCGATGGTGACCACGTTCCAGCCGACGACGTTACCCGAAGTTCCCAGCCATCGATTTTGGGACCGTGAGAATTGCGTTCTGTTCGCGGCAAATGCCGCCTTCAGCGCCGCCGATTTCGTTGTCACTAAGGACAATCTGCACGGTGGCGGACAGGAACTGAACCCAGTGACCCGCGTTTTCACGGGCAGCACGCCACGGCTGGCAATGAATTTCGCCGGTGAAACTGCTGGCGTGGTCGGACTGAGCTACATCTTCCACAAGACGGGACATCACAAACTGGAGCGCGCGGTTTCCATGCTGAACATGAGCGCCTCAGGGGCTGCTGTAACCTACGACCTCGCCCATCGATAAGCTTAGATCGATAAGCTCAGATCTCCGTCGAAACAGCTCCGGTCGCCCTGACGCCGTCGTTCGCCTCTTCGCCCCGGCGCAGAATCCAGAGCAGCAGGAATGTCGCCGCCAAAGCGATCATAAAGAAGATGATTCCCCCTTTGCGGTGCAGTCTCCCTGTCAAGAAGCTGGGATCGACGTGGGTTGTGAGCATTGCGATGGTAAATATACGTAGCCCGTTTTTGGCGACAGAGAGCGGGATCGCCACCAAGATAATAAAGGCCTTTCGCCAGGCCGAACGCAAGAGCAACTGCGCCAGAACCATGGTCGTGACGATCAACATGGAGCTGGAACGGATGCTGCTGCACTCGCGGGCAACCTCAACTATCAACCCCGGGATGTGCACCAAAACGCCACGTTGCTCCACTGGAACACCCGCGGCGGCGAAAAGCAGGTGAGCGGCCGCGGCGGAGCCTTGCTGCAGCAGGTTCACGATCGGGTTCAACACGAAGTTGGGAAGAGGAACCAACCACAACAAGAAACAAAGAGGGAAGAGCGCACGCCTGGAAGCAGGCAAGCCGAAACAAAGAATAAAAGCTGCAATCCACCATACGACAAGTGCCAACATGTTCGCGGAAAGCTGCTCATCGGTGGGGAGCGACACCGCTCTCCATCTCATAAAGAAAGCCGACCAAGCCGCCGCGACCAGCAAGACTGAACCAGTGAGCAGGCTGAGCCTGCTATGAGCCTCGAACGGTTTCCAATCCATGAAAATCAGAGCGGCGCTAACGGGGAGGATCAGCAGAATATGCGTGTACTGATCGTCATGGAGGGCCAGAGCAAACGTAGAGAAGAGGGGAGACCACCAGATCGCGAGTGAGATTGCACCGAGAATGCAAAAAACTGGCAGAGACAACGATTCGAAAGTGGATTTGTGGTCGGGGGCACTCGGCACCAAGTAATTCTAACCCGCTCGTCGTGCACGGGCGAGGTTCCTAAGAAGCATGGCCTTTTGGCAGCCTACGGCACCACCACCTGCACGGCGCTCGAGTACTCACTTTCCTTCCCGTTTGAGTTCACCGCGGTCGTGGCGTAGTAGTAGGTCGTTCCATGGATGACGGTTGCATCCGTATAGTTGGTGTTGGGATCCGGCTTCGAATTGATTCTGGTGTAAGAACCGGTCGACGAGGTTTTCCGGTAAATGTTGTACCCCGAGATCTCGGGCGACGTGCTCGCGATCCAGGAGAGACTCACAAAGGCAAGGGTACCTGTACCGACCAAAGCTGAGTGGGTTGGGGAATCTGCAGCATCGCTGGCAAACGAAAGCGTAGCGGAGGGATTCCCGCTGGCCTGCGGCGTGAAAGCGACGTTGAGGGATACGTCCTTCCCGGCGGGGACCGTCAAAGGTAACGGTGTGTCGAGAACCGCAAACTGCGAACTGCTGCTGGAGACCGAGGAGATGGTGACGCTGCCTCCACTGGCACTCAGTTCCACCGTCTGCTTCGCAGTGGTTCCTACGGCCACATTGCCAAAGTTGAGCGTGGCGGGGGTAATGGCCAGTTCCGGCTTACTCGCGCCGATGCCGGCGCCGGTAAATGTTATGTCCAGGTTCGGACCGAAGACGAGGGAACTGCCGCCGACCGGGCCAACCGCTTGCGGTTCGAAAGTGACGTCTAACTTCAGCTGCTGCCCGGCTGGCAGCGTCAAAGGGAATGTAGCCCCATTCACCGAAAACCCCGTACCCACGGTTTGCACGCCGGTAACGGTCACCTTCCTCGGGCCGGTGTTGGTTAACACGGTCGTCAACTTTGAACTCGATCCCATCTCAACGTTACCGAACGATAGGTTCCGGGGACTCACGGTTACCGTCTGGCTGATCGCGCCACTGCCTGCCATCGGCAGATAGAGGACCCGGTTGGATGCGTTACTGACTAAGATGATCGACCCGCCGACCTCACCTTTCGCAGTTGGGGTGAAAACCACGTTGACCGCGAGACTCTCTCCCGAGGCCAGAACCTGCGGCAGATTCAAGGTCGAAACTTTGAATTTGCTGTTGGTCGTCCTTACTTCTGAAACTGTTACGTTCGACTGCCCGTTGTTGGTCGCAACCACCACAAGCGTCTCGGTTTGACCGACGAGGACGCCGGCGAAACGTAAGAAGGTTGGCGAGAAGCTCATTTCTGGCGCGGCTGCCCGCACTCGCACCGGCATCATCACCAGCGCCACTGATGCAATCGCTATCGCAGACAGGAATCGAGCTTTCGACCGGCCGGGTCGCATAGGTTAGGCAGTTTGCCAAGTTTTGGGCGGGTACGCCTAGATGCCAGAAGGACATCCTGGGCAGGCCAGTCACTGAAGTGTCACCGGCGACGGCTCATGGCGCCGACAATCACGCAATCCGCAGAACTGGCTATGCAGCTGCCTGCCTCTTCACCACGCTGGGCAGCTCTTTTTCACCGGGGACGAGGGCGCGAACCTCCGACGCCACGCAAATGATGAAGGAGGCCACGGCGATTTCGAAGAGATTCCGCTTGCTCAGGCTAATCGCCGTGAACACGGATTTGGCTACGTTCAGCTGTACCAGCCCACCGCATAGCAACGAAATCCAGCCGATGTAATACATAATCTTCCCGACTAAATGCAGCCGCGCAGATCGATCCATGGTTCTTACCCTCCTGGTTTGCGGACTTGACCTTCAAGAATGCACCAAAACAGGTGCATTTTAGAGGCAACCGAGATTCTACACCGGCTGTCAAGTCCTCAGGTCGAATACTGGGCCGAACCTGTGGTGCCGCCGGTCTGCGCCGTCTAAAGGGCGCCTGCCCGGTCTTGGACCCTTGCCCGAGCCGTTGGGGGGCTATTTCAAGCTGGCGGGCAAGCGGCACAGAGGCGCCAACCCTGCCGAGGTGGAGGGATTGCCCTGCTTCGGGATCTTGGCAGGTGCTTCGTTGGATACGATGCTTGTGATCCCTTTGGAACTGATCGCCCGCACGACGTAATAGTACTTCGTATTGTTGACCACTGAGTCATCCACGCAACTGGTGCCGGAAAATGGCATGGCATTGAGCAAGACGGGGGACGGGTCCTTTTGTTTCACGCCACGATAGATGCAATAACCGGCGGCCGCGGCGTGCTTGGCGTCAGCAGGGGCGCTCGCTCTCCAGGAGAGGATCACCCTATGCCCTCCTGGGGGTGTGGTTGGCGACGCGGCGGGGCCGAAGGTGGGGCAAGCTAGAGGGGCAACCGGAGAGGGAGTGGGACTAATGGGACTCTGGGCTTTTCGGAGCGCGTCCTCCCGGAGCGCTTCTTCCAGCCGCTGGGTTGGCGTTGGTCTGGGAGCACTCAGGCAGCTTGTGCATCCGACCTGTAGTGTGCCCGCGATGCCAAGAACGACTGCGAGGACTTGATGACTTGTTGACCAGACGCCGAGCCTATCGAGCATAGGATTGCATCCCTAGTTATACAACCCGCGCGAGGCAGCGATCACTGCCATTGTGATGACGGAGTCGATGCCGCCTTACCAAGTGGAATGCCTGACACTCCAGCCGGAATGAGCAAGCGCAGTCTCTCGTCGTCACCAGAGTACCCAGTAGCGAACTTTGATTTCAGGGTTGAGTGTGAAATCCTGAATTACTAAGGCACGCCTTCTGAGAAATCGAACGGGCCATGATTCAAACTGAACAGGACTCCACCGCGTCACCACCATTCAGCATTGTCATCCCGGTTTACAACGATTGGATACCGCTGGATCAATGTCTGCAATCCCTGGCACGGCAAACGAATGCGCCGCCTTTCGAAGTTATTCTTGTCGACGACGGCAGCGTAGAGGCTGCTCCAGAACTCATTCGCACCTCGTCCCACAGATTCCCGCTAACCGTGATCCGGCAATCCCACTCAGGGATTCCCTCTGCTAGAAATCAAGGTATTCGGGCTTCCAGGGGCGCAGCGTTGCTGTTCATAGATGCCGACAGCAGACTTCATACAAACTGCCTGGCCGCGCTGAGTTCAGCGATCGCGCGCTCGCCCCAGCATGATTGCTTTCAACTCCGGCTCGTGGGGAATTGCTCCAATCTGGTGGGCAGAGCAGAAGAATTGCGGCTCATCACTTTTCAAGAGCACATGCTTCGGCCCGACGGCCGAATTCAATACTTGAATACGGCTGGATTCGCCATGCGACGCACCCGGGCGGATATCAACACGGGAGTGTTCGATCCAGTCGCGCTCAGAGCTGAGGACACACTTTTGTTGGCCAATCTGATGCAGAACGGAAGGCTCCCTCTGTTCGTTCCCGGAGCAATCGTCGAGCATGACATCCCGCTATCTTTGATGGCATGCTTCTGGAAAGATGTTCGGTCGGTTTATCTGGAAGGAAAGGCCTATAACATCATCGCTTCCAAGGGAGTAAGAATTCGAGTTACCCACTGGGAACGGCTGCGATTGCTTTCGGCCGCGTGGAAGACTGCCGGCCAGCCGTCGATCGGAAGATCAGCCTGGTTTGTGCTTGTGGCCAGGCAGGCGCTGCAGCGAGTCGTTTCCTTCTGTTTCCAAGGCCTGCGAGTTGGGTCTCTCTCTCCCACGTAGCGGGGTTCTGGCCCAGCATTAACTGCTTGTTTCTGTCAGAGCACACTCTGAAACTCCTGCGAATTTCGGAGCCGCAACCGAGCAGATGCACGCCGGAGATTGGCCGGATTCTTGTATAATGGAAGCAGTTTTCGAGGGTCGGCGCCTTATCTGTCCGTCTCTCACCTCCCTCCATTTTCTTCGGTCAGTGGCCAGATCATTGCTCGAATGATATGGAGACGCGATCCCAATGAAAGCCGGCATGCGAGGAATTGGCGTCTTGTTGGCGTGCCTGGCGGCCGCAGTCATGGTGGCGTGCTCGCACCCCGCCGCCAAAGTCTCCACCATGTGGAATCCGAAGGCTGCTGCCGCTTACCTTGACTACCGCGAAGGCTGGTGGATGGGATGGACGGGATCGGCCCGCGATCACGGCACCTTCTGTGTATCGTGTCACACGGCTTTGCCCTATGCTCTTTCCCGGCCCGCGCTGCGTCCCGCGCTCGCAGAACAAGGCCCGTCCATCAACGAACGCAAACTGATCGAGAATGTCACCAAGCGCGTTCGTCTTTGGAAGGAAATTGGGTCCTACTACAGCGATCAGGGATACGACCACAAAACCGCCGAGTCCCGGGGGACGGAATCGGTTCTCAACGCTCTGATACTTTCCAGCCACGATGCCCAGAATGGACAACTCAGCGACGACACCCGCGCCGCTTTCGACAACATGTGGGCGTTGCAGCAGACCGCAGGAGAAAATAAGGGCTCATGGTTCTGGCTTCAGTTCGACCAGGAGCCTTGGGAAGCAAACGATTCCAACTACTACGGCGCGACGCTGGCGGCGATGGCGGTGGGGATGGCTCCTGGGAATTACGCGTCGGCCCCTGAAATTCAGGGCAACCTCGCCAGCTTGCGCGAATACTTGAAGCGGGAACGTGCAGCGCAATCGACAATCAATCGTGTTTTCTTGCTGTGGGCTTCTACAAAATTGCCCGGGATTCTTTCGCCGGAAGAGCAAAACGCGATCATCCATGAAATCCTGAGCAAGCAACAGGCAGACGGCGGCTGGAGGCTGGCTTCCATCGCCTGGAGGTGGAACGGTTGGACCCTTACGTCACTCGAAAACATGTGGCTCCGCGAAGACGGAACCCCCATAGGAGGGAAAAGTGACGGCGTGGCTACCAGCTTGATGATTCTTGCCCTTCAAGACGCGGGCGTGCCTCGCGACAACGCGCAACTCAAGCGTGGAGTCTCCTGGCTGATGAGCAACCAAAACGCGACCGACGGATCATGGCCGGCTTCCTCGGTGAATAAACGGCGGCACAAATCTTCCGATACGGGGCGCTTTATGAGCGATGCAGCCACCGCTTTTGCTGTGATCGCCCTGACCGACAACCAAAAGGCAGCCAGCCAGGTGGCGTCGGCGTCCAAGCATTGAAGAATCTCACTTCGCAAACTGCACAGGAGCGCATGAAAGACTGCAGAAAGTTCTACATTGATGGGAAATGGGTCGATCCGGCCAAGGCCCATGACTTCCCGGTCATCAATCCGGCCAACGAGCAGCCTATCGCGACCATCTCGCTCGGAAGCTCCGTGGATGTTGACCGAGCCGTGGCCGCAGCCAAGTGTGCTTTCGAATCGTATTCGGAAACCAGCGTGCAGGAACGTTTGGATCTTCTGCGCCGGATCATTGAGGTGTACCAATCGAAGATGGAGGAGATGGCCGCCGCCATTTCCCAGGAGATGGGCGCACCCAGTTCGCTATCCAGAAAAGCGCAGGCACCTGCCGGACTTGCACACCTGCTTGAAACGGTGAAAGTGCTGGAGCACTTCAAGTTTGAAGAGCTCAAAGGTTCAACCCTCATGCGGAAAGAACCCATCGGAGTCTGCGGGCTGATTACTCCGTGGAATTGGCCGATGAACCAGATCGTCTGCAAGGTCGCGCCGGCCCTGGCGGCGGGTTGCACCATGGTTCTCAAGCCGAGTGAATTTGCTCCGCTCTCCGCTTATTTATTTGCGCAGCTTCTGCATGAAGCTGGTGTCCCGGCGGGAGTTTTTAATCTGGTGAATGGCGACGGGCCCACGGTCGGCGCCGCTATTTCGTCGCATCCTGACGTAGCCATGGTCTCCTTCACCGGATCCACGCGCGCAGGAGTCGCTGTGGCCGTGGCTGCGGCTCCTACGGTGAAGCGAGTGACGCAGGAACTCGGCGGCAAATCGGCGAACATCCTTTTGGATGACGCCGACTTCGAGAAAGCAGTCAAACAGGGCGTGCAGGAATGCTTCCGCAACACCGGACAATCGTGCAACGCGCCAACACGCATGCTGGTTCCGCGGGCCAAAATGGCAGAGGTGATCGCGGCGGCGAGGCAGGCCAGCGAGAACACCAAGGTCGGGGATCCGCTTGCAGAAGACACGGGCGTTGGCCCGCTTGCAAGTAAGGCCCAGTTCGATAAAGTTCAGCGCTTGATCCACAAGGGTATCGAAGAAGGCGCAAAGTTGATTGCCGGTGGTCCCGGTCGTCCTGAGGGAATCAACAAGGGCTACTTCGTGAAGCCCACGGTCTTTGCGGACGTCAGCAACGACATGACCATTGCTCGCGAGGAGATCTTCGGACCCGTTCTTTGCATCATCCCTTATGACGACGAGGATGACGCGGTCCGAATAGCGAACGACACTCCCTATGGGTTGTCGGGTTTTGTAACATCGGGGAACAGGGAGCGGGCCGTACGAGTCGCGAAGCGCCTTCGATCAGGCAACGTTCACATTAACGGAGCGAGAATCGACTTTGGCGGTTGTTTTGGCGGCTATAAACAGTCGGGCAATGGTCGGGAATGGGGCGAAGCTGGCCTGGAGGAATTCCTCGAGTTGAAGGCGATTTTTGGCTATGAGAGTCGTTCGAAAACAACCTGAATCTGAAACGAATTCATGCCTTACAAAGCGAAATAGATCCGGCGGGAGGGGTTGATGGCGGTTGGAGGCGACTGGTCCAAGACCTGGACCTATTTCGAAGGAGCCTGGCACGAGGGCAATATCGGGATCATGGGCCCGCGCACTCACGCCGCCTGGCTCTGCTCCGTGGTGTTCGATGGCGCTCGAGCGTTTGAAGGGGTCACACCCGATCTTGAACTCCACTGCGCGCGCGTCAATGACTCCGCCAGGAAGCTTTTCTTGAAGCCGACGGTCTCAACGGAAGAATGGGTCAGGCTTGCGCGCGAGGGAATACAACACTTCGATAAGGATGCCGCGCTCTACATTCGTCCGATGTATTGGGCGGAGAACGAAGGACCGTGGGTGCAAGCGCATGATCCGGAATCTACGCAGTGGTGTCTTTCGATTTACGAGGCACCGATGCGCGCGCCCAAGGGTTTCTCGATCACGCTGTCTCCTTATCGCCGGCCAACGCTAGAGTCGATGCCAGTCGATGCCAAGGCCGGCTGCCTTTATCCCAACAATTCGCGTTCGCTTTTTGAGGCACACTCGCGCGGCTTCGACAACGCCATTGTTTGCGACATGTTGGGCAACGTGGCCGAACTCGCCACCTCGAATATTTTCATGGCGAAAGATGGAGTTGTGTTCACGCCCATTCCGAACGGAACTTTCCTGGCAGGCAACACGCGCCAAAGAGTCATCGGGCTGCTGCGGCAGAATGGCGTGAATGTCGTCGAGAAAACTCTTGCTTACCAGGATTTCGAAAAGGCAGATGAGATTTTCGCGAGTGGAAACTATTCCAAGGTGGTTCCGGTGACTCGCATCGGCGATCGCGTTCTTCCCTTCGGCCCGATCTACACCAAGGCTCGAGAACTTTATTGGGCGTTCGCGCATTCGTGATTCGTTGTGAAGCCTGAAGCCACATCTTCGATGGTCGAAGCGCTTACCCCGATTTGGCAGCGCGTGCTGCAACTCGAGTCCGTAGGTGTCGACGATAACTTCTTCGATCTTGGCGGCGATTCTTCGCTGGCGCTTCAGCTGTTTAACGAAATTGCGCAAGTGTGCGATCGAGAACTGCCCCCGGTCACGATTTATCAAGCGCCAACCATCGCCGCTCTGGCCGCGTTGCTGGAACAACCCACCACCCCGCGCTTCCCCACTCTCGTGCTGCTGAAGCCGGGCGCTGAGA
>JBAWCJ010000065.1:0-9474 GCA_049590215.1 Candidatus Sulfotelmatobacter sp. | reverse complement strand
GTCAGCAATCAGCCAGTCAGAAGTTGGGTGGTCCGTCCTCAACCCGGAACTGAATGCTGATTGTTGAATGCTGAGTGCTGTTTCGATCTTACAGGCGTGAGAAAAGAAGGGTCAAACGGGCAACGGGATGAGGACTTGCGTCCAAGGTGAGAAAGGTGAGAGAGGTGAGAAAGGTAAAGGGCCGATCGCGGACGAGCCGGATGCCTACTTCTTCTTCGACATTTTCCGGTTGATCTCTTCCATGAGCTTAGGGCGGAGATCGGCCAGGACGCTGTCGACGATGCTGGCGACGTTGCTCTGGTCGCCGTCGGGCGCTGCGGCAGCGGCGGCTTCCTGCAAAAGCTGTTCGGCGCCTGCGGCCACGGCCCGGGCGGCAGTGTCGGGCGGCGCTGACTCGGGCTGGTCAACTTCTTTGTCTTTTCCTTTTTCTTTGGCTTGGGTTTCTGTTACTTCGTTGCCCTGGCTGCTGTCGTGGACTCGACGCCAGGTCGCCCAGGCCGCTGCCGTGTTCTTCACAGTTTCAGAGTCGATTTTGGGTTCCGGTGCGGTTTCGGCTGGATTTTCAACTGTTTCTCCCCTGCGGGGGACGGCGACTGCCTCGGCTATCGCGGGTTCCGGCTGAGGCTTCAAATCCTGCGCCGGCTCTTGCCCCGACTGAGAGAATGCTACCGTTCCAGATGCCTCTGCGGACGCCTCGACCGGAGTATTCACGGCCGCGATGGGGGTTGGGGCCGCAGCCTCAAAAGAAGAAGCCACTGCGGCGGGTTGTGACTGAGCGGTCGGCGCCGGTGCCGCTTCCACCGAAGCGATATTTCTGGCAGGTTCAGGTTCCGGAACTGAGTCAGGCGCCGGATTCGAAATCGTCGTGGGAGTTTCCGGCAAAGCTGGCGCGGAAGAAGGCTGTGGAATCGCAGCAATGCTGGCGGAGCCTGCAGCGGCAACTGCCGCATACGCCTTCTGCATTTCCTGATCCAGCGAAATCGCGGACTCGCTGCCTTCGAGAGCCACCGAGACTGCCGTCCATCGCGATCCGCCCGCACTCGCAGCCACTACGGATTCGGCGGTGGCCGCCATGGTTACGGGCACGTCTTGCGTTTCTTCAATGCGAACATCCGGCGTGCGAACATCCGGTATGCGAACATCGGGACTAATATCGCCCTTCCGGCGACCGTATAGTTCAACGGCAGCAGGATCACTAGCTGTGTCTTTGGGTTTGCTTTCTTCTTTCTTGTTTTCTGCTGGAGTTTCCAGCTTCGCTTCGGTTGCGACCGCGGGGACGGGGTCTCGCGAAACCTCAACGGCCGACGGAAGATTGCTTTCTGTTCGGTCAGGAGCCCGCTTCAGGCTTGGCTGACTGGTCGGAGCGCTCTGGGCGTCCGGATTGCTGGTGCCGGAAGCGTGATGCTCTTGCTTGATCGCGGAGGCGACCATCTGCATCTGAGCCGCGGCGGCGGCGATGGCGGCAACTTCTTCGGGCGTTACATCCTTGGGCAGGCCGGCGGGGGCCAGTGCGGCCACATCCAAGCTTGCTTCGACCGGTTTTTCCTCACGGCGCGTTTCTTCATTCGTATTCTTATTCGTATTCGAAATCTTCTCCACGGAGCTAGAGGTTAAAGCCTCGTCGGCGACCTTCTCTTCCGGCTCCGTCTTCTTCTTGGGGAAGCCGATGCGGCTCTTCCATCCACTGTCGGCGTCCGTAGGTTCGTCGCGGCCGCCGCGCCCGGATTCATCCGCTGCCGCCATCGCCCGCGCGAAGCGCCCGGGCTTGGAGGATTCAGATCGAGGCACGACTTTATCTTCCAGCTTCGACAGAGTACCGAGCAACTCGCTGGCTTCAAAAGGTTTGACGATGAAGCCTTCGGCGCGCACCCGCTGCGCCTCTTCCGGCTTAAAAGGTTCGAGCTTGCCGACGGTCAACAGCACTGGAATGCGCGCGGTCTCCGGCGATTCCTTGAGGCGCTGGCAAACCTCCAGCCCGCTATAGCCGGGCATGTAAACGTCAAGAATGACGAGATCGGGTTTCAGTTCGCCGATTTTCTTCAGCGCGGCGGAGCCGTTGTTGACGGCAATCACCTCATACCCCGCATCTGCGAGGATTTTGCGGCCCATGTTTTGGGCGGTAACGCTGTCGTCGGCGAGCAGTATCTTCCGGGCCAAAGGAATTCCTCTGATGAGGGGAGATAACGCGAAGGTAACCTGACCGTTGACCTAAGTCAATGATCGGACGGCATGTTACCAGGTTACTAGTGGTCAGCGCCTACCGCGTGTGGAAGGCAGTCCGCTGGGGCGTCGAAAGCGGAAAGTGAGGTCGAAAACCGCTTCAGAACGAGATGAGCTTCTTCAATCCCTTCTTTTTCTTCTTCTTGCTGCTTGAAATATCCTTATCACTGGCCAGCGTGGAGCTCGAACTGGCGACTGCTCCGCTACTGGAGGATGCTGGCTGCTGGATCTCGTTGATCTGCGTTGGCGCAGGCGCTGGGACTTCGTTCGCCACGGCGCTTTGACTTTCCGTCGGCTTCAATTCATTCGGATCCGCCTTCAACTCATTCGGATCGGCCGCGGCTGGCTTTAGTTCGTTCGGATCGGCCGCAGTCGCGGAATTGGGACGGGCAAAAGGATCGGCATTCGCCACCGCAGGCGCATCGGAACGCGGCGCGGGCTCGTTCGCTCCCGGAGGTCCAGATTTCACGATTTCGCTGCTCAGACCATGTCCGCCGGCAGGAATACCCATTGCCTGCCGCATGGTTTCTCCCGCCAACTGGTTAGCTGACACCGGAGTCGGGTCCACTAACGTCGGCTCGCCCACTTTCGCCGCCGCCGTCACGTCCGGACCCTTTTTTACCACGGTCATGAGGCGGTCCAGCGTGCTGGCCTCCTGCCGGCTTTCCTCTTCAGCCTTGTTCTGTGCCACTGCTGCCTTCGTCGGTCGCGGAATCGGCTGATGCAATGCCGCCAGCCGCTTCTTTGCCTCGTCCTCACGTTCCATCAACGGGTACCGGGTGATGATCTGCGAATACGCCGCCGATGCCTCTTTGGTTAGAGCCGAAATGTAGCTGCCTTTCGCGGCTTCCCCAACACAGCCCGGCGGAGTGTTGAACCCCTGGCAAGTCGGCCTGGTCCGCAACTGCGCGATCTGCGCTTCCCGGTTCTGGCCAATCAGGTACAGCGCTTCGTCGGCACGGCTATACAGCGGATATTTATCCACCAGCGACTGAAGCCGCGCAATCGATGCCTGATACGACCCGCGATCGAAATAGAACTTCCCAATCTCAAACTCCCGATCGGCCAGCACTTCCTGCACTTCCAGCAGCCGCTCCTTGCCTTCTTTCACCAACTTCGCGTTATCGGGATACTGCATAATCAGGTTGCGGTACTCATCCTCGGCCCGCTTGGCGTGGGTATAGTCACGGTCCGACTTCTCCATCTGCTCGTACTGGATGTTAGCGATCTTCAACTGCGCCTCGGCCGCCTCCGGCATGTTGGGAAAGAAAGTCTCGAAGTCGCGGTATTCCTGTTCCGCCTGCTCCAGAGATGCGGTCCCGCCCTCGGCGTACCAGGAATCGCCGACGGCCAGCTTCGCCCTGGCGATAAATTCCGAGTCCGGATAAGTGATAATCAAGGTCTGCAGCGTCATGCGCGCCACGTCGAATCGGTTGTGCTTCATCGCGTCCATGGCTTTGTCGAACAGCACCTTATCGGGCTGCTTCGACCCCACGTTGGCCAACGGATTTACGCTCTTCTTATTAGTGCAACCGACGGTCAGCGCGAGAAAAATGGTGAGCGCCGCAATCAACGAGAATCGACGTGACATAAGACCTCGAATCAGAATTGCAGATTGAAAATTACTACACTTTCAAGAGCGCCGCTTCGGTCGCCGCCTTGAGCAGCCCCTCAGCATTCTTCTTTGGGTCATCCTTGCTTGGATCACCACTACCGAACACGGCGTTGCCCGCCACCAGAATTTCTCCGCCCGCGCGCACCACGTCGCCCACCGTGTCGTGCCCCACGCCGCCATCCACTTCGATGCGGTAAGTCAGCCGGCGCTGGCTGCGAATCTCCGCTAATTGCCGCATTTTGTGCAGCGTAGAGGGGATAAACTTCTGCGCCCCAAAGCCCGGATTCACCGACATCACCAGCACATACTCCACAATATCAAGCACTTCAGTCAGGGTGTCGACCGGGGTAGACGGATTAATCACCACCCCCGCAATACAATCGTGGGTCTTGATCAGATGCAGGGTGCGGTTCAAATGCCGGCAGGCTTCCTGATGCACTGAAATCCAGTCCGCCCCAGCCTCGGCAAACGCCGGGATGAACTCATCTGGATTCTCGATCATCAGATGGCAGTCGAGAGGCAAGTCGGTAACCCTCCGCAACGACTTCACTACCGGCGGCCCGATCGTGAGGTTGGGGACGAAATGCCCATCCATAATATCGACATGGATGACGCTCGCCCCACCTTCCTCGGCAGCACGCACTTGTTCGCCCAGACGGGCAAAGTCCGCGGAAAGAATCGAAGGTGCCAGCTCGATCAAAAGATGTCTCTTAAGACGGTGCTTCTTAGAACGTTCTGTCTAGAGCGTTGTCAGTTGGACCCTGGGCTTGCGGTCGGAAAGCTCTTAGGAGTTTACCATCCAAAGCGGCCCGGATACAGCAGATTGTAAGCCCATGTTACCCTCGTCGGACATGTCCGCCGCGCCTCAATTCACCACCGCCGCTTACGGCATGGCCGCAGTCCTGGCCTGGGGTACCAGCGACTTTCTTGGCGGCTACGCCACGCGCCGAGCCAACGCTTTCCTGTTCACCGTCGTCGTGAACCTGGGCGGCCTGCTTGTGGTAGGCACGCTGGCAGCTGGCACTCATGCTCCGTTCCCTCCGGCGCGCAGCGTAGCCTGGGTCTTGGCCGGGGGCATCTCCGGAGGCGCTGCGCTGGCTATCTTCTATCGCGCACTTTCTTCAGGACGAATGGGACTAACCGCGCCAGTCGCCGCTGTCCTGAGTGCCGCGATTCCAGCGGTGTTCTCGATCTTCACAGAAGGTATGCCCGGCAGGATTCCCCTGCTCGGCTTCGTCATCGCCGCGATTGGCCTCTGGCTCATCACCCGCACCGAAGATGGAAGCAAGCCCGAAGGCATCGGCCTCGCCGTCATCGCAGGCATCGGCTTCGCCAGCTTCTATTTGTCCGTCCGCGAGGCCGGCGACGTTTCAGCCTTTTGGATTGCGACCCTGACCCGAACCGGCGGGCTGATTGTCACCTCGTTGATCGTCCTGATGCTAAGGAATTTTCGCGACATCACCTCAGCCGGGGTGCGCTGGGGCGTCATCACCGGCTGCATCGACTCCCTTGGGACCATACTCTTCGTTCATGCCAGCCAGAGCGGACGCCTCGACGAAGCGGTCGTCATCTCGTCGCTCTATCCCGCAGTTACTGTGCTTCTAGCCCGCTTGTTCCTCAAAGAACATTTCACCCGCTGGAGGCTGGTTGGGCTACTGGCAGCGCTCGCCGCCGTGCCTATGATTGCGTCGGGGTAGAGCCAATTTGCCACGGATTGGCACGGATCAAAACAAATCCGAGCTTCATCCGTGAAGATCTGCGCAAATCCGTGGCGAATGTTTTTCATGGTCTGCTAACATTTGGCAGCGTGCCTCTGCTCGAAATCCGAAACCTCACCAAGATTTATCCGCAAGGCGAATCTGTGCTCGGAGGGAAATCCCACAGCGAAGTCCGCGCCGTCGACGATGTCTCGCTCGACATCCACGCCGGCGAAACCCTCGGACTGGTCGGTGAATCGGGCTCGGGCAAGAGCACGCTCGGACGCTTGCTCCTGCGCCTGATTGAACCTACTTCAGGCAGCATCCGCTTCGAAGGCCGCGACCTGCTCGCCGCGAGGCCCGATGAAATGCGCCGCTTGCGGCGCGATATGCAGATCATCTTTCAGGATCCCTTCGCCTCCCTCGATCCCCGCTTCCGCATCGAAGACCTCATCGCCGAGCCGCTTCTTATTCACGAGACTAGAAGCTCGAAACCCGGCATTCGCTCCCGCGTTGTCGAACTTCTGCACGCCGTCGGCCTCGATGAATCTATTCTGCAGCGTTTCCCGCACGAATTCAGCGGAGGGCAGCGCCAGCGTATCGGCATCGCCCGCGCCCTCGCGCTGCGCCCGAAGTTCATCGTGGCCGACGAACCGGTCTCCGCACTCGATGTCAGCGTCGGAGCGCAGATCGTCAACCTGCTCGCGCAACTGCAGCGCGACTTCGGCCTGACTTACCTTTTCATCTCGCACTCCATGCCGGTGGTGCGTTATCTTTCGACGCGCATAGCGGTAATGTATCGCGGCAAGATTGTGGAAGTCGGCGAAACCGCGCAGATCACCGAGCGGCCGCACCATCCCTACACCCGCAGTCTGCTCGAAGCCACGCCAGAAGTGGCAGTCTAGTTAAGAGATGGCTTGGGCAACCCCCTATGTGGGGACGGCCGCCTTCGGGAGCCTGCCCTGAGCGAAGCCGAAGGGTCCCGCCGAGAGCAGCGAGGCGGGCAGCGCCTCGAACCTGTGCCATACTTCCGTGATGCCCCCTCCCAGCCGGGCTCGTGATCTCACCGAGTTAATTCTCGGCTACGGAATCGTTGCTGGCATCATCTGGACCCCGGAACATCTGCAGCGCTTCCTCTCGCCGATCGCTTTGCTGTTTACCTTGTCCGTAGTGCTCGCACGCCGCCACAGTCGCGATGAACTCGGCCTGGGATGGCGCGGCCTAATCCCGTCACTCTGGATCCTGCCCGTTGCGGTCGCGCTAGCTGCCGTGAGCATCTTCATCGCCAGGGAGATCGGCACGCTGCATCCCCTGTATAAGGCCGATTTCGCCCACGTCTCCGGCTACGTGCTCTGGACCATCTATCAGCAGTTTCTTTTGCAGGATTATTTCATGGACTGCCTGCTCCGCCTTCTCTCGAATGAAGCCGCTGCTGTAGCGCTCGCCGGAACACTCTTCGCCGCAGCGCACCTGCCCAATCTCGTGCTCACCGGCGCCACGCTGGTGTGGGGCATCGTGTCGTGCGCGCTCTTCCTCCGCTATCGCAACCTCTGGGCCCTCGGCCTGGCCCAGGGACTGCTCGGCCTCTGCTTCGCCATCTGCGTACCGGATGCACTTCATCACCACTTGCGGGTGGGCTTGGGATATTTGCATTATCACGCGGGACAGTAAATGACGGGGAGTGTAGTGGTCAGAACCACAACCCCCACAACCAATCCACGCTGGCATGAGTAATCGTCGAGGCCGGCACTCGCCGATTCTCCCGCCACGCGCGCCCGTAAAAAATTCCCGCGACCGTCGCCAGCAGCACATAGCGCCAATTGAAGTGCGCCGAGCGCTTATTGAAATGTGAAAGCCCGAACAGCACCGACGCAATCACTAGAGCGGACCGCCGTCCCACGCGCCGCTCCAGCAGGTTCTGCACCCAGGCGCGAAAGAAGAGTTCTTCGGGCACAGCGGTAAACAAAAATATCGCCACCCAGCGCAGGAGTCCGCTGCCAACTCCCGGCAGGTCGCGATGCGGATGAATAAACCCCAGCGCCAGTCCCAGCACCAGGACGATGGGAGTGAAGAAAACTAATTCCCGAAGGCCAGTTTTCCAGTCGCTCCATTTCAAGTGGAAGTCGAAACCAGTTCCCCTTAGCTGCCGGATCGCGAGGAATCCGTACAAACCGGCATCGACCAGAAACAGTTCGTTCAGGGCTCGCAGCCCGCTTGGCCACGCGCCGTCAAACCAGCGCAAGTCAACGGCCAAGCCCAGGACCAGCAGAATCAGCGCGTCGCGCCAGTTTCCACGCTGCTCTTTACTGGCAGTTGCGGGGTCCGCCGCCGCAGCACGCAGAAGCAACCACGCAATCACCACCGGGAGCGCCGCATAGAGCGCAAACCAGCCCCAGCGGAACATGTGTCCGGAGATCGAAACCATCGCATAAGGTGCAACCAGCAACGCCGGAAAAACTACGCGGACAGTGACAGGCCAGCGTCCGACGGCGCGCGCCACCCGTTCCGCAGCCAAGCCGAACAAAACCGCAGGAGCTAACTCGAGAGCCAGCGCGGCAATTGCGACCGGCGTGACATTCTGCATGGGTTCATCTTAAACGCGCCCTCGCTTGTCTCCCAGCCTGCTCCCGGATAGAATTCCTTGGCATTCAGCAGGAGGCTAGACCATGGCTGCTGCTCCGCTCCCACCTATACCCACAACCATGCCTGCGCCCGAACCCGGCTCACTTTCGGAAGGCGCGCGCATTCTCAACACCTTCATTGCGCCCTCGAAAACTTTCACCGATCTGAAGCGCAACGCATCGTGGTGGGGTCCGTGGCTGCTGATCTCCATTTTCGCGTTGATTTTTGTCTACTCGATGGACCGTCAGATCGGTTTCGATCAGATCAACAGGAATGAAATTGCGCATTCCTCGCGCGCCGACCAGTTCGACAAGCTCTCGCCCGAGGATCAGGCAAAACAACTTAGCTTTACCGACACTTTGGTTCGCTACGTGTCCTACGGAATCCCCATAACCATCCTTTTAATTCTCGCGGTCACCACGGGGGTGCTGTGGGCAACTTTCAAGTTCGGCGCAGGCGCCGATATTTCTTTTAAGACCGCGTACGCGATCATTTTCTACGCCAGCCTGCCCGGCATCATCGGTTCGATTTTGGGTACGATCGCGATGTTTGCCGGAGTCGACCCCGAAGGCTTCAACGTGAACAATCCCGTGGCCACGAATCCGGCGTACTTTATGGATCGCTCGGGCAGCAAATTCCTCTACGGCATGGCTTCCGGTCTCGATGTTATTGTTCTCTGGACTATTGTGCTGATGGGCATCGGATTTTCCTGCAATAGCAAAGTGAAACGCTCCACCGCAATTGCCATCGTCGCAGGATGGTATTTATTCTGGAAGCTCGGCGTGTCGGCCTTTGCAGCCCGCTAGTCGCGTGGGTGACATCGATCGTGCTCGAACGTCTAACAGAACGTTAAGGAGACATTGAAATGAAACTGGTTCTGGTCACACTCTTCGCATGTGCCTGTCTCGGGTCCCTGCAAGCTCAACCGATGGCCCCGGCGTCCTCCGCGACTCCGCAAGCTTCCGCGCCGGTGAAGGACCCGGTGACGACTGGTCTGCGGCAGCTGTTGACACGCTCACGGACCAATACTCTCGGCGCCATTGCCGCTATGCCCGCCGACAAATTCAGCTACAAGCCCACACCTGACCAGATGAGTTTCGCGCATCTGGTAGTTCACATCATCGGCTTCAACAACGGCCTTTGTGCCAAGGCAGCCGACATTGCCGCACCTAAAGTCGAAGAAGTCAAGGAAAGCGACTCCAAAGACAAGCTGCTCGCCGCAGCCACAGCCTCGTACGACTTTTGTGGCGAGGCGCTCGGCAAGATGGACGACTCCAAGCTGGGCGACAGCATCGAACTCTTCGGTGGACACCAAGGTCC
>JBAWCJ010000064.1:0-1673 GCA_049590215.1 Candidatus Sulfotelmatobacter sp. | reverse complement strand
CGGTTGTATTCCCCGCCCGATATAGTGTGGCGAACCATCGTGTTGCAAATCACGAGACGAGCCTCGTCGCCGAGCGGAAGCAGCCGGTGTTCAAGGGAGCGGCAGTCGAGCATCAGCGCATGGCCATCTTGCCCATGGCAGGAAATAAACTGATCCATGATTCCACAGCGCGCACCCACAAACTCGTTCTCGGCTTTTTGGCACAGCAAGGCGAGTTTCGTCAGGTCGATCGCATCCCCTGCCACATCTAACAGCGCGTAGCCGACCGCGACTTCCAGCGAAGCTGATGAGCTTAACCCTGCGCCCTGCGGTACATCGCCTTCGATCAGCAAGTCGGCGCCTCTCAGCGCGCTGCCGGAGTGTGCCAGGGTTTTCGCCACTCCAATCACATAGTCGCTCCAATGCCCGGAGCCTTTGTCTGGGAGTGCGTCCAGATCGAATTCAAGCTGTTCGGCAAAATTCTCCGCTCGAACCACCAACTTGCGGTCATGGCGAGGAGCAATGGCTACCCGCGTGCAAAAACCGATCGCCGCCGGCATAACAAAGCCATCGTTGTAGTCGGTGTGTTCGCCGATGAGATTCACCCTACCCGGCGCCTCGAAGATGCGTGGCGCTGTGTCAAAGAGCTGGGTAAATCTTTCTTTCAACCCTTGAGCCCGACTGTCAATCTCTAGATTGCCGCGATGCATGGCAAACTCACTGTAACAAAATGAACTGATGCGCGCTTAGTCGGCAACCGCACGCCAGTTGTACAATGCGCGTGAAGATACCTGGAACGGAGGTGCAAGTGACAAGCTGCTGCGGTCGTCTATTTTT
Source organism: Candidatus Sulfotelmatobacter sp. (assembly GCA_049590215.1). GTDB lineage: Bacteria > Acidobacteriota > Terriglobia > Terriglobales > Acidobacteriaceae > Sulfotelmatobacter. Next base: position 857 of record JBAWCJ010000064.1, on the reverse strand, counting down.
GAAGTTGGCCCTGAAGTTGACCTCGTTCCTGATGTTTTTCATGTGCGGCCTATCCGCCGCTCAGATGACTGGCGGCCCGCCGCAAGCATCGCTCGCTCCGACTCCTCCGATGGGCTGGAATAGTTGGAACAAGTTTGGCTGTAACGTGAGCGAAAAGCTTATTCGAGAGATCGCCGACGCCATGGTCAGAAGCGGGATGAAGGCCGCTGGTTACCAATACGTCAACATTGATGACTGCTGGCAGGTAAGCCGTCAGGCGGATGAAACGATTGTCGCCGATCCGCAGCGTTTTCCTAACGGCATCAAGAACCTCGCTGATTACGTCCATGGAAATGGATTGAAGCTCGGCATCTATACCGACGCCGGACGCCTGACCTGTGAAAAACGCCCGGGAAGTTTCGAGCATGAGTTTCAAGACGCCAAGACGTACGCGTCATGGGGTATCGACTACGTGAAGGTTGACTGGTGTAGCGCCGAGGGACTGGAACCGGAAATACAGTATGCGAAAATTCGTGACGCTCTCGCGCAGTCGGGCCGGTCAATCGTATTCAGCATTTGTAACTGGGGAGTAAAGGCGCCCTGGCGCTGGGGCCCGGCTACGGGAAATCTCTGGCGCACTACGGGCGACATTAGCGATCACTACAGTCGCATGTCGGAGATTGGATTCTCACAAAATGGTTTGGAGAAATTTGCCGGCCCCGGACACTGGAATGATCCGGACATGCTGGAGGTTGGCAACGGCGGCATGAGCCGCGACGAATACCGCACGCACATGGCGCTCTGGGCGATCCTCGCAGCACCCTTGCTCGCGGGAAACGACCTGCGAACCATGAACGCCGAGACTCGGGAACTCCTGA
>JBAWCJ010000063.1:0-14655 GCA_049590215.1 Candidatus Sulfotelmatobacter sp. | reverse complement strand
TGGCAGCCGGAGCCGAAGGTGGTGACGCCGGGCGCCGGCTGTGGCACGGCTCCGTCTGACGCGATCATCTTATTCGACGGCAAGGACCTGAATGAGTGGGTGTCTGCGCAGGACCGGTCCGCTCCGGCGAAATGGATTGTCGCCAACGGCGTGGTCACGGTGAATAAGTCGGCGGGGAATATTGAGACCAGGCGCATGTTCAAGAACTATCAACTCCACATGGAGTGGAGAGTTCCCGAGAACATCACCGGCTCCGGTCAGTTGCGCGGCAACAGCGGACTATTTCTGGCTTCGACCGGCCCCGGCGACGACGGATATGAATTGCAGATCCTCGACTCGTACAACAATAAGACCTACGTCAACGGCATGGTGGCGAGCGTTTACAAGCAGAGCATTCCGCTGGCGAATTCGATGCGCAAGCCCGCGGAGTGGCAGGTCTACGACGTGGTGTGGACGGCTCCGATTTTCAATGCGGATGGTTCGCTGAAGAGTCCTGCCTATGTCACCGCCTTTCTCAACGGGGTGCTGGTCGAGAACCACTTTGAGTTGAAGGGCGAGACGCGATACATCGGCCAGCCCTTTTACAAGAAGTTCGACGGTGCTCCGATCAAGCTTCAGGCGCATGGGGATCCGAGTCCGCCTATCAGCTTCAGGGATATTTGGGTTAGGGAGCTGGATTAGGGCTTGGGTGGCACGAATGTAGAAACTCTTAGCTGGCGGCATCAGGCGTTGCCTCTGCTGCCCATCCATCGAAAACGAAGGCTCCCGTGCGGTGGGGAAAATGTTCCAGATCACTGCGGGGGGCGACATCCCTACTGTGGGGCAGCCTTGGGATGCGTTGCGCGCTCCTTTAACAGCTCATTGGTATCGGTATTGAACCACACGACTCGTCTCTTGCCTTGTCGATCAAGCACCGTTAATTTGTCGTAGGCGTGACCGTTGACATAAACAAGCTCCTGCCCCTCGATCTGGGCCCCGAGTGCCTCTGTCATGAAAAAGACCGTCTCGCTGGGAGCCACGGTAAACCACGCTTTCTCGGCGGAAGCTCCATCGCCCGACTCCATGATCGATTTTCCGATCGCGTTAAGGATCGCTTCTTGTTTCTTGGCTTCTTCGCTTCTGCCCATCTTTTGCAGCACGGTCATCGCCAATAGATGCCCTTCACCGTTAGCCATGTTGCGATCTATGACCATTTGCGCCTCAGTCAATGCCTTCTCGTATCGCCCCGCGGCAAGGTCATCTACAACCTGATCATGCATAGGCTGCGAATCGAATCCCTGGCTTACCTCGCCCAAGGCTCCGGCAAGCCGAAAGTCGCGCCAGTCGATGTTCAAATCCCCGGTCATTACCCTCGCTTTGTAGGCCTCATACTTTCTTGTTGCAGCGTCCCGGTCATCTATCTGGGCCCAAACAGCACTGACGCTAATGACACAGCACAACAACGATGTTCCTAACCTCAAGCCTTCCATCTTCGGAAAAATCTCCCGTCGTGGCATTCTACTGGAGCTCAAGAAAAACGTCAGGGACGTTGTGGGTTTTCCAGTTTGGGGTGCTCCTGGTGGCTTTCTTCCGTGGTCGCTGCCATCCGCTTTGATTTGCGATAGACGTTTGCGACTGCCAGCGTCCAGAACGGAACTAAATCAACGCCCGGCACGAGTTTGGCCAGGAACGTCGGCAAAAATTCCCAATGCCAGCCGAGGAGGTTGATCATCACGGCTCCAATGCCGAGGTCGAGGATGTCGTCGGCTGGCGACATGGCGCCTTCGACGAATGCGGGGAACACGATGATTTGCAATGCGTCGGCGATGACGGCCAGGATCATGGCCGTTCGAAAGCGGGGTCCCGGCGAGATGGTGACGGCGTCTTCAGTCATTCGAACGATTCCCTAGCGCTTGAATCTTCATTCTAAGCGATGCGGCCGGCCAAAGGCTGAAGACAATTCTTTGCCGCCGGAGTGGTGGCAAGGGAAAGCGTCGAGCTGCGCTCGACGGACATGCCGAGGGCGGCTGTCCCCACAAAGCACGCCCGTCTGGATTGCCCGAGGCGTCGCGTAGAATTGTCCTGATGATTAAGTTCTTCAACAGATCCTTGCTGCTTGCGCTCATGCTGTCCCTTGGTGCCGCAGCCGAAGATGTCCATTCCATCGCTGCGGCGGTAGACGAGCATTACAACCACCTGCGCACCTTGCAGGCGGAGTTTAGCGAGGAGTATCGCGGGGCCGGGATTGAACGGACCGAGGCAGGGACGGTTTGGTTGGCGAAAGGCGGGGCGAAAAAACCTGGCAAGATGCGGTGGGAGTACCGTTCTCCCAAGGAGAAGCTGTTTGTCAGCGATGGGAGAGATGCGTGGTTTTACGTTCCGGGCGACCGGCAGGCGCGTAAAACGGATGCCCGGAAGCTGGACGATGTTCGCTCTCCACTTGCATTTTTGCTGGGTAAGAGGAAGTTGGAAAAGGAGTTGCAGGGGTTGTCGCTGGCTCCGGATGTGGCGCCGGTGGTTGCCGGGGACGTGGTGTTGCGGGGTGTGCCAAAGGCTTTGGCTGACCGGATTAGTGAGATTTTGCTCGAGGTAACGCCGGAGCACCAGATTGTGCGCATCGTGATCAACGACGTGGATGGGTCGGTCACGGAGTACCGGTTCAGCGACGAGAAGGAAGATGTGAGCATTCCGAAGGGGCGGTTTGAGTTCAGTCCCCCGGCGGGAACAGAGACGGTTGAGGGCGAGTTGGGGCCTTGAGGGTTGTTGGGCCTGGTTACTTGCGATGCTGCAACGGTTCGGGGTTACGGCGGGCTGAGCTTGGAGCGGAAGCAAGAATGTTAAACTGGGGCGAGGCCGTTTGCGCGGCTCTTCCCACAAAAAGCACTTGCTCGGAATGACATAAATGGCGGAATTCGTCATAAAAATCGCGGACGAACGGGGGCACACCCACCAGCAGGTGGAGCATGGCTATTCCGTAGCCGAGGTGCGCGACCGGTTTGCCGCGCAGGGCTACCTGGTGCACTGGGTAAAACCTCAGGGACTGCTCTCCGGCGGCTTGGGGCGTGGCGGACGCAAGCTTAAGGAGAGCTCATTTCTGGTGTACAACCAGCAGTTCCTGACGCTGATTAAGGCCGGGCTGCCGATTTTGAACTCGCTCGATCTGCTGATCAAGCGGCAGAAGGACGCGAATCTGCGGCAGATTCTGGAGAACGTACGCGAGCGGGTAAAGGGCGGAGAGTTGTTGTCGGCTGCCTTTTCCGCCCATGCCGTGATCCCGAAGATTTACACCACTACGCTCATGGCTGGAGAGAAGAGCGGGAACATCGATGAAGTGCTGACCCGCTACATCAACTTTCAGCGGATGACGATGAGCTTCCGCAAGAAGCTGGCGGTGTCGTTGATCTATCCCACGCTGCTGGTCACCGTGGTAACGGTCATGGTGATGTTTCTGTTCACTTACGTAGTGCCGAGGTTCGCGGAGCTGTACAACAGCCTGGACGCGAAGCTGCCGGCGATTACGCTGTTCATGCTGGCGGTGGGCGTGAATGCGCAGAAATACTTTCCGTTTTTCGTGGGCGGGGCGGTGCTGGCTGGATTTTTATTCTGGCGGTGGCGGAAAACGGATAGCGGCGCGGACCAGATTGACCGCGTGATTCTGAGCCTGCCTTTGTTGGGAGGGATCCGGCTGAAACATCAGGTGGCGACTTTTTCGCGGATGCTTTCTACGTTGCTGCAGGGCGGGATGCCGCTGGTGCCTTCGATGGAAACCGCGGGCGGTTCGATGTCGAGCCGGCGCATTCTGAAAGGCGTGATGCGGGCGAGCGTGAGAGTTCGCGAAGGACAAGGTTTGGCCGCGAGCCTGGAGGAACAGAATATCTTTCCCGACCTGGCGGTCGAAATGCTCGAAGTGGGCGAATCCACGGGGGCTTTGCCGGCGATGCTGAATTCGGTGGCGGAGTTCTATGAAGAGGATGTGCAAACAGCGTTGAGCGCTGCCATGGCGTTGATCGAACCGCTGATTCTGATCATCATGGCGGTTTTTGTAGGCGTGGTGATGATTTCGCTCTATTTGCCGATCTTCAGTTTGGGAATGCAGGGAGTGCACTGAGATAAGGAAGCGAGTCAGACGCACGGTTTCGGTGGCGCAAAGAACGCGCCGCTTCGCGCGGCTCGCCCGGATCCCCTCGGCAAGCTCGGGGCAGGCTCTTCGGCGACCAAAAGCAGGTCGCAGCAGGATGACAGCGGGGATTTGAGAAATGGCGATGGCGGAAAAGAAATCACTTTTCGTGCACGGTGAGAACGGCGGGCAGGTGGTGACGACGACGGGGAATCCCATCACTGACCTGGAACGTGCTCAGGACGTGGCGCGGCGGTATCGCTGCGAGTTCGTGGATCTCACCGACTTCCAGCTCCACCATGAGTTGTTCAAGAAGTTCTCGCCGGAGCTGATGTTCCGCTACAACTTTGTTCCTTTGGAAGAGACGGCCGACGGCAAGCTGGCCATTGCGATCGCCGATCCCAGCCAGCTGATGATGATCGACGAGATCAGCCTGCTGCTGCAGAAGCGGATTCTCACGAAAGTGGCGACGCTGAAGCAGATCTCGGACATTCTCAAGAAGACCGAGCAGTCGCAGCGCGTTCTGGAAGAAGCCAGCGAAGGCTTCCAGATCATCCGGGAAGACGAGAATACCGGCGCCGAAGAGTCGCTGACCATCGACAAGCTGACGGCGGCGGGCGACACCAGCCCGATCATCCGGCTGGTCGATACCACGATCTTCACCGCGCTGCAGCGGCGCGCTTCTGACATTCATATTGAAACGCGCGACGATTCCGTGGTGATCAAGTTCCGCATCGACGGCGTCCTGACGCAGGCTATGCCGCCCATCGGCAAGGAACATCACTCGACCGTGATCTCGCGTATCAAGGTGATGAGCGAGCTGGATATATCCGAGCGCCGGGTGCCGCAGGACGGCCGCTTCCGGGTGAAGTACAACGGGCGCGCCATCGATTTCCGCGTCTCCATCATGCCCTCGATTCACGGCGAAGACGCCGTGCTGCGCGTGCTGGATAAGGAGTCGATGAGCGAGAAGTTCCGCACGCTCACGCTCGACGTGGTTGGTTTTGATGAAGACGACCTGCGCAAGTTCCGCCGCTACATCAAAGAGCCGTACGGCATGGTGCTGGTCACGGGACCGACGGGCAGCGGCAAAACCACCACGCTGTACGCCGCGGTGAATGAGATCAAGACCGACGAAGACAAGATCATCACCATCGAAGACCCGGTCGAATACCAGTTGCGCGGCATCACACAGATTCCGGTGAATGAGAAAAAAGGGCTGACCTTCGCCCGCGGCTTGCGGTCGATTCTGCGGCACGACCCGGACAAAATCATGGTCGGCGAAATCCGCGACACGGAAACGGCGCAGATCGCCATTCAGTCGGCGCTCACCGGCCACCTGGTTTTCACTACAGTCCACGCCAACAACGTGGTCGATGTGATCGGACGTTTTCTGAACATGGGCGTCGAGCCTTATAACTTTGTTTCGGCGCTGAACTGCATTCTAGCGCAACGCCTGGTGCGCTTGATCTGCGAATCCTGCCGCACTCACGTGAATTATCCTCCGGAGGTGCTCGAGGCCAGTGGACTGGATTACGCGCAGTGGTCAAGGGTGGCGCTGTATGAAGGGCCGGGATGCATCGAGTGCGCGGGAACCGGCTTCCGCGGGCGAACTGCGATTCACGAATTGCTGGATTTGAGCGACCGCATCCGGGAAATGATTCTGGCGAAGCGGCCAACATCGGAAATCCGCCGCGCCGCGCGGGAAGAAGGCATGCGCTTTCTGCGCGAGTCGGCGTTGGATAAAGTCCGGCTCGGCCTGACCACGTTAAAAGAAATTAATAAGGTCACCTTCATCGAGGCCATGCGGTAAGGCAGTGGCCAGTGGTCAGTGATCAGTGGCCAGTTCGTTTGGAATCTCGCTGATCAGTGGCCATTTAACTACTGCCGAAGTGCTCTGTCAGGTATTGCAATAAACACGCAACGGCGTTTGAATTATTAGTAGATGTGACGGAAGGTTCAGGGTTCAGTGTCGGGTGTGCCTTGCGGGCCACTGACCACTGTTCACCGACCACTGGTTTGAAAAAATGAGTTCTGGTTCCAATTCGGCGAAGCCGCGGCTGGCGTGTGAAATCGCCGCCGATCGGGTGCTGGTGGGGCGGCTGACCGAAGATGGCCGCAGCCTGGAAGCCTGCGCGGCCCACGAACTGGCCCCGGGTTGCGTGATTCCAGACCTGGTCGAGGGCAACTTGCACCGGCGCGATGCGGTGCGTGAGGCGATACAAGCCGCCTTAAGCAGTGTGGCGGCACGCTCTCATGATTTGATCGCCGTGGTGCCGGACGCGGCCGTGCGGGTCGTGCTGCTGGAGTTCGATACCTTGCCCGGAGACTCCGAGGAAGCAGCCAGCGTCGTGCGGTTTCGTTTGAAGAAATCTTTGCCGTTTGACGTGGACAAGGCCAAAGTTTCCTACCACGCGCAGAAGGCAAGCGATGGAGTTCGGGTGGTGGCAGCGGTCGCCCTGGCCAGCGTGCTGGAGGATTATGAGGCCGCGTTCCGCGACGCCGGCTTCAGCCCGGGCGTGGTCTTGCCGTCGATGCTGGCAGCGCTGGGTGTTGCGGAGGGACAGCGTCCCACGCTGGTGGTGAAGGTGGATGCGCGGACCACCAGCATCGCCATTCTGAATGGAGAACTGCTTCAGCTCTTCCGCACCCTGGAAAATACCCGCGGGGTTACGATCACGGGCGAGCAGTTGGCTGAGGAAGTCTACCCTTCAGTGGTGTTTTTTCAGGATACGTATCATCTGAATATAGAAAAGATATTCGTTGCCGGTATATCCGACCTTGGGGGCGCGGCTCCTGCGCTGCAGGCGCAGACCGGAGCGGAAGTGCAGGACCTGGTGACTTCCTCGCAGTTGGGAGCGAACAATGGAGGCTCGGTGCCGCGCTGGAGAATGGCCGGCGTGGTGGGAGCGTTAATTTCTTAACTGCAGTGGCCAGGGATCAGTGGTCAGTGGTCAGTGGTCAGAGAGATCTACTGATCACTAGCCACTGATCACTGACCACTGAATTTAAATATGCGTCTCGACATCAATCTCGCCAGCCAGCCCTACGAAGATGCGCGGCAGTTCTGGCTGCGTTGGGGGACGGCTCTGGGGGTGGCGGCGGTCCTGACGCTGGCCCTGCTTACGATCACGGTTACGGATTGGTTCGCGGCCCGGCGTGACCACGCTCAGATTGCCGATTTGCGCACTCAGATTGCGCAGCGCGACCGGACGCGGCAGCAGGCCGAGAATTTTCTTGGTCAGCCGAGCAATCGCACTACGCGCGACCAGTCACAGTTTCTCAACGAATTGATCGATCGCAAGTCGCTTTCCTGGACGCATGTTCTGGAAGATCTTGAGAAAGTGATGCCGGCGCGGGTTCACCTGGTTTCGATTCATCCCGAACTGGACGCGGACAATCAGCTCACGCTGAAAATGATCGTCGCGGGCGATCGCGACCGGGCCCTGGAACTGGCGCACCGCATGGAAGATTCGCGGCACTTCGCACAGACCTACGTCGAGGCGGAAGCTCCGGCGACCAGCGGCAGCGGCGACAGCGTGCAATTCGCTATCGATGGGATTTACATTCCCGAGCCGCCCCCGGCACCCGCGCCAACCGCTACCCCGAAGACCGAGACTCCCAAGCGGAGCGCATCCTGATGCCAGACCTTCGCCAAACCCGGAAAAACATCAAGATTACCCTGGGCATCCTGCTGGGCGTGGATATTCTGGCCGCGGCCGTGTTGTTTTCACCGTTGGTCGGCTCGGCAGACTCGCGCAGTCAAGAACTAACCCAACTGCGCACCGAATTGCATGCGAAAACCCTCCAGACCGCGCCCCTGAAAGATCTGGACAAGAAAGTGATTACGGCCAACCGTCAGATCGCAGACTTCTACAAGAAGCGCTTTCCCGCCCAGGACTCGGAAATTCCCACGCAATTTGGAAAGCTGGCTGTGGCCAATGGGGTCACGATCGAACAGGCTAAGTACAAGGTGGACGACGACGAGGTCGGCGGGTTGCATCCGGTCGAACTGGAAGCGAACCTGGCGGGAAGTTACGTTTCGCTGGCCAGGTTCATCAATGCTCTGGAACGGGATGACATGTTTTTCATCATCAGCAGCATCACGCTGGCCGGGGAACAGAAGGGCCCGATCAAGCTGCAAATGAAACTTGAAACCTATCTGAAGGCAGGCGGGTAGTGAACCTGGGATTCGAAAACCGGAAGCAGGTGATCCTGGCAGCTTCGCTGGGAGTGGTGGCGCTTGTGGTCATCGCCTATTGGTTCATGCCTTCTTCCTCAACCATCGCTTCCACGACGCCCGTGACGACTGCGGTCGACCCGCACGCTCTGGCGTCGAACACCGCACGCCTCGGGACGCATCACGGTTCTGTCTCGACGGCAAAGAAAGTGCGCCCTGCGCCAGACCTCGACCCCACTCTGCATCTGCAGGAACTGGCGTCAGCGGAGCAGGTCAAGTACGAAGGGTCGGGAAGAAACATTTTCATATCCCAGCCGGACGCCGTGATTCCCATTCCGCTGGCCCCCGGTGCGACGGACAAAGGCAAACCAGGTGGAAAGGATCCGATATACGCGCCGCCGGCCGTGGCACAACAGCCTGCAATACCCCTGAAGTTCTTCGGCTTCGCCAGCCAGCCCGGAGAACCCCGGAAAGTTTTTCTTTCCAAAGACACTGACGTTTTCATAGCCGGCGAGGGCGAAATCGTCGATCGCCGCTACAAGGTTGTGCGAATTTCGGCAACATCGGTTGAGATCCAGGACTTGGTGGTCAGCGGCCCGGCGCAGAACATACCGCTGACCCAGGGGAACCCGTCGTGAGCCCGTCATGAGAAAGTGCGCGGCACAAATCCGCGGATCGATGCACCGCGCGCCGACCGCGGGCCGCCCTCGTCTTCGTCCTGGGGAAGAGGGATATATCCTGCTGACGCTGCTCCTCGTGGTCGCCTTGATGGCCGTCGGAGTCATGTTCGGAATCATTATCCCGATGAAGTATGAGGCTCAGCGGGAGCAGGAAACGGAAATGATCCACCGCGGTGTGCAGTACTCGCGGGCCATCCGGAACTACTACAAGAAATTCAGCCGCTATCCCACGAAGCTGGATGATCTCGACAACACGAACAATATGCGCTACCTGCGCAAGCATTACAAAGACCCGCTGAACTGCAAGAACGGCAAGTGCGCGGACTTCAGGCTGCTGCATTACGGTGAACCCGGGGTAACGCTGGGCGGCGGTTTCAGCATTGGTGGTGGAAGCATTCCGGGTGCGAGCGCGATCGGGTCCCCGGCGGGACAGAATAGTTTCGGGGGGAGCAGTTCGAGTTTCGGCAATTCTGGATTTGGCGCTTCTGGCAATTCCGCCTTCGGCGGTTCGGGATCGAGCGGTTCGGGGTTTGGCAATTCTGGGTTTGGCAACTCCGGAGTTAACAGTTCCGGCGTGTTTTCGCAGTCGTCTGGATCGGGGGGAAACTCGAACGGCGGGTTCGGAGCAGGCTCCAACTCGCAGACCGGCGCGGATCAACAGGCAGGCGGTCAGCCAGGAACGAATTCCGCATCGGGGTCAGATTCGTCTCAGTCTCCTCAAACTTCGGGAGGGCAGGGGGACACAAGCTCGGGCGGCCAACAGCTCGTCGCCAGCGGCCCGATTGTCGGCGTGGCCAGCCTGTGCAAGAAAACTACCATTCGGGAATACAACCACAAGAAGAAATATAACGAGTGGCAATTTTTGTATGATCCCAGCCTCGACCGCGGCGGAATCATCACCACGCCTTATCAGCCGGGGCTGCAGTCACTCGGATTCGGAAATCAACCGGGGTTGAACGGTGCGCAGCCGGCAGCTGGAACGAGCGGCAGTCCGTTCGGTGGCAGCAACGGCAGTCCATTTGGTAATTCAAACGGCAGCTCGTTTGGCAATTCTAACGGCAGTTCGTTCGGGCAGTCTTCCACGTTCGGCAATAGCGGCTCATCTTCCTCGCCGTCGCAGCCGCCCGCTAATCCACCACAATAGCGGTGAGAGGGGTCCAATCAAAAATGGAACGGCCTCACCCTGGGATGAGGCCGTTTTCTTCCACGAGATTTGCGGCACGAGTCTTCCCACGCACGGCGGAAAACCTTCAAGCTGAAACTTAAACGCTGAATGAGGATCCGCAGCCGCAGGTGCTCTTCACGTTGGGATTCTCAAACTTAAATCCGGCGCCTTCCAGGGTTTCGACATAGTCGACGATGCACCCGTTCAGATACATCACCGAGGTGGCATCGACGAACACTTTCAGTCCATCCATGTCGAAGGTCTTGTCCATCATTCCGGCAGCGTTTTCAAACTGCATGGAATAGGAGAAGCCGGAGCAGCCGCCACCGACTACGCCAATGCGCAGGCCGGCGGGCACGGGATTTTGTTGTCCCATGATCTCCTTCACCTTGGAAACCGCGCTGGCCGTGAGCGAAACCGGCGGAGTCTTCTTCACTTCCGGGACGTTGGTGTTCACACTTGGGACGGTTGTCGTGGCCATTCGTATCTCCTTGGCTTTAAAGTACCTAGATTATACCAGAGCCTGGCAAGCGGTTGGCACCGTAATCAGACTAGGCTTACACTTGCCATGACCAGCTATTGGATGTCTGGCTTCCCGGCGACGATTCCTCCCGCGGCGCTTGCCAACTGGTCTATAATGCTTCCGTTAGGCCCTTCCTCCAGGTTGAGGATCGTGGGCTAAGGCCCGCACCCCTCGATGTGGTGGAGTCGCCCAACGGGCTTGCAAACTGTCGAGGTGGCTTATGACTTGGACGTGGACTCCTTTAACGCTTGGCCTGGCGATCGTGTGGGGTGTTTTCACCATCGGCCTGATCATTCTGCTCATCTACCGCAGCACGCTGACCATGCATGAGGAAGAGTCGTTGTATCTCGACGACGCGAGCCAGCATATGCAGCAGGAACAGACGGAGTTGCTAGTTAAGGTCAACCGGCTCACCGTGCCGGTCTGGGTTTTCGGCGCCGGTTCCGGGGTGCTGTTGCTCGTGCTCGCCGGTATGTTCATTTATCAGGGACTCAACGCAGTGCAGTAGCCTGCTTGGCAAAGGGGCGCCGCCCCGCAAGCGTTTCGCCCGTGGGAGCTGTGTTTTTCGCTACTGCTTGATGCAAGTAGGGGCATGCGCTAAGTACTCGATTCCACTCGACACTCCGAAAGAACTCTCTCCGCTTTGTATAATTGTGCGTATGCGAAAGTGGCGGAATTGGCAGACGCACCAGACTTAGGATCTGGCGGGTAAAACCGTGGGGGTTCGAGTCCCCCCTTTCGCACCATAGTTGTCCGCACCGGGCTTGTCCTGTTCGTCATGCTGCTTTACAAGTACGGCACGAAGCCTTGCGTCTTCATCTCGAGCCTGTAGACTGATGTGGTTGCGGTGATGTAAAGGGTTCGATAGTCCTTGTCGCCCCAGTTGAGATTTGCGGGCTGCTCCGGCATGACGATGGTGCCGAGATGGTTGCCTTTGGCGTCCCAAACCCAGATGCCTTTAGGGCCGGTGACAAAAATGTTGCCGTTCTTGTCGACCTTCATTCCATCGGGGACGCCATCCCCCTTCCCGCCTGGCTCCTCGCCAAAGATGCGGCCGTTGGTGAGGGTTCCGTCGGCTGCAACGTCGTAGACGCGGATGTTTCTTTGTTCGCTGTCATCGACGTAGAAATGTTTGCCGTCGGGCGAAAACGCCAGGCCATTCGGCTGCGTCAGATCCTTCGTAAGCAACTTTGCATTGCCTTCTGTGTCGAGGCGGTAGACACCTTGAAAGGGGATTTCCTGCTTTTCTCCGGCCACCAAATCCAGGGTCGGATCCGTGAAATAGAGAGCTCCGTCCGGTCCCGTGACCACGTCGTTGGGACTATTCAGTTTCTTGCCCTCGTAATGGTCTGCCAGAATCTTATATTTTCCGTCGGGCGTTACTTCGATGATGGCGCGTAATACGCTCGCGCAATCGATCAGGCGATGCTCGCGGTCGAAGGTATTGCCATCGGGATCACCGAGCGCAATCACTTCTTCTTTCTTGCCATCGGGATGGACGCGGAAAATCTTGTTGATGGTCTCGTCGCTCACATAGAGGAACCCCGCCTCATCCCAGACCGGGCCTTCGGTAAACCCGAAGCCCGTGGCCACGACGCCCAGCTTGGCATTGTGATCGATGAGATTCCAGAACTGCGGCGATTCGGCTTGCAGCTTAAACTCCCTGAGTTCGCGTGGGGCAGCCAGAACACCTGCCCTGGGCGCCGCGAGTATCGTCGCGATGACGAAGGCTTGCAGGACTTTCATGCTGCGATTCATGGGAATGCCTTTCTTTCAATAAGTTTCTGAATGAAATTATTCATCCTCTCTTACTCCTCCCATTCGTCGGCTTTCTTGGGAGTTCGTGACCCGTTCACGTTCGCTACCTTCATCAGATAACTGACTACATCATTCAATTCGTCGGCGGAAAGAGTGGAACTGTAGTCGGAAGGCATCATGGTCTGCGAGTTATATTCCAAGCTCTCGAGATCGGATTTCGTTACGAAGTAGAACGCCCCGTCGAGAGCCTGCAGTTGCAGAGAGAAGTTGTCTTCGTTGCGAATTCTGCCGACAATTTTCTCGCCGCCGCGAATGGTCGCGGTCACTAATCGCGCCTGGCGGTCGGCGGCCGGAGCCGGAGTGGTGACTGAGCTCCGAATCTGCTCTACGTCGTGCGTGCGCGCGTAACTGGAGAGATCGGAGGCGATGAAGCCGCCTTTGCCGGCGACCATGTGGCAGGTGGAACACCGGGCTTTGCCGAAGAAAATTGTCTCTCCGCGGACGGGATCGCCGGGCAGTTTGACGGTTTGCTTTGTCCCCTGAAGAGTGCGCAGGTAGGTTACTACCGCTTTGACGTCCGCCGGTTCGAGGGTGTGGAAGGCCGGCATTCCGGTGCCCGGGACGCCGTTCTGGATAATGTGCACGATCTGCGAGTCGGAGAGGCGCTGGACCTTTGGATTGTCGGCGATGTTGGGACCGCGTTCGGCGCCCCGTCCGTCGAGGCCATGGCAGGTTGCGCAGGTCGAGGCGAAAGTTTTCTTGCCGCGGGTCGAGAGTGGGTTGCCATTTTTCTGAGGGCTTTGCTGTTGGGTCTGTGGCGCGGCGGCAAAACAACTGGAGGCCCACAGGGCCGCCAGAACCAGCCCCGATTGTGATCTGGAGCTTGAGATCATCGGCGAAGTACGGCCTAGAACAAAAACTTTAACGCGAGTTGCATGATGCGCGGATCTCGGGCGCCGGTCACAAACCCAAAACCGCCTGCGCCCGTGTTGTTGAAATTTCCCGACGGATTAGTGAACTGGGCGTGATTGAAGACATTGAACGCCTCGGCGCGGAACTGCGCCTGCAGGCCTTCGGTTATCTGCGTGTCTTTGAGCAATGCCATGTCAAAGTTGTAGATACCCGGCCCACTAAAGAAACGTCGCATAGCGTTGCCGACCTGCCCAACTGGTTCGGCCGTGAAGTAATTCGGATTGAAGTACGGTAACCCGGCTTGATTGCGCGGATTGCGGTTTACATACAGAGGGCCAGTGCCGGAGTAACTAGGCTCATCGATAGTGTCATCGAATGTTCCGCTGAGTGAATTGTCATCGTTTTCACTTATCTGGACGGGTTCACCCTTGGCGAACGTCGAGATACCGGACAATGCCCACCCTGCGGTAAGTCTCTTGGTAGCGCCGCCAGTCAGCTTGTCAAAGGGCAGCTGGACGGTGTAGCTCACGGTCAAGTCTTGCGGGACATCGAAAACCGACAAGGCGCGGCTAGCTCTCGGATTGAAAGGATTGGTTGCATCGAACGACGTGGAGCCGTTATCAATCGATTTTTCGTAGGTGTAGGCGACCAGAAAATTTGCATATTTCTCGTTGTGTTTCAAGCTTGCCTGCAACGAGTTGAAACTCGAACTGACGGCCGTGATCATATACGGATTGCTACCAAAATTGATCCCAAAGGTTTGACGGGTGCCGTAAACGGTCGTCACACCGCCAACCGTGACTGCATTGGGCGAGTTAATAGTCTTTCCTGGCGCGAGAACATACGCGTTGTCTTCGCCGTATTGACCGCAGGGAGTCGCCCCGGCTGGTAGTAACGCGTTCAGCGCAAGGCACAGGGATGCACTTCCGGGATTCGAATCTTCGAACGTCAACAGGTGCCGGCCAACGGATCCTACATAGCTAACGCTGGCAACCGTCGATGAGCCTAGCTGGCGCTGCAGGGAAAACTCAAACTCCTGCACCTGCGGTATTTTGTCGCGGGGATATAAGTAGTCAGACCCGGAAATAGGAGTGGCTTGCGTCCAATTGAAAGCGGTGTCCGGATTCCTGGGAGAGGCGTTCGCTGGAGGAAACGTGAAGGGAAACTTCGCTCCCGCGCTGACCTCACTAGACCCCGTACCACGATCGACAAATGGGGATGCCAGCAAGGTGGGTTCCGGAGAAGAGTAATACAAGCCGTAGGGCGCATCGCCAACTTCAACAAAGCCGGTGGCGTCTTCAATGGCGCTGTAAAAGAGACCGTAGCCGACACGAATACTGC
>JBAWCJ010000062.1:0-4827 GCA_049590215.1 Candidatus Sulfotelmatobacter sp. | reverse complement strand
CACGGTTGGTTGCGGGGTCCTGAGGGCTATCAGTAACGATGGTTTCGACGTTGTTGGTGAGACATTGCACCGGAGAAAAGGTGCATAATGCGACCAGGGAGGCCAGGATGAAAGACTTCGTGGCCGGAATTGTTGCGACGCTGATCGTGTTCACGTTCGGCGGTTGGCTTTACCTGAGACTCGGCTATGCGGACCTGCGCGCGAATCTTCCACCATCTAGGCTCGAATCTCAGATCTCCACCACCGCTTTGAATGCTTCAGCCGCACGCCATGCGTCAGCACAAGGGAATCCGATCGCGCCTACAGAGGCCAACCTGCTCGATGGCGCCCGCTTGTATCGCGACAAGTGTGCCGACTGCCACGGCCGACCGGACAATCCAGTGAGTGATTACGGAGCGTCCTTCAATCCACGAGCGCCGCAGTTCATGCAGGCGCATCCCCGCTTGCCCGAAAACCAGGATTTCTACCTGGTCAAGAACGGAGTGCGCCGATCAGCCATGCCGGCGTGGGGGAATATCATGGCCGATAGTGAGATCTGGCAAGTTGTCACTTTTCTCAATCACCTGGACAATCTTCCGCCCTCGGTCCAGCAGGAACTCCATCGGCCTGCGGGCAGCAATCCTTAAGCGGCTGTAATAATAAGAAGACATGTCCTCCACGATAAGTTGGCGGCTCGAAACATGTGTTAGCGCCATTCAGCGGCCCTCAAAGAGGCATCGGCTAACCAACTGTGTGCTCATTTCTCTCTGAACCCGCTTGACAATCTCAGTTGCCAGGCGCACAATCCTCATAGGCGAATAAAAAGCGAAACTGCCTCGGGGCGTTCCCGCCCTGGCGTTCCCTGAAATTTTCTCGAGGAATCTATGTCTTCCCCAGTGGTTTCCACTTCGGCGGCCCAGGGCCGCCCTTTTGTTTTTGTTGAAGAAGGCGCCGAAGATTGCCCGCAGCCTTCCAGTGCGGAGCTTTTCGCCGAGGGTCGGCCGCCGCAGCGAGCTTCTACTACTTCTGTTTTTTCTACTTCCGTCTTTTCTTCTAAAGATGCGAGGTTCGCCGGCGTTACCCCAGCCTCGCGATTGGCGGTGCGGCCTGTGCCGGAAATGGTCTCCAGCGGCATCGCCGCGATGGATGCCCTTACTGGAGGTCTGCCGCGCGGTTGCCTGACGGAAATTTGCGGTCCGGCTTCTTCCGGCCGCACCACTTTGCTGCTGGCCGCACTGGCTGCTGCCACGCGGCGCGGAGAATGCTGTGCGCTGGTGGACGCCAGCGATGCTCTCGATCCGCAGTCGGCCGAGGCTGCGGGGGTCGAGTTGGATCGGCTGCTGTGGGTGCGCTGCGGAGAAAATTCACCAGAGAAGAGCCTGGAACAACTTCTGCGCGCTACTGACTTGCTGCTTGAAAGCGGAGGTTTCGGATTGATCGCCCTCGATCTGGGCGATCTGCCGCCGCAAGCCGCGCGCCGCATTCCGCTGACTACGTGGTTCCGTTTCCGCCGCGCCGTGGAGCATACGCCGACCGTGCTGCTGGCAGTGGAGCGGCAGTCCATCGCCGGAAGCTGCTCTTCGTTATTGGTCAAGCTGGAAGATCGAGCAGACAAGCCCATTGCGGATTCTCAATTCCAGACGCCTTCCCACGCGCAATTGCTGACTGGACTGGAAATCACGGCGGAGTTGGTGCGCTCCCGGCTGGATCGCAAACCAGTTCGTTCCGCTGAGATCACATTCGCCAGCAAGACTGCCTGGGCGGGATGAAAAAGGACAGGTTTCAAAGTTTCAAGGTCTCAGAGTTTCAAAGTTGAGCAATTATTTTGAACTTTGAAACCTTTGACACTCTGAAACTTTGAAACCTGCTTTTACTATGTTTGCCTGCATCTTCGTGCCGAATTTTCCCGTGGCCGCGATATTTCGCGCCGAGCCGGAGTTGCGCGCGCGAGCCGTGGCTATTTTCGAAGGCAAGCCTCCACTGGAAAAAGTTTTTGCCGTGAATGAAAGCGCAGGCCGCGCGGGCATTATGCCGGGGATGACGAAAGCCCAGGCAGAACTTTGTTCGGAGTTGACGCTGCGCCCGCGTTCTCTGTTGCAGGAATCCGTGGCACACGCCGCTCTGCTGGATTGCGCGCAGTCTTTCTCGCCACGCGTGGAAGATGCTGCTGCCAACATGGTTTTGGTGGATCTCGAAGGCATGGAGTCGCTTTTTGGATCGCTGCTTAAGATTGCCCATAGCCTGTTCCGCCGCGCCGCCGATCTCGGACTGGATGCGAATGTCGCTGTGGCTTCGAATCCCGATGCTGCCGCGCTCGCGGCCCGCGGCTTTTCCGGTGTGACTGTGATTCCATCTCGACAAGAAGCCGAGTCGCTGGGATCTCTGCCGGTGCAAGTTTTGTTTGCCGGGCGAGATGAAAGTAAAGAGCGTGAAGGAAAGAAGAAGGAACAGGGACAGCGAGAAAAATCGGCCTACCTGCTGGCAACCCTCGAGCGCTGGGGCATTCGCGATTTTCGCGCTCTGGCGGCGCTACCGGAAATTGCGCTGAGCGAGCGCTTGGGACAGGAAGGCTTGCATCTGCAGCAACTGGCGCGGGGCGCGGCTTCTCGCACGCTGGTTCCGGTGGAAGCGCCGGCGGTGTTTGAGGAAGCCATTGAGTTGGAATATCCCATTGTGCTGCTGGAGCCGCTGGCCTTCCTGCTGAATTGTCTGCTCGATCAGATCTGTGCGCGCTTGGCCGCGCGGGCTCTGAATACGCAAGAGTTACGGCTTACGCTGGCGCTGCAGAATTTAGCGGGGGTTGATCCCCAACTTGAAGCTTTCGGGATTCCCAGTGAGAGCGATGCGGTACATAACGAAGCTCACGCTCCGGCTCCGCATTTTATTTCCGGACGGCAAAGCAAATTCTGCCGAACTCTTCGTCTTCCGCTACCGATGCTTGATGCGAAACTTTTTCTCAAACTGCTGCAACTGGACTTGAACGCGCATCCGCCGGGCGCGCCCATCCTGAAGATTCATCTTGCCGTGGAACCGGCGCGGCCGCGGTCGGCGCAGAGCGGCCTGTTTCTGCCTCCATCGCCGGAACCGGAAAAATTGGAACTTACGCTGGCGCGCATTGCCGGGTTGGTCGGGGAGCCTCGCGTGGGCTCGGTGGAGTTGCTGGATACGCATCATGCCGAAGGTTTTCGCATGCGGCGCTTCACGCCTGAAGCCGTTCCGAAAATAAACCGCCAGAAAGCGGCAGAAGAAAAATCCGCCGTCGCTGCTCTTCGTCTGTTCCGTCCACTACTGCGTGCCACTGTGACTTTGGAAAATGGGGAGTTAGCACGAGTCGTGTGCCTGAAGAAAAAAGAAGTGCAGGGCAATGTGCTCTGGAAAGCCGGCCCGTGGCGCAGTTCCGGGGACTGGTGGGAACGGGAAGCCTGGGCGCGCGATGAATGGGATATCGCTTTGCAAAATGCAGACAGTGTCACTCTTTACCGGCTCGTGCACGATCTGCTCGGCGGAAGCTGGTTCGTAGAAGGGAGTTATGACTGAAAAATTGAGTCATTGAGTGATTGAGCCATTGAGCGATTGGGTTGCAAATGACCTCAATCACTCAATCGCTCAATGACTCAATGTATGTTGAGCTTCACGCCCGCTCTGCTTTCAGCTTCCTCGAAGGATCTTCCTTGCCCGAGGAATTGATGTCGGCCTGCGCCCGGCTCCACATGCCGGCCATTGCGTTGCTCGACACTGACGGAGTCTACGGTGCGCCACGTTTTCATATGGCGGCGAAAAAGTTGGAGCTCAAGGCGCATATTGGCGCGGAGGTCACCGCATATTCACCCCGTGGTAAGTTTCGTATTCCCCTCCTCGTCGCTTCCCGCGCCGGCTATCAAAACCTCTGCCGATTGATCACCAAAATGAAGTTGCGTTCGAAAAAGGGTGAAGGTGCAGTCCAGAACGAAGAGTTGGAAGAACATGCCCAGGGCTTCGTCTGCCTGACTGGCGCCGCGGATGGGCCGCTGGCCGCGGCTTTGCGACAGGGCAGCATCGAAGAAGCTCGCAAGCAAGTCGAGCAGCTGGTTGGAATTTTCGGTTGCGGCAATGTTTACGTCGAGTTGCAGCGCCATTTCCATAGAGAGGAAGAAACGCGCAACCGTGCCGCTATCGCGATTGCCCGATCGCTCAATCTTCCTCTGCTCGCGACCAATGGCGTTTGCTATGCCGCTGCAAAAGATCGCGAGCTCTGCGACGCATTCACCGCCATCCGTCATCATCGCACGCTGTCTACCGCGGGCCGGCTGCTGGCGCGCAATTCCGAGCGTCACTTGAAATCTCCGCAGGAGATGCAGCAACTGTTCGCCGACCTGCCCGAGGCCATTAACAACACACTCGAACTTTCTTCGCGTCTCGAATTTACATTGAACGATCTTGGCTACCAGTTCCCGCTCTATCCCGTTCCCGAAGGCGAAACCATGAACTCGTTTCTGCGCGAGCGCGCATGGAAAGGTTTTCGCGAGCGCTATGGCCGAACTTCACCTGACATGCAAACCCGCGCCCGGCGCCAGATTGAGCGGGAACTCACGCTGATCGAAAAACTTAAGCTCGCCGGATATTTCCTTATCGTTTGGGATCTGGTCCGCTTCTGCCGCGAGGAAAATATTCTGGCGCAGGGGCGCGGCTCGGCCGCCAACAGCGCTGTCTGTTATTCGCTGGGTATTACGGCCGTCGATCCTGTCAGCATGGAGCTTCTTTTCGAGCGCTTTCTATCGGAAGAGCGCGGCGAATGGCCCGACATCGATCTTGATCTGCCCAGCGGCGACGAGCGCGAAAAAGTTATCCAGTATGTTTACCGGCGCTATG
>JBAWCJ010000061.1:0-3825 GCA_049590215.1 Candidatus Sulfotelmatobacter sp. | reverse complement strand
CTGCTGGTCGCACCCGACGGCACCAAGCTTTCGAAGCGCCGCCATGGCCCAGTCGTCAGCGTCACCACCTACCGCGACGCCGGATTCCTCCCCGAAGCCTTTATCAATTTTCTCTGCCTGCTCGGCTGGTCGCCCAAAGATAACCGGGAGAACATGTCCCTGCACGAGATCATCGACGTGTTTTCCCTGGAAGCCATCAACCGCTCCAATGCGGTCGTGAACTTCAAAGAATCAATCTCTGGGGAGGGCACGCCTACCATTAATGTTGTCATCCCGAGCGGCACTGTCATCCCGAGCGAAGCGAGGGATCCTGGTGTTCCCGCCCCCGAAGAAACTTTCGACCCCAAGGCGCTCTGGCTCAACGCCGAACACATTCGCGGCTTGCCAGTGGAGGATCTGAGCGCCCGCCTGCTGCCCGAGGTCCGCGCCGCCGGATTCAACGTCACACCTCAAAAGATGTTGCAGGTCACACCGCTGATCCGCGAGCGCATCAAACTGCTACGCGACGTGCTCACCGCCGCCGACTTCTTCTTTGTCAACCAGCTGCCGCTCTACGATCCGGCCGAACTCATCCCGCAGAAGGGGGACGCCGCCATGGCTCTGAAGGTTCTTGCGCGGGCCCTCGAAGTCCTGGCCGATGTCGAATTCAAACACGGCCCGCTGGATCAGGCTCTGCGCGCCGCCGCGCAAGAACTGGGAGTGAAAGCAGGACAGATGTTTCAGCCCATCCGCGTCGCGGTTTGTGGCCGCAAGAACGCCCCTCCGCTGTTCGAGACGCTAGAGGTTCTAGGCCGGGAAACCACGCTGGCCCGCATCGAGCAGGCGCTCGAGAAGATCGAACCTTCCATCTGACCGCGGCAACTTGTTCGAGATCGTCCGCTGTCTCCGGCAAAAGGAAAAAGTTCAATTCAAAGTACGCACGGCAGCGGCAAGAGAGCCCTCGACGCTTGATCTTGCGATAAGATCAAAGAGTAATGAATTCATCCACTCCAAGCGAAGCCCGAGAAAAAGCCGCAGCTGCATCGCCATCGCCTGCTCCGTCGAATTTCATCCGCGACATCATTCTCGAGGACCTCAAGACCAACAAGCACAACGGCCGCGTGCAAACCCGCTTCCCTCCCGAGCCCAATGGCCATCTGCACATCGGCCATGCCAAGGCAATTTGCATCGACTTCGGACTGGCCGACGAATTCGGCGGACATACGAATCTCCGCTTCGACGACACCAATCCCCAAAAGGAAGAAACCGAATACGTAGAGTCGATCAAGGCCGATGTCGCCTGGCTCGGCTACAAGTGGGACGGACTCTTCTACGCCTCCGACTATTTCGATCAGCTCTACGAATGGGCCATCAAGCTGATCAAAGATGGCAAGGCCTACGTCGACGACCTGACCGCCGACGAGATTCGCGACTATCGCGGCACGCTCACTGAGCCGGGTAAAGACAGTCCGTATCGCAACCGCTCGGTCGAAGAGAACCTGAGCCTTTTGGAACGCATGCGCGCCGGCGAATTCCCCAACGGCTCGCGCACGTTGCGGGCGAAGATCGATATGGCGTCGCCCAATGTTAACTTCCGCGACCCCGTGATGTATCGCATCCTGCACGCCGAGCATCACCGCACCGGCAATAAATGGTGCATCTATCCGATGTACGACTTCGCTCACGGACAGTCGGATTCGATCGAGCGCGTCACCCACTCCCTCTGCACCCTGGAGTTCGAAGACCATCGCCCGCTTTACAACTGGTTCATCCAGCAGCTGGGCATCTTTCCGTCGCGCCAGATCGAGTTCGACCGGCTGAACCTCACCTACACGCTGTTGAGCAAGCGCAAGCTGCTGCAGTTGGTGGAGGAAGGCCGGGTGAGCGGCTGGGACGATCCCCGCATGCCCACGATCGGCGGCATTCGCCGTCGCGGTTATACGCCCGAGGCAGTGCGTAACTTTGTCGGGGCGATTGGGGTATCGAAGACCAATGGCTCGATCGAACTGGCCATGCTCGAACACTTCGTCCGTGAAGATCTGAACAAGCGCTCTCCGCGCGTGATGGCCGTGCTTCGTCCACTGAAGATCGTAATCGACAACTATCCGGAGAATCAGGTCGAAGAGATGGACGCGGTGAATAATCCCGAAGACGCGAGCGCCGGGACGCGTAAAGTGCCGTTCTCGCGCGTGCTTTACATCGAGCAGGATGACTTCCGCGAAGATCCGCCGAAAGGATATTTCCGATTGTCGCCAGGACGCGAAGTGCGCCTGCGCTACGGCTATTTCATCACCTGCCAGAGCGTTGTGAAAAATGAAAAGGGCGAGGTGCTCGAAGTGCATTGCACCTACGATCCGGCAACGCGCGGCGGCAATGCCCCCGACGGCCGCAAAGTGAAGTCAACCATTCACTGGGTCTCGGCTGCGAACGCCATCGACGCTGAGGTTCGGATTTATGAAAACTTATTCACGAAAGAAAACCCCGGCGAAGTCGAGGAGGGTCAGGACTTCACGGCGAATCTGAATCCGAACTCGCTCGAAGTGATCACGCAAGCGAAGTTGGAGCCGTCGCTGGCCGGCGCCGCTGCCGGCAGCCGTTATCAGTTCGAACGACTGGGGTACTTCTGCGTCGATCCAGACTCCAAGCCCGGCAAGCCGGTGTTCAACCGCACGGTCGCGCTGAAAGACACCTGGGCGAAGGTGGAGAAGAAGCAGGGCGGCAAGAATTAGAAAAGCAAAACCCCGAGCGAAGTATTCAACTCGGGGCGTAAGCCTGTCCAGCTGTGAATACAATTATCGGCAACATCGGAATCGGAAGTCAAGGTTACTTGAGGAGCCTCCCTTCCCCGAGACTCCCCGTCAGATTCCCTACCATGGAACGGGAAGCTGTGGACCCGACGGGATTCGAACCCGCACCTTTAAGCTGGACAGGCTTACGTGCTGCCAATTACACCACAGGCCCAGAGATCAGGTTAGGGCGGAGGTGAGCGGTAAACAAGACGGCACGTAGCCTAATTTTGAGCACTGTTTCGTTTTGGAATCCCCTTATTGCTTGGCATCCATATGCACTCAATCATTCTTGCAGCTTTTCTCGAGATCTCTCGCACGGTAGTCTCGATGTGCAGCGCCGGCATCGTGCTTTTCGTGATTGCCTCGTGGGCTGCGAAGACCGATTTCACGCAGGCCCGCGGCCTCGACAAGGTCGTAGCCTTGCGCAATCTGTGTTTCGCCCTCCCCTTGGCAGTCTTCGGCGCCTTGCATCTCTCCGCTGCGCAAGGCCTCATGACCATGGTGCCCGCATTTATGCCCTGGCGTTTGTTCTGGGCCTATTTCGTTGGCTGCGCGTTGGTCGCCGCGTCCTTGAGCATCGCCACAAGAATTCAGGTGCGATGGTCCGGCCTGCTTTTGGGGATCATGATGTTTCTTTTCGTGGTGATGCTGCACATCCCGCGCGCGCTCGCGAGCCCTCAAGATCGGTTTGCGTGGACGATTGTCATCCGCGAAATGTCGTTCGCGGGCGGAGGCTGGATTCTTGCGGGAGAAGCCATGCGCGAGCACGGCCGCGGACAAGGCGGAGGCAAGCTCATAACCGTGGGCCGCGTGCTGGTCGCGATAGCCGCTATATTTTTTGGGGTTGAGAACTTTCTGCACACAGCGAACGTGCCCGGAGTCCCGCTCGAAAAACTCATGCCTGCGTGGATTCCGGCGCACGCGCTAATTGGCTATCTGACAGGCGTGATTCTCTTCGTCGTCGGGGTGGCCATCCTGGTCGGAAGAAAAACGCGGATAGCGGCAACGTATCTCGGCACATGGCTGGTGCTGGTGGTCTTGTTTATCTATGGGCCAA
>JBAWCJ010000060.1:0-2251 GCA_049590215.1 Candidatus Sulfotelmatobacter sp. | reverse complement strand
GGCTACCAGACGCGGCGCATGCCGGTCGAAGGCAATCGCTTCAACGTCTATGCTACTTCGCCGGAGCAGCCGAATCCGGTGGTGGTTTTCTCCACGCACATGGACACGGTTCCTCCGTTCATTGCATCTTCCGAAGACGCCGCTCGAATCTACGGGCGCGGCTCGTGTGATGCGAAGGGCATTATTGCCGCGCAGACTGCTGCTGCGGAACGATTGCGCAAGGAACGAATTTACGTCGGACTGCTGTTCCTGGTGGGCGAAGAGCGCGACAGCCTGGGCGCGCAGGCAGCTAACGAGTTCGCGGCGAGTCAGCCTGCTCATGGATGCAAATTCCTGGTCAATGGCGAACCGACCGAGAATCGCATCGCTCTGGCTTCGAAGGGGACGCTGCGGGTTGAGGTTACCGCTTCGGGGCGCATGGCGCATTCGGCTTATCCTGAACTCGGCGAATCCGCAATCGACAAGCTTCTTGCGGCTCTCACGCGGCTGCGCGCGATGCCTTTGCCGTCCGATCCAGAAGTTGGTCCGTGCACGCTGAACATCGGATTGATCGAGGGCGGTCGCGCGCCCAACGTGATTCCTGATTATGCTCATGCGGACTTGCTCTATCGTCTGATTGGTCCTTCGCAGGATCTGCGGCGGCAGATTCTTGCGACTGCGGGCGATTCGGTGAAGGTTGAATTTCCGCTCGAACTTCCCTTCCTGCGCTTTCGCACCGTTGATGGATTGCCGACGATGATTGCCGCGTTCACCACTGACATTCCTCGGCTCACGAATTGGGGCGAGCCGCTGCTGATTGGTCCAGGATCGATTCACGTCGCGCATACTGACGGAGAGTTCATCGAGAAGAAGCAGCTGGCTGAGGCGATTGATTTGTACTGCGCGATTGCGAAGGCAGTTCTCAGTTCTCAGTTCTCGGTTCTCAGTTTGTAGATTTCGGCTCTCAGCTCTCAGTTCTCAGCTTTCGGCTTTCAGCTTCTAGCTTTTGAATCTGGCTTGTGGAAATCTGCTTGAAATAATCTTTGTGGGGTGGTGTTTTCGTGGTCTGTAGAAGGAGAGATTTTTGGGGAATTCTCTTTACTCTTGGGGTATCCCCCCTCCCCCCATACCTGCGAAAAGCTTGCTGGGGGCGGGGTTTGCAAAAAGTGTCTGCAAAATCCTGATTGCAGATGATTTAAGGGTCAAAATCTTGAGCGCAAACGAGTTACGCGTCGAGTTCCTCGCTCTTGCTGTACTGCCTCCGCTTTGACCATGATGCGCTCGTTGCGGGTTGGGAGCAAGGTTAGATGTCGCACGGTGGTTGTGGAAATGTTTAGGACCGATTTCTCTCTGCTTTGCCCGGCCGGATCAATGAGTGTAATGGGGATGTTTCACCAACTCGCTCTGGTTATCATTTGATAAGCCGAAAAGAATCCATTATTTCCACTCCGAGTTGGGGCCGGGACTCGCCGGCTGGCCAACTGAGCGTAAGTATGTAGTAGTGGCCCATGCCACCACACACGTAGCGTTCGAAAATCATGCTGTTGCCACGATGCCAGTCTTTCTCCTCCCAAGCAGGTCGCCCGCTTACGGTGAACTCCCGGATGGGCACATCACTCGATGTGGCCATACTCTTAAGCTTTCCGAGCGCAACATCGCAAGGAAGGTCGGGGTCAATTTTGAGTCTGATGCTAATTGCGGCACGCTGGTTTAGGTGGATAGTCCACACCTTGCGGTCCGGGTCAGTGGAATCAGAATGCGGCTCGGGAGCGTACGGAAATTTGACCGCGAACCCGTCGGATGGATAGGAATATTCCTTCAACGGGGTGGACGCTGGCGTTTGAGCTGGCCCTTGGCCGAACATCGCCCCCGTGATGGCGCAGACAACTAACAGTCTGTTCATGCCGGATACTTTAGCAGCGTCACGCCCTAAGAGCGACGGTCAATTGTTGTAACCAGGCGTTTACACTGATTGACTTCGGAGGAGAGATGCGACACCCTCAGAGGCGATGGGTGGAGAGACATATGAAAAAGTTGGGTCTGACAACGATGTTTGTCACCATCATTCTCGCCGTTGCCACAGCCTTTCGTCTCGAAGCGCAGACCGCGGGTCAAGGTTCGGCCAAGCCTGAGGACACGGAAGTGTGGCAGCCGGAGCCGAAGGTGGTGACGCCGGGCGCCGGCTGTGGCACGGCTCCGTCTGACGCGATCATCTTATTCGACGGCAAGGACCTGAATGAGTGGGTGTCTGCGCAGGACCGGTCCGCTCCGG